>CAZVUW010000076.1:0-16122 GCA_964629825.1 uncultured Actinomycetota bacterium
GGGCTGCCGGTCGCCGAGGAGGACGCCAGCATGGTCGTCGACATCGGCGGTGGCGCCAGCGAGGTGGCGATCATCTCGCTCGGCGGGGTCGTCGAGCGCGCCTCGGTGCGGGTCGGCGGCGACGACATGGACGCGGCGATCATCGAGTGGCTGCGGACGGAGCGCTCGCTGCTGATCGGGGAGCGCACGGCCGAGCAGCTCAAGCGCTCCATCGCAGGTCTCGTGCCCGCGGATGGGCTGGCGGCCCAGGTCATCGGCCGCGACCTGCGCAGCGGGCTGCCCGCCCAGCGCCTCGTCACCGCGGCGCAGCTGCGCGAGGCCATCCGCGAGCCGGCCGAGGAGATCCTCGCCGCGGTCCGCTCTGCCCTCGACCGCACGCCGCCCGAGCTCGCGGCCGACCTGCTCACCCGCGGCATGACGGTTGTGGGCGGCGGTGCGCTGCTGCGCGGCATCGACACGTGGCTCGAGCAGGCCACCGGCCTGCCCGCGCGGATCGCGAACGCGCCCGTCACGGCCGTCGCCAGGGGCACGGGCTCCTGCCTCGACGAGGTCGACGTGCTTGAGGCGGCGGTTCCGGCCACCGCCCGCCGCTGATCCGCGCGCGCCGCTGACCCTGCGCCCTTCGCGGGCGGCCAAACCCCCCGTTGGATGTTGTTTTCGACGGACATGTCCGTCGAAAACAACATCCGAGCTGTGGTTGGGACGAAGGTCCCGCACCCCAGGGCCCATTCAGCACTGCCTGAACCGGGTCGAACCTGCCACTGTGGCCTCACACGTACGGAGGTGATGGCCATGCCCGCCCGACTCGACGGACTGACCGCCCTTTCCCCGCAGGAGTGCCTGACGCTGCTGCGCAGCCACCCGGTGCACGTAGGGCGGCTGGGCGTGACGGATGCCGACGGCCAGCCGCTGATCATGCCGGTGAACTACCGGCTGGTCGGCGAGATCGTCATCGTGCGCACCGAGCCCGACTCGCTCATCGCCGAGCGCGCCATCGGGCACCGCGTCGCCTTCGAGGTCGACGACTTCGACCCCGCCTGGCGGGAGGGCTGGAGCGTCCTGGTGCAGGGCCGCGCCGAGCGGGTGACCGACCCCGACGAGCTCGCGCGGCTGCGCCAGCTGCCGCTGCACCCGTGGGCGCCCGGCGACCATCCGGTCTACCTGCGCATCATCCCGACCTTCGTGACCGGCCGCCGCATCGACTAGGCGTCCGAGGTCAGTGCACGAGCTCGCCCAGGTCCGCGACGACGACGTCGGCGCCGGCGGCGACCAGCTGTTCCGGTTGTCCCTCGCGGTCCACGCCGACGACCAGGGCGAAGCCGCCTGCCCGGCCCGCCTGGACGCCGGAGATGGCGTCCTCCACCACGACCGCGCGATCCACCGGCACGCCCAGCCGGCGCGCCGCCTCGAGGAAGGTGTCCGGTGCCGGCTTACCCGGCAGCCCCAGCTCGGCGGCCACCACGCCATCAACCACCGCGTCGAAGAGGTGGCTGATGCCCGCCGCCCGCAGCGCCTCGACGCAGTTGCGGCTGGACGACACCACGGCCGTGGCCACACCGGCGGTGCGCAGACGCTCGACCAGCCGCACCGAGCCGGGGTAGGGCTCGATCCCGCCGCGGTCGAACAGGGCCGTGACGAGGTCGTTCTTGCGGTTGCCGAGGCCGTGGACGGTCAGGGCCGTCGGGGGGTCAGAGGGCTCGCCCTCCGGCAGCTCGATCCCGCGCGAGCTCAGGAAGCGGCGCACGCCGTCGTAGCGCGGCATCCCGTCGACGTAGCGCTTGTAGTCCGCGTCCGGGTCGAACGGCACGAACGGCTGCCCCGTGTCGATCGCCCGCTCGCGCAGGAAGTCGTCGAACGTCTCCTTCCAGGCGGCGGTGTGCACGCGCGCGGTGTCGGTCAGGACGCCGTCCAGGTCGAACAGCACCGCCTGGAACCGGGCCAGATCCACGACCTCCGGTCTCATATCAGGCTCACCTCGGTGACGCGCTCGGTCGTCACGGTCACCACCCTCCCGCGGACCCCGACGCTGAGGTCGGCGCCGTGGCGCAGCCGCAGCGCGAGCCGCTCGTGGGTGAGGTCGACGTGCAGCGCACGTCCCCGCACCTGCAGGCCGAAGGCCAGGCGCGTCCACTCCTCGGGCAGCGCCGGGTTGAAGCTGATGTGGCCGTCGAAGTCGCGCATCCCCGCGAACCCGTACACCAGCGCCATCCAGGTCCCACCTGTGGAGGCGATGTGCACGCCGTGATCGACGTTGCGGCCGACATCCGCCAGGTCCACGAACAGGGCCAGGCGGAACTGCTCCATGGCGCGCTCGTGCTCGCCGACCTCGCAGGCGATGATGCTGTGCACAGGCGGCGACAGCGACGAGTCGCTGGTGGTGATCGGGTCGTACAGCGCGAAGTTGCGGCGCTTCTGCTCGAGCGTGAACTCGTTGCCCAGCAGGAACATCGCGAGCACCACGTCGGCCTGCTTGATCACCTGATGGCGGTAGATGACGAGCGGGTGGTAGTGCAGCAGGAGGGGGTAGCGCTCAGGTGGGGTGTTCTCGAAGTCCCACGGCTCCTTCTCCAGGAACTCCGAGTCCTGCGGGTTGATGCCGAGCTCCTCGTCGTAGGGGACGAACATCGCCTCGGCGGCACGACGCCAGGCTGCGATCTCCTCCTCGCGCAGATCGATCTCCCGCGACAGGACGCGGAAGGCGTGCGGGTGGGTGTCGCTCAGCCACTCCAGAACCGTGGCGGCGTAGTTCAGGTTCAGCCGCGCCATCAGGTTCGTGTAGGCGTTGTCGTTGACGACGGTCGTGTACTCGTCGGGCCCCGTGACCGCGTGCAGGTGGAAGCGGCCGTCGGTGCCGTAGAAGCCGAGGTCCTCCCACAGGCGCGCGGTCTCGGCGAGGACCTCGGCCCCGAACTCGACCAGGGCGTCGTCGTCGCCGGTGATGTCCACGTAGCGCTTGATCGCGTAGGCGATGTCTGCGTTCAGGTGGTACTGCGCAGTGCCGGCCTGGTAGTAGGCCGAGGCCTCATCGCCGTTGATCGTCCGCCACGGGAAGGAGGCCCCGACCTGGTTCAGCTCGCGGGCCCGCTTGCGCGCCTTGTCGAGCATGCTGTGACGGAAGCGCAGCAGGTTCTTGGCGATCCGGGGCTCGACCGAGCACAGGAACGGCAGGACGAAGATCTCTATGTCCCAGAAGTAGTGGCCTTCGTAGCCGAGGCCGCTCAGCCCCTTGGCCGGGATGCCGGTCCCCTCGGCCCGCACGGCCGCCTGGAACAGCTGGAAGAGGTTCCAGCGAACCGCCTGCTGCACCTCCGGGTCGCCCTCGATGATCACGTCGGCCCGCGACCAGAACGAGGCCAGGTCCTCGCGCTGGGCCTCCTTCAGGCCGTTCAGCCCGAGCGTCCGCGCGCGCCGCAGGACGCGTCCGGCCCGGTCCGAGAGCTCGGCTGTCGGCACGCTGCGCGAGGTGTGGTAGGCCGCCAGCTTGGTCACCCGCACCGGCGAGCCCGCCGCGGCCTCGACGATGTAGGACACCTTGCCGAGGTCCGCGGTCAGGGACGAGGTGACCTGGTACGGGCAGGCGGACTCGATCATGTGGTCGACGGCCACGACGATCGTCATGCCGCTGTTGGCCGCGCGGTAGCCGAGGAGCATGTGCTCGCCGTCCTGCTCCCGAAGCGTGTTCTCCAGAACCCGGTGATCCAGCGTCTTGGCCTTGCGCGGGTCGAACTCGCCGGGGCGGTCGCCGGGCGCGCGGCTGTCCTGGCGGTTCACGATCTGGGAGGAGATGACGACCGGCGCATCGGCGTTCAGCACCCGGACCTCGATGCTGTAGGCCGCCAGGTGCCGGTAGCGAACCGAGACCAGGCGCTCGGAGCGGACCTCGACCTCCTTGCCCGAGGGCGTCTCCCAGACCAGGCGCCGGGTGAGCAGCCCGCGCTTGAAGTCGAGCGCGCGCTCGTAGCCGCGGACGACGGCGACGGAGAGGTCGAGCGGCTCGTCGTCGATGTAGACGCGCAGGGTCTTGGTGTCCGGCGCGTTGATGATCGTCTGGCCGATCTCGGCCAGGCCGTAGGCGTCCTCGGCGTGCACGATGGGCCAGGTCTCGTGGAAGCCGGCGACCAGCGTGGTGTGCTCGTGGGCCGGGCGCCCCTCCTCGTGGTTGCCGCGCAGGCCGAGGTAGCCGTTGGCCACCGTGAAGAGGGTCTCGAGGCGCGGCAGGAAGCGGCCGTTGGCGCGCTGCTCGACCAACCGCCACTCCTCGATCGGGAAGTCGAGGTCGGGCAGGAAGTGAAGTTCAGGTCGCCTCATCGCTGGGCATTCAACTACGCGTAGGCCGCTCCTGGGGTGGAGGGGCGACGAGCACGGGCTTCGAGGACGATGGCAGAGCAGAACGGCACTCGGGCGGCGCCGCGCAGCGGGACGGCGGGGCAGCGGGGATCGGCCGCCCGCTCCGACGAGGACTACAGCAAGCCCTGGCGCACCGAGGGGCTGCCAGACAGCGGCGGTGCGAAGAAGCCCGACGGCTCCCGGTGGGGATCGATCGCCCTGCGCCTGCTGCTCGTCTACGCGGTCATCTTCGTGCTGTTCACCCTCCAAGACGGGCTGGATGCGCCGGTGGAGATCTCCTACACGGAGTTCCTGACCCAGGTCGAGGACGGCAACGTCGCAGAGATCTTCTCCCGCGGCGACAGCATCGAGGGCCGCCTCGAGGAGCCCGCCACTCTGCGCGGCCAGCAGGAGGGGGCGGAGGAGGTCACCTACACCGACTTCGTGACCGAGCGGCCGACCTTCGCCCAGGACGACCTGCTTGCGGCGCTCGAGGAGTCGGGTGCGACCGTCAGGGCGACACCGGTGATCGAGCAGCGCGGCCTGCTCGCCAACCTTCTCTTCTCCTTCGCGCCCCTGCTGCTGCTCGGCGCGTTCTACTACTGGATCTTCAAGCGCCAGCGCGAGGCGTTCGGCGGCGGCGTCCTGGGGCGAAAGGCCAAGCCCGTCGAGGCCGAGGACGTGCGCGTCACCTTCGACGACGTGGCCGGGATCGACGAGGTCGAGGCGGAGATCTCCGAGATCGTCGACTTCCTCCGCAACCCCGAGAAGTATCGCCGGGTCGGTGCCAGGGTTCCCAAGGGCGTGCTGCTCACGGGGCCGCCCGGAACCGGCAAGACGCTGCTGGCACGGGCGACCGCAGGCGAGGCGGACGTCCCGTTCTTCTCGGCCAGCGCGTCGGAGTTCATCGAGATGATCGTCGGCGTGGGCGCCAGCCGGGTGCGGGAGCTGTTCAGCGAGGCGCGCAAGGTCGCTCCGTCCATCATCTTCATCGACGAGATCGACACGATCGGGCGCGCTCGCGGCGGCGCCCACTCCGTCGGCGGGCACGACGAGCGGGAGCAGACCCTCAACCAGATCCTCACCGAGATGGACGGCTTCACGGGCAGCGAGGGCGTGGTCGTCATCGCGGCGACCAACCGGCCGGACGTCCTCGACCCGGCGCTGCTGCGGCCGGGCCGTTTCGACCGCAACATCGTGGTGCACCCGCCCGACCAGAAGGGCCGCGCAGACATCCTGCGCGTGCACACCCGCAAGATCCCCCTCGCCCCCGACGTCGACCTCGAGCAGCTCGCGCGGGTCACGGCCGGCATGACCGGGGCGGCGCTCGCGAACCTCTGCAACGAGGCGGCGCTGCTGGCCGCCCGGCGCGAGCGCGACCAGGTGACCCAGTCCGACTTCATGGACGCGCTCGAGAAGGTGCAGCTCGGCACCGCCCGCAGCGTGGTCATGCCGGCAGAGGAGCGTCGCCGGACCGCCTACCACGAGGCGGGTCACGCGCTGCTCGGCATGCTCCTGCCCGGCGCGGACCCGGTGCGCAAGGTGTCCATCATCCCGCGCGGCCGGGCGCTGGGCGTCACCCTCTCCACCCCGGAACAGGACCGCTACGGCTACGACCGCGACTACCTGCGCGGGCGGATCATCGGCGCGCTCGGGGGTATGGCCGCCGAGGAGCTGGTCCTGGGCGTCGTCACCACCGGAGCCGAGAACGACCTCGAGAAGGCAACCGAGATCGCCCGCGCCATGGTGGGCCGCTGGGGGATGTCCGAGCGGGTCGGGCCGGTGAGCGTCCTGCCGCCTGAGGGTGACCCCCGCATGCTCGGCGTCTCCGAGAGCCTCCTGAACGCCGTCGGCGACGAGGTCCGCCGGGTGCTCGAGGACTGCTATCGCGAGGCGCTAGAGATCCTGAGGGAGAACCGCGACCGCCTCGACCGGATCGTCGAGCGGCTGCTGGACAAGGAGACCCTCGAGGAGGCCGAGATCTACGCGGCGGCCGGCATCGAGCGGCACCCGACGTCCGAGGAGGCCATCGGTCGGGCGTGAAGCCCGTCCGAGTGGGCAGAAGGTCTCCACTCCCACCGAAAGGAGCCCGCCGTGCTGGACCGCCTGCTCGACGCCATCGAACGCTCTCGGGCCCTCGATCGGGTCGCGGAGCCCGTCGCCGCGGCGTTGCGTCCGGTGCTCCGCCGGCCGGCCGTCAGCCGAGTGCTGAGCGGGGCGCCGCTCGGGCACAGGGCGCATCCGATGCTCACCGATGCGGTCATCGGCACCTGGATGTCGGCGAGCCTGGTCGACCTGCTGGGGGGACCCGGAGCGCGGCCGGCCGCCCGCCGTCTGGTCGGCATCGGGGTTGCCTCGGCCCTGCCGACCGCCCTCACCGGCGCTCACGACTGGCTGGACTACGGCAAGAAGGTGCGCCGAGCCGGTGTGGTCCACGCCGTGGCCAACCAGGTCGGCCTCGTCCTGCAGCTCGCCTCCTGGAGAGCGCGACGCCGCGGGCGGCACGGCCGGGGTGCGGTCCTGTCGCTGGGTGCTCTGGCGGCGAGCGGGGCGGGCGCCTACATCGGCGGACACATGGCGTTCGTGCTCGGCGCCGGGGTCGAGCGGACCGCCTTCGAGGACGCGCCGGACGACTGGACCGCGACCCTGCCGTACGAGCAGCTGCAGCGCAACGGCCGAGCAGTGGTCGAGGTCGGGGGGACCACCGTGCTGCTGGTGAGCCAGGGGGACGGCATCGCCGCGCTCGCGGACACCTGCAACCACGCCGGCTGCAGCCTGTTCGAGGGCGCGGTGTCCGACGGCGCCGTCACCTGCCCCTGCCATGGCAGCCGCTTCCGGCTGAGCGACGGCCAGACCCTGGCCGGACCGGCAGCGGCCAGCCAGCCGACGTTCGAGACCCGGGTCCGCGACGGCATGGTGGAGGTGCGCGAGCGGTCGGCCGCGCTGGTTGCGGCAACATAGGCTCATGAGCCAGATACCAGCCGCCCGCCTTCCCCAGCCACAGAACGTCGCGGTCGTCGGAGCCGGCATCGTCGGCTTGTCGACGGCCTGGCACCTGCGCCGACAGGGTGCGGAGGTGACCGTCCTCGAGCAGCGCCACGTGGCCGCCGGGTCCTCCTGGGGCAACGCCGGCTGGCTGACCCCGAGCCTGGCCACGCCGCTGCCCGAGCCGCCGGTCCTCGCCTACGGCCTGCGCGCCGTCTTCAACCCGTCTTCGCCGATCTACGTGCCACCGGCCGCGGACTGGCAGCTGCTGCGCTTTATGTTCGGCTTCGTCCGTGCCAGCACCTATCGGCGCTGGGGGCTGGCCGTCCGCGCCTACCTGCCTCTCAACCGCGCGGCACTGGACGCCTTCGACGAGCTGGTGGACGCCGGCGTGCGCCTGCCGATGGTCGACTCTCCGCTGCTGGCGTGCTTCCGCACCGCGAGCGACCGCCAGGGGCTGGTCGATGAGATCAACCGCATGCAGGTCGCCGGGCAGGAGGTGGACTTCGACCTGCTCACCGGCGCCGAGGCGAGGGAGCTGGAGCCGCTGCTGTCCGATGGCGTCGGCGCGGCGGTCCGCTTCCACCGCCAGCGCTACATCGACCCGCCCGCATTCATGGAGGCGCTGGCCGACGCCGTCCGCAAGGAGGGTGCGGAGATCCGCGAGGGCGTCGGCGTCACCGGCATCGACGACCAGGGGACCGGCGTCGCCCTCACCCTCAGCGGGGGCCAGATCGAGCGCTTCGACGCCGTCGTGGTCGCGACCGGCGCGCACATGCCCGCCCTGGTGCGGCGCTTCGGCGTGCGCATGCCGGTGCAGGCGGGTCGGGGCTACAGCTTCGAGGTCAGCACGGAGCAGCCGCCGCAGGGCCCCATCTACTTCCCGACGCAGCGCGTGGCCCTCACACCGCTCGGCAATGGCCTGCGCGTGGCCGGAATGATGGAGATGCGCCGACCCGACGCGCCCATCGATCCGCGGCGGATCAAGGCCATCGTCGAGGCCGCGCGGCCTCTGCTGCGCGGCACCGACCTGGACGACCGCCGCGACGTGTGGGTGGGCTCGCGCCCGCTGACACCCGACGGCATGCCGCTGATCGGCCGCACCCAGTCGCCACGCGTCCTGGTCGCCGGCGGGCACGGCATGTGGGGCGTGGTCCTGGGGCCGATCACCGGTCGCCTGGTGGCCCAGACGGTCTGC
The DNA here is from genome assembly GCA_964629825.1 of uncultured Actinomycetota bacterium. Classification (GTDB taxonomy): domain Bacteria; phylum Actinomycetota; class Nitriliruptoria; order Euzebyales; family Egibacteraceae; genus CAZVUW01. The sequence goes on from CAZVUW010000076.1 coordinate 8,510, forward strand.
ACCGGCCGGACGCCGCCCGAGCTGACCCCGTTCGACCCGCTGCGCTAGGCAGCGGTCACGGTGCCGAGCCGGGCGAGACGATCGCCCGGTAGGCGTCGGGGTCGGACGCGCCCTCGGTGGCGATGCACAGGATGCGCGCTCCCGCGCTCAGCCCGAGGGCCGCGCGCAGCGGCGCGCACCCGTCCGCGGTCATGAGCACACGCAGCGCCGCGAGCGTCGCGGCGCCGCAGTCGCCGATCTCAAGGCCGAGGTCGGCGAGCTCGCGCATGGCCGCGTGCGCCTCCTCGTCGGTCACGGCGATCGCGCCCGCGAGGCCATGGCGCAGCGTGGGCCACGCCGCCGCCGACGGGATCGCGCAGTCGAGGCCCGCCATGGTCGTACCAGTGCGCGTCACCTCGGACGGCCGGCCCGCCGCCAGGGAGACGGTCACGCAGGCCGCCCCGGTCGGCTCGACCGCGACCACCGGGACGTCGCCCTGCTCGTGCACGGCCCAGCGCACTGCGGCCGCCGTCAGGCTGCCGACCCCGGCGGGGACCAGAACGACGTCGAATGAGCGGCCGTCCCGTGAGACCTGCGGCAGGATCGGTGGGCACCCGGCCTGCTCGGCGGCCTCGCGGAACAGGGTCGAGTAGCCCTCGACCACCCAGCCGGGCGAGGGATCGGGGTCGGTCGCACGCGCCGAGGTGTCAGCCACCAGCAGCGCGCCGGTGGCCGTTGCATCTCGCTCGGCGGACTCGACCGCGTCCTCGTACGCGCCGTCCACCCTGACCACCTGCGCTCCCTCCTGGGCGATCAGGTCCGCGCGCGTGCGGCTGGTCACCGCCGGCAGGTAGATCCGGCAGCCGAGGCCGCGCTGAGCGGCGGCACGGGCCACGGCACGACCATGGTTGCCGGCGCTGGCGGCCACCAGGACCGGCGGGCTGGTCGCCCCGGCCGGCCGGCCGGCGAGCAGCCGCTCGACCGCCCATGACGCCCCAAGGATCTTGAAGGCCGGCAGCCCGAAGCGCTCCGACTCATCCTTCAGCAGGACGGCGCCGAGCCCCAGCTCCGCGGCGACGCCATCCAGGCTCCGCAGCGGGCTGTGCCGGTATCCGGGCAATGAGCGGTGCAGCTGCGCCACCTCATCGCCCGGGGGCCGGGGCACCCGCTCGGGGCGCCGCGCGCCGTTGACCGCGACGGGTCGGAGCCCCCCGCTCACGTCCGGAAGCGACGGGCGGCCTCGACCAGAACCCGCGCGCAGGCACCGGTGCCCGTCAGGCTCACCCACTCGACGTCGGCGTGCGCGCCCTCGCCGTCGGGCCCGAACAGAACCGTGGGGATGCCGGCCGCTGCGATGAAGGCCGAGTCGGCCCAGTAGCTGACCCCCTGGAGCCGCGCCGGCCGCCCCAGCGCGGCGCTCGCGGCCTCCGCCAGCACGGTCACGATGCGCTCGTCGTGGGGGGTGTCCAGCGGCTCCCGCGCCAGCAGGGTGGTCGCACTCACGTCCAGCTCGGGGTCCGCGGCACGGCAGCCCGCCAGGACCTCCTCGAGGTCGCGCTCGACGTCGGCGAGGGTCTCGCCCGGGATGGTGCGGCGCTCGACGGTCAGCGAGCAGTGATCGGGGATGGTCGACTCCTCGCGTCCGCCGCTGATCAGCGACCCGTGCAGGCTCCCGCTGCCCAGCAGCGGGTGCTCGCGCCCGCGCAGACGGCGGTCGAGCTCCTCCAGACCGACCAGCACCGGGCCGGCCTTGAAGATGGCGTCCACCCCGAGGTGCGGCCGTGAGCCGTGGGCGGCGCGGCCACGAACATCGATGCGCGACCACACGAAGCCCTTGTGCGCCGTCGCCACGGCCAGCTCCGTGGGCTCGTTGACGATGGCGGCGTCGGCTCCGACCTGGGTCAGGACCTCCCGGACGCCGATGCTCGAGTGCTCCTCGTCGGCGACGGCGGCAACCACCACGCTGCCGGGCAGGCCGTCGCCAGCCGCCGCCCGGCAGGCGACCAGGGCCGCCGCCAGGCCGCCCTTCATGTCGTATGCGCCGCGCCCATACAGGCGGTCGCCCTCGATCCGCGGAGTGAGGGGCGCGTCCATCCCGCCGAGCCCGACCGTGTCGAGGTGGCCGCACAGCAGGAGCGTGGGACCGCTGCCGGGGTCGCCGCTGCGCACGATGACGCTGGGCCGGCCCGGCGTGCCCTCGATCACCTCGGCCTGCAGGCCGGCGGTGCGAGCCCAGCGCTCCACAAAGGCCGCTATGACGCCCTCTCCCGCACCGCCCTGTGACAGGGACGGGTTGACGGAGTCGATTGACACCAGCTCGCGCAGGAGCTCGACCGCTTCGCGCTCCAGGTCAGGCGTGCTCGTGCTCATCGCTGACCAGCTCGAACCACACCGTCTTGACCTCGCCGTGGACTGCGGTGCCCCAGTCGGTCGAGAGCTGCTCGACCAGCAGCAGTCCGCGCCCGTCGGTGTCGGTCGGGGTGGGGTCCGCGCGCCGCAGCGTGCCGCCGCCGTGGTCGGACACCTCGATGTGCACTCCACGCCGGCGCCGGTGCACTGTGAGCACGACATCCGAGGAGGCGTGCAGGACGGCGTTGTTCACCAGCTCGGTGGTGAGGAGCTGGGCGTCGTCGACGACGGAGGCCATCGACCACTCCTCCAGCAGCCGGCGCAGCCGGCGCCGGGCGATCGCCCCGCTGGTCAGCTCGGCCGGGAGATGCCAGCGGGCGAGGTCGTCCGACTCCGGCCAGCGGACAGCACGGCTCGCGATGTCGATGGCGTCCCGCACGAGCTGGCCGAAGCCGTTGGCCTTCTCCAGGAAGCCCGCCGCCTGGCCGGCTGCGACCGCATCCAGGGCCGCCTGGGACGGGCGAGCCGAGATCACGATGATCGCGGGAGCGGGGGAGCAGGCCGAGCGCACCAGGGGCAGCGCGCTGAGCCCGTCCACACCCGGCATGTTGAGGTCCATCAGAACCATGTCGGGCCGCGCAGCCCGTGCGACCGAGGCGGCCTGGAGCCCGTCCGGGGCCTCTCCGACCACCTCGACGCTGCCGGATCCCTCCAGCAATCTGCGCAGGAGGAAACGCACGTCAGCGTCGTCGTCGACGATGACGGCCCGCAGCGTTCCCGTCGCGTGCATCTGCCTCCAGGATCCAGCCGCAGCAGGTTAGCGGACTCGGACCATCCATTCCCAACCGGCGTTGGATCTACTGGCTGAGCCGGCGGCGCAGGGGCAGGAGATACCAGAGCAGCGCCCCCGCCACCAGCACGACGCCGGCCACCAGGAGCCCCTCGGTCGTGCCGAAGATGAAGCGCGCGACGACGAACAGGGCCGCGGTCATCGACAGCAGGACGGCCATCATCCCCGCCACGGCCAGCCGCACGGCGACGCGGATGCGGTGGTGGCGGTCATCGCGGGGAGCCACCCGGTGGAAGGACGTCGGCGCCAGGAAGGTCGTCACCGCCAGCCCTGCCAGCACGAGAGCGGTCATGTAGCCGGCACGCCCCAGGTCGTCGAGCTGCTCGAAGCGGGAGCTGAACGGCGCGGTGAGCAGGAATGCGAACAGGACCTGAACTCCCGGCTGGACCGTTCGCAGCTCCTCGAGCAGCTCCCGGTAGCGGTCGCGCGCGACCTCCTCCTCCGTGGGTCGCGGCTGATCCATCGCCACCTCCACGAGCGCTCGGCGGATGCGGGGCCACGGCGACGGGCCGTCGTCAGGCGCTTCCGCAGGCCCGTAGCGTCGCACGCGCGCCGTGTCCCCGCCGCCGATGGCGGGAAAGGCTGGGCAGATGACGGTCCTGGTCGGCACCTCCGGATGGCAGTACCGGGACTGGCGCGGTGCCTTCTACCCGCCCCGGCTGCCCCCGAAGGCCTGGCTCGACCACTACGCGCGCCGCTTCGCCGCGGTCGAGATCAACGCGAGCTTCTACCGCCTTCCCGACCGCGAGCGCTTCGCTGCGTGGGCGGCGAGCACGCCGGATGACTTCATCCTCTGCCCGAAGGTGAGCCGCTACCTGACGCACATGAAGCGGCTGACCGAGCCCGAGGAGCCCGTCGAGCGCTTCGCCGCGGCCGCGGGCGGGCTCGGGGTCAAGGCCGGACCTTGGCTGCTACAGCTCCCGCCGAACCTGCGCCTCGACCTGGTCCGGCTGGAGCGGGTCCTCGAGCTGATCGGTGACCGCGCCCGCGTGGCGGTGGAGCTGCGGCACGACTCCTGGTTCACCTCGGCGACCCGGCGTCTGCTGGAGCGCCACGAGGCCGCGCTGGTCTGGGCCGACCGCGGCTCGCGCTGGATCAACCCGACCTGGCGCACCGCTGACTGGGGTTATGTCCGCTTCCATGAGGGCGCGGGCGTCTGGCCCTGCTACGGGCGCACCGCGCTGCGGGCGCGGGCGCGGACGATCGCATCCGCCTTCGCCGACGGCGGAGACGTGTTCGTGTTCTTCAACAACGACCCGAGGGCCTGCGCGGTGCGGGACGCGCGCTGGTTCGCCGCGGCCTGTCGCGGCGCCGGGCTCGCCGTGACGCGCACCCCCGCCGCGGATGAGGTCGCGCTGGTGCCGGCGGCGCTGACCACCTAGCGCTCACCACCTTCCGGCGCGCTCCTACCCGCAAGGGGTGCATGGGTGGCACGGCGGGGGCCGACCTCGGACAGGCAGATCGCAACGGATCTCGCCTCGGGCTGGACGAACGGCGCGTTTGACGACCCGGGGTACCGAAAGCGTCCAGATCGTGCTTGCAGGCTCCGATGGCCGGATCCCATCGGTGTTAGGAAGTGCCGTGGCGGGCTCCCCCCGGCAGACGTCGGTCTCTGCTCGCCATGCCTCGGCCTGCGCGGGAGCGGGGCCGTTCTGCACGTTCAGCACGGAGTTGACCCGACCGGCAAAGGGTGTGGCGAGCGCGGGTTCGGGATCACGCCAAACAGAAGGGCGGACAGCATGAGACAGCGGTTCAACACATCCTTTGCGAGGTTGATGAGCCTCGCACTGCTGCCGGCGCTCCTGGCGTTGGCGCCTGTGGCGACGGCCCAGGGGCCCAGCGCCGACGACGGCGATGACGGCTTCGAGTACCCGGAGATCGTTCCCCTCACGGTGGACAGCCGCGAGGCCCTGAGCAACCTCGCCTCGCTGGGCTACGACCTCCTTGAGGAGGTCGCCGAGACCGAGGAGGGCGTGCACGTCGAGGCGGTCCTGACCCGCTCGGAGCAGGAGGAGCTCCGGGACATGGGCGTCGAGGTCGGCGAGGCCCTGGCCACCCAGGCCGACTTCGAGGAGCTCCAAGAGGAGTACCGGGAGATGACCGCCCTCCTCGAGGAGGTCGAGGCCGCCGCCGAGGACGGCGACGAGCTGCGCGTGCAGCGCGCCCACTGGTACCGCGACGAGCAGCAGGGCTACTTCCTCGAGGTCGAGGTGTGGTCCGACGCCGGCGCGCTCTCCAGCACGAGCATCTCGGTCCAGTTCAACACCGGCCAGACGATCAACCTGTCCCGCTTCGTCGACGCCGGCCAGTACATGTTCCACCGCACCAACAGCCCGGTGCTGATGCAGGGCACCACCCCGCCGACGACCATGACCGCGACGAGCAGCGCGGGCGGGTCCATCACGGTCCCCGTCGTCGAGTACCTCGACGGCGAGCTGCCGACCGGTCCCGGTGTCGGTCCGGACCGGATCGCGGACTACCAGAAGAGCTTCATCGACAAGTACCTCGACGCCACCGAGGTCACCGAGCGCATCGAGCGGCTGCACGAGCTGCACCCGAGCCTGACCGAGATCATCGAGCTGCCGAACAAGACCAACGGCTACCGCCGCAAGGCGATGGCGCTGCTCGAGGGCCGGACGGCCGCGGTTCAGATCACCGCTCCGGGCACGGTCGCCGGCAGCTACGCCTACGCCGCCGCCTCCTACGGCCCGGCCATCCCCGCCGCGGGTACGCCGTCGGCGCCCTTCGCGGCGGTCACCGCGGGGCCGACCGGTGACTGGCCGGAGGCTCCTCCGGAGGAGGGCTGCAACCCACTGGTCGGCTTCCCAGCCGGCGCGATCGCCCTGGTCCGCCGTGGCAACTGCACGTTCGCCGAGAAGACGCTTCACGCACAGAACGCCGGCGCCATCGCAGTCGTGATCGTCAACAACGTCGCCGGCGCTCCCACCGCTCCGGGTGGCACGGCTCTTCCGGGCACCAACATCCCGACCGTGATGATCGCCATGGACATCGGCGACCAGCTGCGCGAGACCAGCGGTGTCATCGGCAGCATCGTCCCGGGCACCACCGGCGTCTCCAACGCCAACCGCGTCGGCGTGACCTCCCACGCGTGGGGCCACGAGGGTGGCAACGACATCACCATCCAGGCCGTCAACCCCGGCACCCCGGACTCGCCGCTGAGCGTCACCGTCAACGGCAACGCGATCACCGTCAGCCTGGGCACCAACGGCTCCGGCGCCGCCGTCAGCACCGCTGCCCAGGTGGTTGCTGCGATCAACGCCTCCCCGGCGGCCAGCGCCCTGGTGCAGGCCTACACCTACCGCGGCAACGTCGGCAACTCGGCGGTGCTGCCGACCAACGTGGTGCGGCTCAGCGACTTCCTGAACGCTCCCGACCACGTGTCGCGTGAGCCGTTCACCGTCAAGATGCTGCGCATCGGCCGTGACCGCGACGGCTCCAAGACCGGCGTGTTCGCCTACGCGCAGGAGCACGCCCGCGAGTGGGCAACGCCGCTGGTGGCGATCGAGACGGCCGAGCGGCTGCTCAACAACTACAAGAAGGACATCGCCACCCGCCGCCTGGTCAACGACCTGGACATCTTCCTGATCCCGGTCGTCAACGCCGATGGGGCGCACTACTCGATGTACGACTTCACCTCGCAGCGTCGCAACCTGGTGAACTACTGCCCGACCACCGGGAACTACGACCTGAACGCCCGCAACAGCTGGGGTGTCGACCTCAACCGCAACTTCACGGTCGGCAACGTCCACCAGGGCTACTCGGGTGCGTCGAACTCCTGCACCTCCGACACCTTCGCCGGGCCGTTCCCGCTCAGCGAGCCGGAGGCCGCGAACACCAAGTGGGTTGTCGAGACGTTCGACAACATCAAGTTCTCGATGAACGTCCACAGCCACGGCGGCTACTTCATGTGGGCGCCGGGTGCCTACATCAGCCAGGGCCGCCAGACCCTGCCGCGTCCGTCGATGGGCACCGAGATGGCCTTCTACGAGGCCAGCGAGCACATCCTGAACCGGATCAAGGAGCACCGCGGGACCAACATCTGGGACAGCCGCGTCGGTCCGATCTCCGACGTGCTGTACTCGGCGGCGGGCAACTCCGGTGACGAGCTGTTCTACAACTACGGCATCTTCGCCTGGTCGTTCGAGGTGGGCGCCTCCCGGCGCAACGCAGCCAACACCGGCTGGACCACCATCGGCAACGGCTTCAACCCGCCGTTCGAGGAGGGCTACGAGCAGGCCATGGAGTTCGCCGACGGCCTGATCGGGATGATCGAGGTCGCGCGCATGTTCGAGCGTGACAACCAGAACCCGCAGGCGAACGCCAACCCCGGCGCCGGCACGTACAACGGCCCGGTCGAGGTGACCTTCGATCTGTCCGAGCCCGCGGACGTGTACTACACCCTGGACGGCTCGAA
>CAZVUW010000077.1:0-15903 GCA_964629825.1 uncultured Actinomycetota bacterium
CCGTCAGGTTGGGTGTTGTTTTCGGCGGACATGTCCGCCGAAAACAACATCGAGCGTTTGGAATCGAGCGTTTGGAGGGGGGTCAGGGCAGCGCGGCCGCCAGGCGGTCCATGACCGCCCGCCAGCGCTCGCGCAGAGCCTCCCGCGCCTCGGCGTCGGGCAGCTTCTCGAGGTGCGCCGTCAGCGAGGTCTTGCCAGGCCCGCGCGCGGTCATCGCCAGCTGGAGAGTCGCCGGGGCCGGCCAGCCCTGGGGCTGCCAGGTCATGCGCAGGCGGTCGCCGGGCTTGACCACGCGGATCTCGCCGCTGGCGGCGTCGGCGCCCTCGAGCTTGTAGCGCTCGCCGACCTCGAAGGCGACCTCTGCGCCCTCGCCGAGCCACAGCTGCGGCCGGGACACGATCAGCTCCCACAGCTGCTCCGGAGCGACGTCGAAGGTGCGCGTGACACCGAGCTGGAACAGCCCGTCGGCGGTCTGGCCGAGGACGCGCTTGCCGCGGGCGCGCTCGTACTCGACGGCGACGGTCTGGTGCCACCAGCCGGAGACGTCGGGCGCATGCTCAGCGATCGCGGCGACGAGCGCCTTGTGGTCGAGGTCGACCGCGCCGACCTGGTCGAGCAGCGCGAACCACTCGCCGTAGTCGCGGCCGGTCGCGTCGCGGACCGCCTCGTCGGATGGGCCCTTGGTCGCGGTCGTGTCAGACATGAGGCCTCCTCTGCAACCGTCTCCCTACGACCTTACGCCGGGTTTGCGTCAAGCGACCCCTGGAGCACCGGCCGCGGAGGGGCTCCACACGGCGCAGGTACGGCGCAGGAGCCGCTCGAGGACGGCGGGATCACCGAGCCGGTGGCGCAGGTGCCGCTCGAGGGCGCCGATCGGCGTCAGGTTCTGCGGCGCACGCGCATCACGGTGCGGCGTGGAGGCGAAGCGCGGCAGCGTGGCGCTGGCGCGGGCGGCCAGCTCCTTGACGGCCGACAGGGCCAGGTCGCCGGAGGCCTCGCAGCGGACGATCCCGGACCAGGCGTGCTCCACGGATCCGGGCAGGCGCTGATACCAGGTGAAGCGCGAGTAGCTCGTGCGGGTGAGGAACAGCGGCGTGCGCTGCCCCGGGCGCAGCGCCGCCACCACGTCGAGCTGCGCCCCATCCAGGTAGGGGCGGCGATGGCTCTTGACCAGCCCGACCGCCGAGGGGACGGGACGAGCGCCCGAAAGGGGGCCATCGATGACGACGAGGTCGGCGGTGACCTCGGTGGCGATGAGCTTCTCGAGTCCGCGCATCTGCTCGTTCATCGCCGCGACCAGCGCCTCGGGGTTGGTGTCCGTTGCGCCATAGGGCGCGTAGCGGACCCGCTCCGAGCAGTCCAGCGCGACGTCTGAGGCGCGCGAGAACAGCCCCCGTCGCACCAGGACCTGCTCCACCGCCGCGCCGCGCCGGGTGCACCGAACGGACCCGGCCGCGAAGGAGCCGGCCATCCCCGCCACCGGCGTGGAGCCGTCGATCAGCGTGACCCGCGCATCGACGCGCTGGACGCCGTCGATGAACACGACCTCGTCCACCTCGGCGTCGGCGGGCGGGTCGACGGGAGCCCAGCGCGCGGCCGGGGTCTCGACGTCCAGGTCGACCGACGGCTGAGCGAAGGCGTCCTCGACCTCGTAGGCCGCTCCGAACGACGGCTCCCAGGTCTCGACGACGATGCGGTCGACGTTCACGGCGCGGCCTCCTCGGGCGCTGCGACGCGGATCTGCGAGCCGTCGGGGCCTCGGAAGACGTCGATGCGGTGCGGGAGGCGGGCCGCGAGCTCGCGGACGTGGGTGATGACGCCGACCAGGCGGCGGCCGGACAGCTCCTCTATGGCGGTCGCCACGACGTCGAGCATGTCGGGGTCGAGGGTCCCGAAGCCCTCGTCGAGGAACAGCGACTCGAGACGGGCGCCGGACTGGCGGTTGAGGGCGGCGACGTGCTCGGCCAGGGCGAGGGCCAGCGCGAGGGATGCGAGGAACGTCTCGCCGCCGGACAGGGTCTTGGCCGAGCGGCGCTCGTCGGCGTTCAGGTGGTCGATGACCTCGAAGGCGCCGCTGCTGTCCAGGGCGAGCGCGAAGGCGCCGCGGCTGAGCTCGTGCAGGATGCCCGAGGCCCCCGCGACCAGCCGTGCGGACAGGCGGTTGAGCAGCCACTGCTCGAAGCGGTCGCGTCGCAGCAGGTCGGCGAGCATCTCGGCGACCTGGCGCTGCTCCTCGCGTGCCTCGCGCTCGACGCGCAGCGCCGCTGCGCGGTCGCGGTCGCGGGCCAGGGCCTCGGCCTGGCTCCTGGCGGTGGTGGCGGCGGTCGAGCAGGTGTCGAGCACCTGCTGCGGCGAGGCGTCGTCGTCCAGCCCCACTCCGGCGGCGCGCACCTGGGCGCGTATGCCGTTCAGGGCCTCGGAGTAGGCGGACTGCGCCCGCTCGAGGTCCTCGGCTGCGGAGGTCAGCTCCGTGTGCAGGTCGGCGGCGCGCTCGGCGGCCCAGGCGACCAGCTCCTCCCAGGCGGCGGCGAGGTCCTCACGCGCGACCGGCGGTGCGCCGAGCGCCGCGACGCGGTCGCGGACGCGGTCGAACGAGGTCCAGGCCGCGCGCCGATCCTCGGCGAGATCCTCCAGGGCCGCGCGGGCGGCCTTGGCCTCCGCTCGTGCGCCGCTCAGCTGCTCCTCGGCTTCTCTGACGGCGGCTGCCGCGGCCTCGGCGGCGGCGATCCGCTGGTCGACCTCCGCGCGGTCGAGCACGCCGTCGATGAGCTCGATCGCGCAGGTCTTGGCCGCGACGTCGCGTCGCTCGCGGGCCTCGATGAGACGCGCCTCCTGGCTGTCTCTCAGAGCGCGCGCCTCGGCTGCGGCGGTGGCGGCTCTGGTGGCGCGGCCGCGGTAGAGCTTGGCGTCGGCGCGAGCGTCCTCGGCGCGGGTGAGAGCGTCGGCGAGCCCGGCCGGCTCCGGGATCGACGGCTGGGTGTCGAGCTCGGTGCCGCAGACCGGGCAGGGATCCCCGGGTGCGAGGTCGACCGCGAGCGCATGGGCCGCGTGCTGGCGCTCGAGCTGGCGCGCGGCCTCGGCAAGCTCGGCGGCGGCGGCCTCTGCCTCGGCGGCGCGCTGCTCGGCGGCGGCTGCGTCCCGTTCGGCGGCTTCGGCCGTGCGGGTGGCCTCGTCGAGGGCGGCCTGCCGCTGTGCATGCGCGTGATCGAGCGCCAGGAGCTCGCGCAGCGGGGCTGCCTCGCCAACCTTGGCGGCGGAGGCGCGGGCGCTCCCGACGGCCTCCTCGGCCTGGTTGAGCGCCCGGTCGGCCGCGGCGACCTCGGTCTCGACGGCGCGGAGCCGCTCTGCCAGCTCCTCCACTCCGGCGGGGCTCCGGACGACGGCGAGCGCCTCGAGCTGCTCGCTCAACGTCGCGTGGCGACGCCGGAGGTCGGAGGTGCGGTCCCGCTGCGCCTCGAGGTCGGGCAGCGATCGCTCGACGAGCTGTCTTCGCAGGTCGTCCAGGGCGGCGGCACGCTGCTCAGCCTGCCGCACCACGCCATCGTCGATGGCCGCGATCGGGGCGAGCTCCGCGTCGATGGCAAAGATGCGGTCGACCAGCCGGGTGGCGCGTGAGCGGGCGAGGCGCCCCAGCTCTGCGTAGACCTCCAGGCCGAGGAGCCGCACCAGCATGTCGTTGCGGTCGGTTCGGCTGCCGTGCAGGAACTGCGCGAAGGCGCCCTGGGGCAGAACGACGGTCTTGCAGAACTCGTCGAAGTTGAGCCCGAGGATCTGGGTGACGACTACGCGCATCTCGCGAGCGCCGGACGCGAGCGTGTCGGTTCCGCCGTCCGGCCGGACACGCTCCAGGCGGCATTCGGCGGCGGTGGCGCCGCCAGACGGGGTGCGCCTGAGGACGCGCGTGGCGATGTAGCGCCGGTCAGCGGCATCGAACGTGAGAGAGACGATGGCCTGGGTCGCGAGCTTGTTGATCGCCGGCTCGACCAGCCGCTCGTCGCCGTAGCGCGCGACCGACCCGTACAGGGCCATGGTCATCGCGTCGATGACCGTCGACTTGCCGGCGCCGGTCGGGCCGGACAGCACGAACAGGTCGACGCCCTCGAGGTCCAGCTGGTGGCGGCCGCGGAAGGACCCGAAGTTCTCCAGAACGAGCGCGGTCGGTCGCATCAGCCAGCCGCCTCGGCGGGGTCGCGGTGTGCCTCCTGCCACTCCTCGAGCAGCTCGGCGAAGAGCGCGCCGAGGCGCCGGTCCTCGATGCCACGCGCGGTCAGGTAGTCCGCGAACAGCTCGGTCGGGTCGCTGGAGGCGGCCTCGGCCGTATCGAGCTCGTCGCCGCTGCCGGGGTCAGCGCTGTCGGCCAGCCGGACGTCTACGGCCTGGGGGACCACCGCGCGCACGGCCTCGGCCAGCCCCGGCCGCGGCGGCTCGTCGACCACGGCGCGCACATGGACCCGATCGCCGAGCTCGGCTGCCTGCGCCTCGAGCTGGTCGACGGTGCCGCGCAGCGTCAGCAGCTGGTAGCCCGAGCGCAGCGGCACATGGCGGATCTGCGGCGGCAGGCCCGGTTCTACGTCGACGATGCTGGCGCCGCGCTGGCTGGCCACCTCGCCGAAGTCGAGGTGCAGCGGCGAGCCGCTGTAGCGCGCCGGTGCGGCACCCGGCACGTCCTGCGGCTGATGCAGGTGTCCAAGGGCGACGTACTGCGCCCGCGTTGGCAGGCGTTGCGGCGGGACGACGTAGTCGAAGATCTGGCTGAGCCGCTCGCCGCCGCCGAGGTGCCCGTCGACGCGTCCGGTCCCGACGACGGTGAGGTGCGCGCAGACGAGGTCCACGGCGGTCCCGTCGCCGAACCCGGTGGTCAGCGAGTCGAGCACCACCGCGACGCGCTCGGCGTAGGCCTGGGCGTGCTGGGCGCGGTCGGCGTCCAGCAGGTCGGCGGTCTTGACGATGCCGCGCTGGGACAGGAAGGGGACCAGCGCGATGCGCGCCTCACCGGAGCGGGTGGGCACGCGGACGGTGCCGCCGCGGTCGGGCGGGCGGACGTGGGCGGCGGCGATGATGTCGCCCCCGCGGCCAAGCAGGGGCGCCAGCGCATCGAGCCGAGCGGCGTTGTCGTGGTTGCCGGCGATCAGCACGACCTTGGCGCCGCGGTCCACGAACCCGGCCAGGGCGCCCCAGACCAGCCGCTCGGCCGTCGCCGAAGGTGCGGCGGAGTCGAACTGGTCACCGGCGACCAGCACGAGGTCGATCCGCTCCTCCTCGACCAGGTCGAGCATCTCGGCGAGGACGCCGCGGTGCTCGGCGTCCCGGGAGCGGCCGCGGATCGTGCGGCCGACGTGCCAGTCGGAGGTGTGCAGGATCCGCATCTAGAACGGCAGGCCGTCGGAGCGCGCGGCGGAAGCGAAGTCGTCGCCCACCGGTGCGAGGTCCTCAAAAGGGTCCTCGGGGATCGGCCTGGCCTCCTCGGGCGGACGGGAGCGGTCGGCCTCGTCCGCACGGGTCGCCCAGGCGGGGAAGGGGAACTCGAGGACCAGCGGAACCGGGATCTCCGGCTGTGAGACGAGCATGGTCCCCGGCTTGACGATGGTTGCCCGGTCGCGCTGGGCGGCCGGAAGCCACGCGTACTCGGCGCGCGCGGCCTCGGCGGTGTCGAGCCGTCCGACGACGCGGATCGCCGAGTTTGCGATGACCCGGCGGGACACCTCGGAGGCCGTCTGCTGCGCGCCGAGCAGGATCATCCCCAGCGAGCGCCCGCGCTCTGCGATGTCGAGCAGGATCTCCTTGATCGGGGAGGTGCCCTCGCGCGGCGCGTACTTGTTGAGCTCGTCGAGGACGACGAAGGTGAGCGGCTCGCGCGTGCCCTGCTGCTCCTTCGTCTCGAGCAGCTTGCGCAGCATCACGCCGACGACGAAGCGCTGGGCCCGGTCGTTGAGGTTGTGGATGTCGACGACCGTCACCTGGCTGTCGGTGCGGATGCGATAGCCGTCGCCGGCGGGGACGTCGCCGCGGATCAGCGGCTCGAGGTAGCGCACCGCCGAGCCCAGTCGCCGCACGAACGCCTGCGCCGTCCCGATGCCGATGGCGCGGCCGCGCCAGGAGTCGTCCTCCTCGTCCAGGACGTGGTCCTCGATGACGGACACGAGCTGCGAGAAGGTGCGGCAGGTCCGCGCCCCGATGCGCACGTCTCCGGCGTCCGTGATCGCGCGCGCCGAGCGCTTCAGCTGCGCGGTGACGTTGGCGACGGTGGTCGTGTACTGCTGGCGCTCATCCCCGGCGTCGGCGAACAGGAACGGCAGCAGCTCCTCGGCGCAGAACGCGGCCAGGGTGTACATGAACGGGCGGACCTTGCCGTCGCTGCGCGACCCCACCTGCGGCGCGGTCGTGTCCTTCGACCGCGGCGGCGCCCAGAACGACACCGAGCGGAAGGCGCTGGGCTCGAGGCCGACCTGGCGGTAGCGCAGCTCCTCGGTCGGTGGCAGGGCGGCGTTGGGGTAGTCGAGCCAGAGCAGGTCCTCGCCCTTGACGTTGAAGATGACGGCCTTGCTGGTCGTCGCGCTGGGCAGGACCCCGCTCGAGAAGATCGAGTGCAGCAGGAAGGTCGCGTAGCTGGTCTTGGTCGCCACGCCGGACACGCCGGAGATGTTGACGTGCGCGCCGCGGGTGCCGTCGATGAACTCGAAGTTGGCGAGCACCGGCTGGCCGTCGCGGGACAGACCGATCGGCAGCCGGCGGGACATGCCGTCGAAGAACAGGGCGACCTCGCGCTGGACCCCCTGAGCGCGCAGCGCGGGCTGACCCGGGGTGGGGGGCACGTAGATCTCGGGATCAAAGCGCGTGGCCAGCACCTGTGCCGACTCGCTTACCTCGGCCGGCAGCAGCCCGTCGCCGACCAGGAAGACGTCCGAGTCGAAGCGCGCCCCGTCGTGGCGGGCGCGCAGCTGCGTCACCACGCCGTAGATGTTGACGGTCCGGCCATCCGGCAGACGGCGCTGCACGGCGACGACGTCGTCGAGCTGGAGGTAGCGGCCCGGTGCGACCGCGACCCAGAACTCCAGCGGCGTCGAGGGCTCGGTGCCGATCACCCGGCCGACCGGCAGATGGTCGTCTTCGGGCGGTCGCGCCGACTGCTGGCCTGCGGTGTCCGTCAAGTCTGGCATCCCCCCTCTGCGGAAGTTCAGGGTAGCGGAGGGGTGTGACAGGGCCGGGGAGGAGGGGCATGTGGGCCAGCGCCGCGCCATGGCTACGAAACGCGCCGCGGCTTCGCCCGTGGGTGATCATGGATCGCGGCGCTGGGCAGTCGAGGCTGCCTGGATTAGGCCGCCGTGCGGCGTGCGACCTCGTCGCGCACAACGGGCGCGACCTCGGTGCCGAACAGCTCGATGGCGCGCATGACCTGGGCATGGGGCATGGTGCCGACGCTCAGCTGCAGCAGGAAGCGGTCGTGCCGGAAGATCTCGTGCTGGTGGAGGATCTTCTCGATGACCTCCTGCGGGCTCCCGGTGACGAGCGCCCCGTGGATGTTGCGCTGGGCGTCGAAGTCGCGCCGGGACATCGGGGGCCACCCGCGCTCGCGGCCGATGCGGTTCATCATCAGCTCGGTGGACGGCCACGACGCGTCGGCTGCCTCCTGGCTGGTCGGAGCGATGAAGCCGTGGGAGTTGATGCTCACCGGCGTGTCTGGGTCATTGCCGAAGCGGCGCAGGGCCTCGCGGTAGAGCCCGATCAGCGGCGCGAAGCGCGCGGGCTGTCCGCCGATGATGGCCAGGGCCATCGGGAGGCCGAGGCTCGCCGCCCGCACGACCGACGGCGGGTTCCCCCCGACCGCCAGCCACACCGGCAGCGGATCCTGCACGGGTCTGGGGTAGATGCCGAGGTTCTCGAACGATGGACGGTGCTTGCCGTTCCAGGTGACGTGCTCCGAGGAGCGCAGCGCGAGCAGGAGATGCAGCTTCTCTTCGAACAGCTCGTCGTAGTCGGCGAGGTCGTAGCCGAACAGCGGGAACGACTCGATGAAGGAGCCGCGTCCGGCCATGATCTCGGCCCGTCCGCCGGAGATCAGGTCCACGAGCGCGTGCTGCTGGAACACGCGCACGGGGTCGTCGGAGCTGAGCACCGACACCGCGGTCGTCAGGCGGATCCGACTGGTTCGGGCCGCAGCGGCGCCGAGCAGGACGGTCGGGGCTGAAGAGACGTAGTCCGGGCGGTGGTGCTCGCCGATCCCGAACACGTCGAGACCGACCTCGTCTGCCAGCACCACCTCCTCGAGCAGGTCCGCCACGCGCTGCTCGGGGGTCACGACGGCTCCGGTCAGAGGATCCGCCGTGCACTCGACGAACGTGTACAGGCCCAGCTCCATCGTTCTCCCCTCGATCGCTGCCTGGCGCGGGCGTGCGGCTGGGCGCGGCGCGCGCGTGCAGCGCGGTGCACGCTGCCGCTGCGCAGGGACGCGTCCTGGCCCTAGGCTGCCAGGATGCCCATGGACAGCTACCGACAGGCGAACCTCGAGTCCTGGGAGGAGCGCGTGCCCATCCACGCGGCCTCCCGCATGTACGGGCTCGATCGCTTCATCGCCGAGCCGGACCGGCTCACCGGCGTCGTTGAGTTCGACGCCCCGCGGGTGGGTGACGTCAGGGGACGATCGCTGCTGCACCTCCAGTGCCACTTCGGCCTCGACACCCTGTCTTGGGCGCGACTGGGCGCGCGGGTCACGGGCGTCGACTTCTCACCGACGGCGATCGCGGTGGCCCGCCGCATCGCCGCCGACATCGGGGTCGAGGCGCGCTTCATCGAGAGCGAGCTCTACGACTCGCCGAACGTGCTGAACGAGACCTTCGACGTCGTCTACACAAGCGTCGGCGCGATCAACTGGCTGCCCGACATCCGCACGTGGGCGCGCATCGTCGCCGACTTCCTGGCCCCGGGCGGAACCTTCCACATGCGGGAGTCACACCCGATCCTCTCCGCAATCGATGACGTGCGCGAGGACCACCTGCTGGTGCTGCGGCATCCGTACTTCAACACCGGCAAGCCGGTGCGCTGGGACGAGCCCGGCACGTACACCGACGGCGGCGAGAACCTCGTCAACAACGTCACGTACGAGTGGCCGCACAGCCTCGGCGACGTCCTCGGCGGCCTGCTGGAGGCGGGTCTGCAGATCACCGCCTTCGAGGAGCACGACACGCTCGAGTGGCAGTTCCTCGACTGGATGGTCCAGGTCGAGGGCGGCCGCTGGGCTCTGCCGGAGGGCCGCGAGCGCCTGCCCATGATGTTCTCGGTGACGGCGGTGAAGCCCGTCTGACGGTTCGGCGAGCGGGGACTCCGTCGTCGGTCGGGGGACCTCGGCCCGCCGCTCGCCCGGTCATCGGCTTCCTGTCCCACGTGACAGGGGACCGCGCTTCAGACTGATGTCGGCCTCATCGGCGGCGGCCTTGCCGGCCGCCCAGCCGCCCGCGTCGCTGGGCCCCCAGACGCGGCGCTTCATCGTCGGGAACGCCTCCTGGACCGCGCGGTCGACTCGCTCCCGGCGAGCCACCAGCACTGGTAGCAGCTCGGAGTGCCTGGACGTGGCATCCGACACCGCCGTCTCGGTGGCGCCGCGCAGACGCTGGCCGATGCGCGCGGCGAAGCCGAGCAGGAACGATCGCCGGAACGCCCGCGTTCGGGATCGGCCGGCGCCGTCGCGGCGTGGTCCATGCCGCGCCATGGCCGCCGTCGCCTGCGCGAGCAGTGACGTCCCGAGCAGCTCGACCGCGTCGAGCGCGCCACCGAATCCGAACACGGTGACCCAGCCGAAGCCCGCGGTGTAGACGACGCTGCAGTCGTTCGCCGCACCCACCTCGGCCAGCAGGAGGGCCTTGGCGTCCGCATAGGGGTCGTCGACGTAGAGGCGACGGACCGTCGGCGCGCCCACGTCCTCGTCCGCATGCAGCAGGGCCTCGTCCACGGCGTGGCGGGCGATCAGCTCCTGAGCCTTGGCGGTGAGAGCCTCGGCCTCCTCCTCGAACTCGGTGGACTCCGCCTTGGCGAGCAGCGCCCGGACGCGGCGGAGGACGCGCTGGTCGAGGTGCCCCAGCGTCGCGGTCTCGATCACCCCGGGAGGCGGTAGGACCCGCGGGATCGGACCGAGGTTCCGAAGCAGGATGAGCAGCCCAAGCGCGGTGGCGATCAGCCGCGACTCGTCTTCGGCGCTGGAGCTGTCGTCGAGGCCGAGGCCCGTCTCGGCGGCGACGCCGTGACGCTCGGCGAGGGTATCGATCTGCTCGGTCCAGCTGGGGTGCAGCGGCTGCTCCCGCGCCGCGCGCCGGCGGCCATCCGCCGCGACGATCCGAGCCGCGAGTCTGCGGTAGTCGACATTCGCGCGCTTGGATGCCACCTGGACGACGTCCTCCGGTGTCCAACCGCGGCCCCACAGGTCGTCCAGCAGCGCGTCGATCTGCCTCCGCAGCTCCGCAGGGTCGGGCGGTGAGCGCCATCCGTCCGCCGGTCCGAATCTCTGCCGTGACATGGGTGGAGTGTGACCCCGACCTCGGACAGCGACCGCGATTCGTCGACGAACTCTGGGGATAACGCGTGAGCGTCTGGCCCGGTGGCGTCAGTCCTGCTTGCGCGCGATGGCCTGCGCCAGCTCCTGCTTGTTCATTGAGGAGCGGCCCTTGACTCCAAGGCGCCGAGCTCGCTCGTAGAGCTCCTTCTTGTTGTTGCCGCGCACGTCCACGCCACCAGCCGTCTCGCCGCCCGGGTTCGGACCGCGGCCGGCGGCTCGCTCGTCGCTGGGACCCGGCTCGTCCTTCGGCTCCCAGTGATCCCCGACCTTCTCATGGGTGTGCTTCAGCGCCGAGTACGCCACCCGGTGCGCCCGCTCCTCGGAGTCGTATTGCTCGTGCGCCGCATCGAGGGCCTTCGCATAGGTGCGCTGGGCCTTCCGTGGTGACCGCTTGATCGTCCCCGGCAGGTCTTCCTTGCTGGTCGGCATCGCGGGCCTCCTGTGGTCGGGCCACCCGGTCTACCCGTTGTGCCCTTGGGCTACCCGGTGCAGGCCCTGAGGCCGATGACGCCGCGGTTTCCACAGGTCCGCGATGTGATCTCGCCGCCTTCGACCGGTGTCCCGGGATAGTGGGCGTCAGGGCACGCCGACGCCGTCGGAACCTCCCACGGGACGCGACGGCCGGTCGATCGGGTCTGCGATGCAGCGCTGGGATGAGGTGGAGCAGTGGCTCAAGGAAGAGGCCGAGGCGGATCTGCTCGCCGGCCAGGACTCGGCCCGGCCCTGCCTGGCCGCCTATCGCGGGCACGAGCCGCTGTTCGTCGCCTTCTTGAGGCGCTTCGAGAAGGGCCGCTACCACGACGCCGTGATCGAGCTGCTCGCCCTGGCCATCCCGCTTCAGGCGAACCAGCTCGCGATGTCCATGACCGGTCGCGCCTGGTCCCTGGACGATCCGATCGTGCCGGTGAGCGAGGAGGGGGACCTGCGTCAGCGGGTCCTGATGATCGAGTCGGCCGATTCGACCTCGGGGGCGGTCGAGTCGTTGAGCGTGATCTTCCCCTTCGAGCAGACGGCACCCGGCGCCCCCCTTCGATGGGGCGATCGCATCGCGCACGGCGGCGCCCAGGGCTGGATCCCTGGGGCGCTGCGCATCGCCGTGCAGCCCGAGACGCACCGGAGGATGCACTCGACCGATGCCGACATGCGGCAGCAGGCGGCTCGAATCCAGCACCTCGGCCACCTGCTGGCCCTGGCACCGAGCGTGTCGACGCGCCTGCGGCTGGCGGTGCGCCGCCGTGGACTGCGCTAGGGATCTCGCGCCGGGTCCGGCTAACGTGGCGATGGTTCAGACGCCGGGATCAGGACGCTCGTCAGGGTGGTTCCCGGGGTCGGTCTGTGGGTCCGAGCCGGTCTGCGGGCCTGGCTCCCCGGCCGAACGCCCCTGCGCGAGGTCAGGCGGACTCGGCCGGGTCTCCGGGCCTGGCTCTCCGATCGAGCGCGCCTGCGAGGGGTCGAGCTCGTCGCCATGTCCGTGGTGATGATGGCTGGCTGAGCCTCCGGGGGCCGCCCCGCCGGGCGGTGGAACGGCGCGGTCGAGCTCCGCGCGCGCCGCCTCGAGAAGGCGCAGACGTTCGGCGACCTCCTCGAGGCGACCTCCGGCAGCGCTCCCACCGCGCTTCACGGCCTCGGCCAGCAAGGTCCCCGCCGCGTCCTCGAGGGCGGTGACCGCCGCCTCGGCCGTGGCGAGATGATCGGCGCGCAGCCGTTCGGGCAGCGCCGCGATTGCCACCAGCTGCGCATCGATGTCCAGGGCCGCCTGCTCGAGGTCGTGCCGCTCCGCTTCCGAGACGCCGACATCGGCCTGGGCCCGGAGTCCGCTGACCGCATCCCGAAGGCGCCGGTGCAGCCTGGCCTCCGGAGTGTGTGCGCCGGCCCAGCTGGCCGGGGCGGGGCTCGGCACCCCAGGGACGATCTGGTTGGAGCGCTCCTGGCTGCGGCGAATGCCGATCGTCAGCCCGACCAGACCCGCCACGATGAGAAGGAGCATCAGCAGCAGGAGGAGGGCGAGGAACGCGTTCATGAGCTGCGATACAGGTAGAAGGCGATCGCGGCGACGATGAGTGCGGCGATGACCGCGGCTGCGATCTTGACCTTGCTCCAGGGGCGCTGGCCATGGACCTCGCCGGTGGCGCCGTTGATGAAGACCTGGAACGGCTGGCCCTCGTAGATAACGGTGAGGAGCCAGATCGGGAGCAGCAGGTGTGCGAACGTCAGGCTGCGGAAGGTCGAGTCCTTCTGGAAGATCCGCTGGTGGTCGCCGCCGATGTCGCGGCGGATCGTCCACTCGATCTCGGAGTCCATCCGCTCGCTGGCCTCGACAAAGCACTCCTCCACGTCGTGGTCATAGGTGCGCGACAGGTGCCCAGCCACGAACTCGGGTGAGAACGGCTGCACCAGGTTCATCGGCCAGGGCTCCAGCTCGCCCACATGGCGGCGGTCGAAGCCGTCGTTGGCGAGCACCGTGACATCGACGAAGGTGTTCCGGACGCGGCCTCTGACGTTGCGCCAGCGCGTGCGGACCTCGGTTCGTGCGTTCTCGCCCGAGCCGACGGTCACGGTGTAGTTGTCGCCGCGCTGGCCGCTGTAGGTGGTCACGACGTCCGCGTCGTAGCTGAAGTACGCGGCGTAGACGCTGGTGAACGAACCGGTCCGGCTGTACGTCTTGAACTCGTTCGGGGCGAACCAGCGGCTCGAGATCCAGTCCTGGAGCGCCTTCTTCGCGGCCTTCTCGTCGATCTGGAACGGCAGCACGCCGTCAACTGGCAGTCGTGAGGGCGCATCGTGGACGTCGTCCCGCTGGATGGGCGTCGCGCAGTACGGGCAGCGCGTGGCGGTCAGGGTTCCGGTGAAGGTCGTGTGCCCGCCGCAGTTCTGGCAGACGACCTCCTTCTGACCGACGACCTGCTGCTCGTGCTCGGCTGAGCGGTGCCGAAGCTCTTGCACGGCGCTCCGCAGGTCGCGCTTCGGCCCGACCTGGCGCTCCTGCACCTCGCGGAGGTCCTCGACGTTCCCGCAGTGCGGGCAGGCCAGCTTCTGCCGCACGATGTCGAACTCGAGCTCGCCGCCGCAGCGGGCGCAGGGGTAGGTCCTGGTCAGCTCGGTTCGGTGGTGCAGCGCATGGGCTTCCGAGCGCGCCTCGGGTGGAGGCGGCACAGGGGCGACCGCATCGCTCGGCGCCCCCGGAGCCTCCCCGGGTAGGGGCGGCGGTGCCGGCTGGGGCGCTGAGCCAGGCAGTGGCGGCGGCGACGGCGCCGGCGCGGAGCCGGGGAGCGGCGGAGGCCCGTCCAGCGGCGGCGGGCCGGGTGCCGGCCCCTCGCGCTCCGGCGGCAGATCTTGTGATCGGGCCACAGCGTCAGACCGCGGGGGCGTCGCCGGCCGGCGGGGGTGGCGGAGTCGGCGGGGCCGGCGGCACCGGCGGCGGAGTGTTGAAGAGGTGCTGCAGGGCGGGCACCTGGCCCGCTGGCGTCCAGTTCACCATCCCCGACGTCCACACCAGCGTCTGGGCGTTGATCTCGCCACCCGCGATGCCGGCCTGGAGCTGCTCGACGGTGTATGGCCCCGAGGGCTGCCCGCCCGCCGCGATGTGGAACGCGACCTGGCCGGGCACCGGCGGCGGAGCGGCCGCCTGGCCCGCCGGGGCCTGGCTCTGACCGGCTTGCTGGAGCTGACCCGCCATCTGCGCACCGAGTGCGACACCGAGGCCCGCCTGGAGACCGGCGCCGGCCGCACCGCCACCCTCGTTCTGCGCGGCGGCGAGCATCGCATCGGCGGCGCGAACCTGCTGCAGGCGCCCCACATCCCCGACGTTGCGGATGTAGCCGCCCTCCTCGACGCCTCGGGCCACGCCTCGCGTCATGGCCTGGGTGATCTCGTCCGGCAGCGAGATGTTCATCATGATGTCGGTGACCGCGAGGCCGAACTCGTCATCGACGCGGTCCTGCACGAACTCGCGCAGCCGCGCCGAGAGCTCCACCTGACGGCCTTGGAGGTCGATTGCGCCGAGGCCGGTCTCGAGCACCATGTCGGAGAACGCGAGCGTGATCACGCGGCGCAGGAGCTCCGTGATCTCGTCGGTCTCGACGGCGCTGTCTGTGCCGATGACCTCGCGAAGGAAGATGTCGGGATCCTCGATGCGCACCACGCACAGGCCGTTGGCACGGACCTGCACCATCCCGAAGTCGGGGTCGCGCACCGTCACCGGCTGCGGCGTGCCCCACCGCAGGTCCGTGATCGGACGCATGTTGAGGAAGTAGACCTCGCTGCGGAAGGGGCTGTTGAAGCCGTGCTTCCAGCCCTGGAGCGTCGACAGGATCGGCAGGTTCTCGCTGACGAGCTCATAGCTGCCCGGCGAGAACGTGTCGGCGAGCTGTCCCCGGTATACGAAGACTGCGCGCTGGCCCTCGCGGACGATCAGCTGAGCACCGTTCTTGATCTCGTTGTTGTAGCGGGGGAACCGCCACGCCAGCGTCGACCGGGAGTCGTCGACCCACTCGATGATGTCGACCAGCTCGCCCTTGAGCTTGCTGATGAGGCCCATGCTGCACGCCCTTCCGCGTCGAGCTTCGTCTGAGGGCTGACGCGCCGACCGCCAGGCTGCGCCGCCATCTCCAAGTATGGGTCCGCCGCCTGCCTGCAACCACTCGGCCATAGGGGAGCGGCGGGCTCGGCCGTCGGCGAGGGGTTCGTCCGCGCCCAGTAGCCTGACTGCGATGGCCCAGACCTCCGACCCGCTCATCGACCGCTATCGCAAGGCGTGGGTGCGCTTCGACCGCGACGACCGGCGGCGTGTGATGCGCGCCGTCAACCGGCTCGAGCCCCTGGACAACCCTGCCGAGGCCGCCCTGGCCGTGGTGTTCGCCCGCCGCCAGCGCAGGATGTGGACGCGTTGGTGGTGGATCTATCCGCTGATCCCGGCGGCGATCGCGCTGCCGAACGGCTGGTGGGCCGTGGGGGCCAACTTCATCGTCGGGTCCGTGTTCGTCGGGGTGTTCGCAGCGGTGTTCGGCTGGCGCGCCAAGCGTGCGGAGCGGATGCACATGGAGGTCCTCGAGACGGCGCAGCGACGTCGCCGCTCGGGGTCGCCGAAGGGCGGCGCGGTGGCGAGCGATCGGCCTGCTTCCACGGGGAGGCGGCGCAGGCGCCGCAAGTGAGACCCCTCGGCGAGTCGCCCGGCTATCCACAGCGGGGCTGAATCGACTCTCGCGCGGCGCCGTGACCTGTTCGATACTCGTCCGGCTCGTCTGGTTCGCCGGACTCGTCGCGACTTGTGTGCGCCAGGTGATGCGAGTGCAGCAGCTCGCCATTGACGCCCCCGGCCGCCGTAGGCGGCTGATAGCTGCGGTCGCCGTCCTGGCGCTGGC
>CAZVUW010000078.1:0-15839 GCA_964629825.1 uncultured Actinomycetota bacterium
CATGCTCTGGTATCGCGGCGTGCCGCTGCTGACGCACCTCGAGGAGGTGCACATCGCCAGCGACCGCAACCTGATCGACGTGCGCTTCCCGGTCCAGTGGGTGATCCGCCCCCAGAACGACGAGCACCACGACTACCGCGGCTACGCGGGCACGGTCGCGGGCGGGGTGCTGAAGCCCGGTGACGACGTCGTGGTCCTCCAGAGCGGGCTGCAGACGACCATCGCGAGCATCGACACCTACGACGGCCCGGTGGACCAGGCGTTCCCACCCATGTCGGTGGTGGTGCGCCTGGCCGACGACATCGACGTGTCACGCGGCGACATGCTGGTGCGCCCGGGCAACCAGCCCACCACGGGCCAGGACCTGGACGTGATGGTGTGCTGGATGACGGACCGGCCGCTGACGCCGCGGATGATGCTCGCTGTCAAGCACACCACCAAGAGCGTTCGGGCGATGGTGACGGGCATCAACTACCGCCTCGACATCAACACCCTGCACCGTGATGAGTCGGCCAGCCGCCTGGAGCTGAACGACATCGGGCGCATCACGCTGCGGGCGACCGCTCCGCTGCACTACGACCCGTACACGCGCAACCGCACGACCGGCAGCCTCATCCTCATCGACGAGGCGACCAACACGACCGTCGGCGCGGCGATGATCCTCGGCGACCGCTGACCTTGCGACTCTGGATCGTCGGGGCGGGCGGCTTCGGGCGCGAGACCCTCGACGCCTGTCTGGCCGCGGGGGTTGAGGTCGCCGCCTTCGCCGACGAGGCGCGGGCCGGTGAGTCCGTGCGAGGTCTTGCGGTCGTCCCGGTCGCGGATCTCGGCGCCGGTGCGGCTGTCATAGCGATAGCGGCCCCCGACGCCCGCGTGCGCCTTGGTGCGGAGCTGCGTGCCCGCGGCATCACCCTGGAGACGGTGGTGCACCCGCGGGCGATCATCGGCCCCGAGACGACCCTCGACGACGGCTGCGTGGTCCTCGGCGGGGCGCACATCTCGTCGAGCTGCACGCTCGGCCCCCAGGTGCAGATCAACTACAACGCCACGATCGGGCACGACGCCGTCCTCGAGGAGGCGGTCACCGTGCTGCCGGGTGCGAACGTCGCCGGCGCGGTCCTGCTGGAGCAGGGCGTCACCGTGGGCTCCAACGCCTGCGTGCTGCAGGGGCTTCGGGTCGGCGCAGGCGCAACCATCGGTGCCGGTGCGGTGGTCACCCGCGACGTCCCGGCCGGCGCGACGGTGGTGGGGATCCCCGCCCGCCCGGTGGGCTAGAGGGTCCGGAACCAGGCCAGCGTCTCGGACAGGCCCTGTCCGAACTCGACCGGCTCCACGTCCGGGAACAGCGAGCGCAGCCGCGTCTGGTCGGCCTGGGAGTCGCGCACGTCTCCGGGGCGCGGCGGCTGGTGCTCGCGCTCCAGCGCCCGGCCGAGCAGCCCCTCCAGGTCCGCGATCACGTCCAGCAGGCTGCGGCGGGTGCCGAAGGCGAGGTTGACCGGGCCGGGGAAGGTGACGCGGCGGTCCACCGCGTCGGCGATGACCGCGCAGACCGTGCCCACATAGGTGAAGTCGCGCGTCTGCAGGCCGTCGCCGTGCACGGGGATGGGGCGGCCGCCGAGGGCCGCATCGATGAACGCGGGGATCACCGCGGCATAGGCGTGGCCGGCAGGCTGGAGCGGCCCGAACACGTTGAAGAAGCGGAAGGCCAGAACCGGCAGGGAGAACGAGGCCGCGTAGGACAGCGCGTACGACTCGGTCGCCAGCTTGCTGGCGGCATACGGCGACAGCGGCGCGGTCGCCAGGTCCTCGCTCTTGGGCAGCGTCGGGTTGCCGCCGTAGACGGACGAGGAGGAGGCGACGACGACGTGCGCTCCCCCGGCCTTGCGCGCCGCCTCCAGCACCCGCACGGTGCCGGTGGCGTTGGCCTCGTGGCTGGCGAAGGGATCCTGCAGCGAGCGCGGTACGGAGGGCCGGGCCGCCAGGTGGACGATGCTGTCGCTGCCGGCGCAGACCGCGTCGAGGAGGTCGGGGTCGAGGATGCTGCCGACGTGCAGCTCGACGCCGTCCACGCCCTCCAGGTTGGCCCGCGAGCCGGTCGACAGGTCATCGATCACGGCGATCTGGGCCGAGGGCTGGCGTCGGCGCAGGGCGCGCACGAGGTTGGCTCCGATGAAGCCGGCACCGCCGGTGATGGTCACACGCACGCCGGAGGCCTTTCCCGACCTAGACGGTGAAGAATCTGAACTTGGCGGCCAGCTCGGCGGAGAAGGCCATGATGACGGCCAGGTAGAACATCCCGGTGGCGGCCTGGATCGAGCGACCGCCCTCGGCGGCGAGCTTCCAGACGAACCCGGCGATCAACGCGCACACGCCCACGAGGCCGGCGCCGAGCAGCAGCGAGAAGCCAGGGATCGAGAGCAGCGGTGACGTGACCGAGCTCAGCTCCGGTGCCGGGTTCAGAGCGGACAGGGCCACGGCCCCCGCGGCCGCGACCACGCCGGCGATGTAGAAGTAGCTGGAGCGCTCCATGTAGCGCTTCTCGAGCCGGCGCTCCACCAGGTACCAGTGCCCCAGCAGCAGCCCGTACATGGTCGAGCCGAGGAACACCGCCCCCAGCGCCAGCTCCGCGACCGCCAGCAGCGGCTGGGCCCTGGCCATCCCGAACAGCACGAGCGCGACCACACCGGCCGCGGTGGTGAGCAGCCCGACCGCCCGCGCGACGGCGTTGTCGCGGATCAGCATCAGGACCAGCCAGAGCACCAGCAGCGCCGCGAAGACGGCCAGCCCCCACAGGGCGCGCTCGCCGGCGTCGCCGGCTACCCGCACGGCGGTCTCCCCCGCGGCTGCTGCATCACGCTCGACCAGCAGCCGCGCCTCGTCGATCGCCGAGCCGGTGACGGACCAGGCCCCCCACGCGCACACCGCCAGGGTTACGCCGGTGAGCAGGAAGAAGCCGCGGCGCACCTTGCCGTAGACGCCACCGCCCCACAGCATCACGGCTCCGCCGACGGCGGTCTCGAGCAGCACGACCGCCATGACCCCCAGCGGCCCGCTCATCGGTCGGCTCCGGGGATCGCGACGCTCGCGGTGCTGCGGCGCTGGCGTGCGGGCACGGTGGGCAGCTCCTGGTCGGATGGGGAACACAGATGCGAGCGCGATTCCGCAACGGCTCGCGCGACGTCCATACTGCCAGCGACCGACGGCGCTGGCGAAGCGCTCAAACCAGACCCAACCGACAGGAACCGCCATGATCGAGGTCGAAGGCTGCTCCCCCGGCCGACGCGCGACCGTGGAGCTCGTAGTCGGCGAATCCGACACCGCCCTGGCGATGGGCTCGGGCGATGTTCAGGTGCTGGCGTCGCCACGGGTGCTCGCGCTGGCCGAGCAGGCAGCCGTCCGCGCCCTCGGGGACTGCCTGCCCGAGGGCAAGACCAGCGTCGGCGCCTGGGGCGAGCTGGAGCACCTGAAGCCGACCCCGATCGGCCGTGCCGTCTTCGCCGAAGCCGTGCTGCTGGGGGTGCACGGGCGTCGGCTCGAGTTCACGATCACCGTCCGCGACGACGAGGGGGATGAGGTCGCCCACGTACGGCACCACCGCGTGATCGTGGGACGGGCACGCTTCGAGGAGTCGCTTCGGCCCGAGGGTGCCGCGGCGGCCGCAGGGCGGGATCAGCGCTGACCGCCGGCGAGCCCCTGGCGGCGACCGGCGCCCAACCCGGCGCCGCGCTGCTCGGCCCCTACGGCGCCCTCGACCATCGCTTCGAGGTGGTGGTCGATCACCCGCTCGTCGCCCGCTGGCTCGGCGGCGTCCTGGCACCGCTCGAGATCGGAGAGCCCGCCGACGGCCGCTACACGATGACCGGGGATCCGGCGCAGCTGGACTTCGACGGCGAGCCCATCGCGGAGGGCACCCGCTCGCATGCGCTCGGGATGCTTCTGTGGCACATCAACCGCGAGGCCGTCAGCCGCTCCCCCGACCTGGTCCGCGTGCACGCGGCGGTGGCGGCACGCGGCGACTCCGCCGTGCTGCTGCCCGCCGAGATGGAGGCGGGCAAGACCACCCTGGTCGCGGGCCTGGTCCGGCGTGGCCTGTCCTACCTCTCGGACGAGGTCGCCGCTGTAGAGCCCCACAGCCTGCGGGTGCGCGCGTACCCGAAGGCGCTGGCGATCGATCCGGGCTCCTGGTCCGTGCTGGCGGACCTTCGCCCCACCCTGGAGGAGGGCATGGAGGCGTTCCTGCCGCCCCAGTGGCTGGTGCCTGCCAACGACATCCGCGCCGAGGCCGTCACGGCGTCGGCCACCCCGCGTCTGCTGATCGCCCCTCGCTATGAGGAGGGGGCTGCGACGCGGCTCGAGCCCATCCCCCGGGCCGACGCCTTGCTGCTGACGGCCGCGGCGACCTTCGAGCTCTCCGAGCACCCCCGGCGCGACCTCGAGACGCTCGCCGCGGTCCTGCGCGGCTGCGACTGCTACCGGCTGGTGGTCGGCGATCTCGAAGCGGCCTGCGACGCGGTCCTGGGCGCATTCGACCGCCTCGAGGGGGCGTCATGACCGGAGGGCAGAGTGGCGCCGGCCCCGCGCCGCGCCGCCGAGGAGACATCATCGCGGTCGAGCTGGACGGTGAGGCGGTCCTCTACGATCCCCGCAGCGGCAACCTGCACAAGCTCAACACCGCCGGCTCGGTCCTGTGGCGCTGCCTGGACGGGGACGTGACCGTGGCCCAGCTCGCCGCCGAGGTCGCGGCCGAGACCGGGCAGGCCGACGTCGCCGCGGTCGAGCGTCAGCTCGCCGAATACGTCGCCCAGCTCGCCGGACTGGGCCTTCTGGAGGGCTCTGACTAGTCCTCCGAGTCTCCGCCGGGGCCGGGGGACCAGCCCGTTGGGGCGGTTCTTCATCGTGGGCTCGCTCGCGCGCTTGTGCATCCATACACTGCGTTGACCGGCACCCGGGGGCAAGAGGTGCCAAGGGACTGCGGGAATGCGGGGGCGAAGATGTCTGATGGTCTGCTGAGCGGAACCCTGAACCGGCGCGAGGCGCTGCGGCGCGCCCTGATCGTCGGCGGTTCGCTGACCGTGGCCGCGCCCGCCGTCCAGGCGGTCACCGCCGGATCGGCGCACGCCCAGGTCAGCCCGCCGCCCGGGCCGATGCACGCCATCTCCTTCATCGCCTTCACGTTCTTCTGCAACGGCACCTCTTACAAGGCGAAGTGGGAGGCCGAGACCGGGCAGTGGGAGCAGCTCGGCTTCGGCGGCAACGGCCTGGCCAACTGCGGCCAGATCGACCACTGGTCCACCGCCACCCCGGTCAGCGGCCCGCCCTACAACCAGACCCCGATGGGCCCGATCCAGATCACCACAACGCCGCACCCGGACGACCCGTCCGAGGTGGGCACCGCCACGATCACGCTGCCGGCTGGCTGCACGTTCGATGACGGCTCCGCGGCGGTGAAGGGCGGCCCGGCCGGCTGCAGCAACCCCCTCGTCTCGGGGCAGTCGGTCACGTTCTACGGCAACCCCAAGTAGCAGATCTCGTCAGGAGGGCGGGCGGTCGGCAGCCCGCCCTCCTGGCGTTCCAACTCCGCTAGGACGCGCGCCCCTGCAGGAAGCGCACCAGTGTGCGGACCGGAACGCCGGTGCCACCGCGCGGCGTGTAGAACCCGTCGCCGTCGTCGCTGAAGGCGGGCCCCGCGATGTCCAGGTGGGCCCACGGCAGCCCGGCGGTGAACTCCTTCAGGAACAGCGCGGCGACGATCGTGCCGGCCTCCCCCGCCTTGCCGATGTTCTTGAGGTCGGCGACGTTGCTCTTGAGGTGGTCGCGGTAGTCCTCTACCAGCGGCAGCTCCCACAGCCCCTCGCCGGAGCTCTTGGCGGCGGCCAGCAGGTCCTCCACCAGTGCCGAGTCCGTCCCCATCAGGCCCGAGACCTTGTTGCCCAGCGCCACCACCTGCGCGCCGGTCAGGGTGGCGATGTCGATCAGGGCGTCCGGTGAGGACTCGGCGCCGTAGGCAAGGCCGTCCGCCAGGACCAGGCGGCCCTCGGCATCGGTGTTCATGACCTCGACGGTGGTCCCGCCCCGGTGCGTCAGCACATCGGAGACCCGGGTCGCGCTCCCGGAGGGCATGTTCTCGGCCAAGGCGCACAGGCCGGTGACCCGGATCTTCAGGCCGAGGGTCGCGACCGCCATCATCGCGCCGACCACCGCCGCCGCTCCGGCCATGTCGCTCTTCATCGTCATCATGGCGGTGGAGGGCTTGAGGGAGATCCCTCCGCTGTCGAAGGTGATGCCCTTGCCCACCAGCACCACGTGCTGCTTGGCGCGCGCGGGCTCATAGGACAGCTCGACCAGACGCGGCGGGGCGCCGGAGCCCTGGCCGACGCCTAGGATCCCGCCGAAGCCGCCCTTGGCCAGGGCCTTCTCGTCGTGGATCTTCGCCTTGATGCCTGCTGCCTTGGCCAGCCCGACCATGCGCTCGGCCAGCACCGGCGGCCGCTTGTCGGCCGGCGGGGTGTTGACCAGATCCCGGGTGGTGCAGACCGCCTCGACGATGGCCGTCGCCGCCGCGACGCCGCGCTTGACCGCGGGACCGTCGACGCCCTCCCCCGCCAGGAACCGGATCGCGGCCAGGGACGGCTTGTCGTCGTCCTTGGTCCGATAGGCGGTGTAGGCGTAGGCGCCGAGCCCCGCCCCCTCCGCCATCGCCTGCGCGAGGTCCTGGCCGTCGGCCTCGGGTACTAGATCCTGCGGGACGACGATCGCCAGCGTCGAGTCCTTGGCCGCGTTGCGAGCGGCCGCGCCGGCGGCCTTGCGCAGGGCGTCGAGGGAGACCTTGTCACGCGCGCCGACGCCGATGACGAGCACCAGCGGCGCGCCCGCCCGTCCCCGCGTCGGGATGCGCGCGACGCTGCCGGCGGCGCCCTCGAAGCGCAGCGCCGCCAGCTCGGCGGCGAGGTCGACGTCGATCGCCTGGCCGAGCCCCAGCGCGTCGGCACCGGGGACGCAGTCGGCGCCGTCCTTGGTGGCGAAGACGGCGATCGCGTCGGCCTTGGCCGCGGCCGGGGACTGCTTGGCGTACTCGAGGGTGGGCATGAGGGAGTCCTTTGGCTCGTGGCGCGGGAGTGTAGCCACCCCGCTCGGTGCGGCCCCTTGGCCGCCCGTGGGCAGAGCTGCCCTGCGCCATTACTACACTTGCCAAGGATGAGCGATCCAACCTCCTTCGAGCCCACGGCTGTGGATCTGCGGGACTACGTCGAGTTCGACCTCGACGGGGCGCGCGGACGCCGTGTCTTCGCCACCGATGTCGTGGCGGTGGACCTGTCCTGCCTCGAGCCGAACCAGCAGATCGAGGCGCGCACCTTCCCGACGGCGGACGTGATCTACACCGTCCTCGGAGGCATCGCCTGGGTGGTCACCGAC
This sequence comes from uncultured Actinomycetota bacterium, assembly GCA_964629825.1. Classification (GTDB taxonomy): domain Bacteria; phylum Actinomycetota; class Nitriliruptoria; order Euzebyales; family Egibacteraceae; genus CAZVUW01. Next base: position 7,414 of record CAZVUW010000078.1, read on the forward strand.
GACGCGGAGGTCACGCTGACCGCACTTCAGTCGGTGCTGATCCCCGCGGGGGTGCCGCACGGGCTGCGCAACGACTCACCGGATCCGCTCATCCTCCAGGTGGTCGTCAGCCCGCCCGACGAGGCTCCACCCACCACCTTCGGGCCGGCGGTCGAGCCGAGCCCCGGTGTGGGGACACCGCCGCCGGGACTGCTGGAGCGCTGGCGACGCGGGCGCAGCGCCGGGTGAGCTAGCCAAGGAGCCAACGCGATGGTCGGCACAGGGGCGGGCGCCATGGTGCTCGTCGGGACTCTTGTGGTGTTCGCGCTGCTGGGGGTGTCGACGCGCACACGCGGGCTCGACGTCGAGACCTTCACCCTGGCGCGCGGCACCCAGCCGACCGGGGTTCTGGGGCTGTCGTTCCTGGCCTCGGGGATGGGGGCGTGGATCCTGTTCGCCCCGCCGCAGGTGGGCGCCCAGATCGGGCTGCTCGCCGTGGTCGGCTACGGCCTCGGGGCGGCCGCCCCCATCGCGCTGTTCGGCTTCCTGGGCGTTCGCATGCGCCGCATCGCCCCGGCGGGGGTGAGCCTCCCGGACTTCCTGCGCACGCGCTTCGGGGCCGGCTTCCACCGCTACATCACGGGCGTGTCGCTGGCCTACATGCTGCTGTTCCTGACCGCCGAGCTGACCGGCGTGTCAGCCGTCGTGAGCATCCTGGCGGGCATCGACCCGCGGATCACGGTCCTGGCGGTGGCCGGTACGACGCTCGCCTACACGGCCTACGCGGGGCTTCCGGCCAGCCTGCGCACCGACCGCTGGCAGGCGTGGCTGATCCTCGCGCTGCTCGCGGCGGCAGCGACGGCGATCGTCATCGGCGGCGAGGGCGAGATGTCGCAGACCGCCGTAGAGCCGCTGCTCGGCTTCTCCGAGCTCGGCCTCGAGGCGGCGGTGGCCCTGATCATCGCCGTGACCACGGCCAACCTGTTCCACCACGGCTACTGGCAGCGCGTGTGGGCGGCCAGGGACGACCGGTCCCTGCGCGCCGGTGCGCTCCTCGGGGCGGGCCTGTCGGTGCCAGTCGTCCTGGTGGTCGGCGGCCTCGGGGTGATCGCCGCCGGCCGGATGCTCGACTTCGGCTCGCCGCCCACGCCGCTGTTCGCGCTGCTCACCGGTCTGCCGGCGCCGCTGATCCTGGCGGTCCTGGTGCTGGCGCTCGCGCTGGTCTGCTCGTCGGTCGACACCCTCGAGAACGGGCTGGCCGCCCTGATCGCGGCCGAGCGGCCCGACCTGCCGCTGTCCCGCGCGCGCCTGCTGACCATGCTCGCGATGGCGCCGGCCGTGCTGTTCGCGCTGCAGGGCTACGACGTCCTGCGGCTGTTCCTGATCGCCGACCTGCTGTGCGCTGCCACCGCGGTGCCCGCCATGCTGGGGCTGTGGGGCCGCGCCACGACGGGTGGAGCGCTGGCCGGCAGCATCGCAGGGCTGGTCGGCGCCCTGACGAGCGCCATCCTCACCGGCGGCTCGCTGACGGAGGGCTTGAGCAGGGTGACGTTCCCGGCAGCGGCCCCGACCCTGCCGGAGTTCGCCGGTGCCCTGGTCGCCTCGACCGCGGTGGCCGTGGGTGCCGCGCTGGTGAGCCGCCGCCCCACCGGGACCGCCGCCTCGGACCTTGCCGTGCGGGAGGGGAGGCGCTGATGCGACCTGGTCCGGAGATCGGCGAGAGCGCGACTATGTCCGTCACCGTCACCGCGGACATGACGGCCAGGTTCGACGACGAGGACGTGCACCCCGTGTACGGCACGGCCTCGCTCGTCCGCCACCTCGAGCAGGTCAGCCGGCGGCTTCTGGTCCCCCACCTCGAGCCCGACGAGGAGGGCGTCGGCGCGGCCATCGCCGTTGAGCAGCTGGTGCCGGTGAAGGTCGGTGAGACCGTCGAGCTGACCGCCACGGTCACGGAGGTGACCCGCCGCCGCCTGGTGACCGAGGTGGTCGCCCGGCACCGCGGTGAGGTGACCGCCCGCGGCTCCTTCACCCAGGTGTGCGTCGACCTGAAGGCGTGGCGGGCACGCGCCGGCCTCGACGTGGCAGACGTTGACAACGCGGACCGAGGCGTTACACCCTAGCGGGCCCATCCGCAGCGCCCGTCACACGTGGAGCGGGCAGGAAGACGACGTGCGCGCCCGATCAGCGCTGTTCACCCTCTTCGGAGATGTGGTCCGCCCCTGCGGCGGAGAGGCGTGGCTGCCCACGCTGACCGCGTGCATGCAGGCCCTCGGGTTCACCTCGGAGGCCACGCGAACGGCCCTGCATCGCATGGCTGCCGAGGGCTGGGTGACGCAGCGGCGATCCGGCCGCTACGCCGCCTACCGCCTGACCCCCCGCGGGATCGACCGCCTGGAGGAGGCGGCCGCCCGCATCTATCGGCTCCGCGCGCTCGACTGGGACGGGCGCTGGCGGCTGCTCGTGCTGGCCGGCCAGCCGGCGCGGACCAGCCCCGACCTGAGCCGCGCGCTCAGCTGGAGCGGCTACGGACGCCTGGCGAGCGGCAGCTGGGTGAGCCCGCACCCGCACCCCGACGGACTCGGTGAGCTGCTCGCCCAGCACGGCCAGGAGGACGCCTACCGCTTCACCACCGCGGCTCGCGAGGGCTCCGCCGCGGAGGATCGCCGCATCGTCGCCACCGCGTGGGACCTTGGTGAGCTGGCCAACGCCCAGGCCGCCTTCATCGAGCGCTGGCGCAAGCCGCGGGCGCCCGAGGCCCCCGCGGACGCGTTCCGCGAGCGCATCGAGCTGGTCCACCACTGGCGCTCGTTCCTGTTCCTCGACCCGGGTCTGCCGCGCCAGCTGCTGCCGCCGGACTGGCTCGGCGAGCGCGCGGTCGCCGTGTTCCGGGCGCGCTACGAGGAGCTCGCGCCCGCCTCGTGGTCGTTCGTGGACGAGGTCGCCGCCCGCGGGCCCGGCGGCGCGGGCGCCCTGACGCGCTTCCAGCCGGCGAGCCCCTTCGCCCTCGGCCTCGACCCCGACTAGCGGCCTAGTCTTGAGCCCATGAACCTGCCGCTGCACGGAGTGCCCGACACCCACCTCGATCCGCCGCCCGACGCCGCGGCCGACGCTCTCGCCGCCGCTCTGGAGCGGCCGGCGCAGGAGCGGCCCGCCGCGCTGCGCGCGGTGGCGGCCGAGCACCCGACCTTCCTCGACGCCTGGGCGCGCCTGTCCGACCAGGCGCTTGCCGACGGCGATGCGGTCGCGGCGTACGCGTTCGCCCGCACCGGCTACCACCGCGGCCTTGACGCGATCCGGCGCGCCGGCTGGCGCGGCCAGGGCGCGGTGCCGTGGCGCCACGAGCCGAATCGCGGGTTCCTGCGGGCCGTTCACGCCCTGCTGCGCGCCTCGGAGGCGATCGGCGAGCAGGACGAGGTCACCCGCCTTCGGGATTTCCTCCTCCAGCTCGACCCGGATGACGCCCTGCGGGTCGGCTGACACCTACGGTCGCACCGCCTGTGACTCGCACAGGCGCTTGAGGTTGCCGATAGACCGCCGGAACGTCCGCCGCACGAACGGCACCACCAGCAGCGTCGCCCCGAGCTCCCCGACGGGCCCCAGGGGCGGGTCCAGCTCCTCCCACCAGGTGAAGTGCACCCCCCAGTCGGTCGGCAGCAGCTCGAAGGCGCCGACGCCGCGCACCAGCGGACCCAGGTGGCGCACGCCGATGACGCGGCTCTCGTCCCACTCGATCGTCTCCATGCGATCCATGACGACGAAGCCGGCGAGATCGGTCAGGCAGTCGAGCACGACTCCGACGCCCTCGCGGTGGTCGGAGGTCACCTCCACGGAGCGGGCGTCGACCATCCACGTGGGCTGCGCCTCCCAGTCCGTCAGCACGGCCCAAACCCGCTCGGGGGACGCCTCGATGTGGGTCATGACCTCGATGCGTGCCACAGGCCACCCTTCCTGCCTGGCGTCGGAGGCGGCGGCGGGTCCGCTAGCCTGTGCGCCATGTTCATAGACCTCAACGGCGTCCGTCACCACTACGTCAGCAAGGGTGAGGGTCCCCCGGTCGTGCTCGTTCACGCCCTGGGCGGCAGCCTGCACTCCTGGTACGGGGTGATGGAGAACCTCGCCATGCACCACCACGTGGTCGCGCTGGACCTGCGCGGCCACGGCCGCAGCGCCACCGCCAGCGGCAAGCTGTCGATCCCCGTCTTCGCCGACGACGTGGCCGCGCTGATCGCGGCGCTCGAGCTGCCGGCGGTGACCCTGGTCGGCCATTCCATGGGCACGCTGGTGGCGCAGCACCTCGCCTCCACTCAGCCCGAGTTGGTCGACAACCTGGTCCTTGTCGGCGGCATCAGCTGGTTCGAGCCGCCGCTGCGCAAGGCATACGAGAAGCGCGCGGAGGTGGTCGAGGCCGAGGGCCTCGACGCCGTGGTCGACGAGTGGCTGCCCGGCGCGCTCGCCCCCAGCACGCACGCCAAGCTGCCCCAGCTGGCGGGTCTGCTGCGCGACCTGTTCCTGCGCAACGACCCGACCAGCTACGCCAAGGCCTGCCGCGCCATCGCCAACGCCCCGAAGATCGCCCGCGACCGGATCGGCCAGCCGACCCTCCTGCTGGTCGGCGACCACGACCGCTCCACCCCCATCGCCATGAGCGAGGAGCTGCACGCCGAGATCCCCGTATCGCGCGTCCGCGTCATCCCATCCTCGGCGCACTGGGCCCTGCTGGAGCAGCCCGACTTCATCGCCTCGGCGATCCTGGAGTTCCTCACCTAGCCGGTGCGGGCTGCCGCGAGCCGGTCAGCTGCTGGTAGCGCGCGGCCAGGCAGAGCAGGAACAGCTCCGGCGTGACCTGGGCCGGCGGGGTGGTGCCGAGCCGCTCGACGATCGGGTCGGCGATGGCGCGCGCCACCCGGCGGCGCAGACGCGGGTTGAGCTCGCCCGCGCGCAGCAGGAACGTGCGCACGGCCTGGTAGCCGCGCGGGTCGAGCACAGCGGGGTCGAGCGTGAGCGCGAAGTCCTCCAGGCCGGGCGGCACCCCGAACGCGATGGCGCGCGGGGGCGGCAGGGCGCTGCGCTCCCGCAGCACCACCGTGCCGGCCACCAGATCGCCCAGGCGCTGCTGCCGGCGCGTCAGCAGGACGCTCAGCACCGCGATCCCACCGAGGCTCAGGTAGAAGTCCACCAAGCCGAGTGCGGCGCGCAGGGCCGCGTGGCGGAAGGTGATCGGGGCGCCCTCGATGGTGACGACGCGCAGGCCCAGCGCGGCCTTGCCGGGGGTGCGGCCGAGCAGCGTCTCGAAGGCGGTCGGGTAGCCCCACAGGACCGCGAACACCAGCAGGAGGATGATCGTCACGCCGACCCACTCGGGCAGCGCGGCCCCGCCGCCGGCGCCGACCGCGAAGCCGATGCCGAGCGAGGCGAACAGCACCACGACGGATTGGATCATGAGGTCGAGCAGCAGCGCCAGGCTGCGGGTGCCGGCGCTGGCGGCGGAGAACTCCAGGCGCACCGCCTCCGGGGTCACCACCCCGGAGGCGACGGCGCCGCGCGCCACGGTCATGCTCGCCCCTCTATCGTGATGCCCGGCATTATCGCCCGACACCGGGGACCGGCTTGCACGTCGACGAGTTCATCGCGCGCAACCAGCCGCGCTGGGACCGGCTCGCGGAGCTGACGGCGCGGGGTGGCAGGCGCGCGCGCAACCTCGAGCCGGCCGAGCTCGACGAGCTGCTCGGGCTGTACGAGCTCGTCTCGACCCACCTCTCGCTGGCGCGCAGCCGCTTCCACGACCCGGGGCTGACCGCGACCCTGACCACGCTGGTCGCCCGCGCCGGCGCCGTGGTCTACGGGACACGACCCCGGACCCTCCGCGGCGCCGCCCGCTTCGTGCTGGACACGTTCCCGGCGGCGCTGTGGCACGACCGCTGGTTCATCCTGACCGCGGCCCTGCTGTTCGCCCTTCCGGCGGTGGCGACCGCGCTGTGGCTGGCCGGCTCCCCCGCCGCGCTGGAGGTGGCAGCGCCGGAGGCCGTGCGCGAGGCCTACGTGTCGGAGGACTTCGCCGCCTACTACTCGAGCTCGGCCTCGGGCGAGTTCGCGGCCCTGGTCACGACCAACAACATCCGGGTCGGGATCCTGGCCTTCGCCGGCGGTGTGCTGCTGGCCGTGCCGACCGTGCTCGTGCTGGTGTTCAACGGCGCCAACCTGGGCGCGGCGTGGGGGCTGTTTCTCAACGCCGGGGAGCAGGCCCGCTTCTGGGGGCTCATAGCCCCGCACGGCCTGCTGGAGCTGACGGCCGTGTTCGTGGCCGGGGCCGTGGGTCTTCGCCTGGGCTGGACGCTGATCGACCCCGGGGACCGCCGACGTGGTCAGGCGCTGGTTGACGAGGCGCGCCGCGCGGTCGTGGTGGTGATCGGCCTGGTCGGCGTGTTCACCGTCGCCGGGCTGATCGAGGGCTTCGTGACGGGCTCCTCCCTGCCGACCTGGACGCGCGTCGGGATCGGCGTCCTGGCGGAGGCGGCGTTCCTGGCGCTGATGCTGGTGCGCGGACGCGCGGCGGCGCGGCGTGGCCTAACCGGCGCCCTCGGGGAGCAGTCCGAGGCCGGCTGGGCGCTGCGCGCCTGATCACAGGCGCGAGCGGGCCTTCAGGTCGAGGTACTCGTCGGCGAGCCGCGCCGCCAGCCGGCTCGGTGGCTCGTCCACGACGATGGCACCGCGGGCCCGCAGCGCCCCGACCGTGCGCTCGCGCCGGTCGAGCGCGGCGACGGCCGCGGCCTTGCGATAGGCGGTCTCGGCCTGCGTCGGCACGGAGCGGGCCCAGCGGTCCACCGCCGGGTCGCGCACCGCGCCGACGATCACCAGGTGGCTGCGCAGCACCAGCGGCAGAGCGGGCAGCAGGGTCTCGGTGACCGCGGCGGGCGACAGCTCCGTGAGCACGACCAGCAGGCCGCGGCGGCGGAATCGCGTCAGCGCCTCGGCGAAGGCGACGCGGTGGTCGCTCTCGACCAGCTCGGGCTCCAGCTCGACCAGCGCGTCGGTGACGCGGCGCAGCTGCGATCGGCCGGCGGCGGGGGCGACGGCGGCCCTCACCCCGTCGGAGTAGGCGAGCAGGCCGGCGCGGTCACCCAGCCGCGTCGCGACGGCGGTCAGGGCCATCACGGCGTCCATCGCGTGGTCCAGGCGCGGGACGTCACCCCAGGCCGCGCCGTGCGCCTCCGGGTCGCGGACGCGGGCCGCCATGACGCGGCCGGTGTCGAGCAGCAGGAGCAGGTGCTGGTTGCGCTCGGCGCGGTAGGTCCGGACGATCGGCTTGGCCGCGCGGGCGGTGGCGGCCCAGTCGATCCGGCGGAACTCGTCGTCGATCGAGTACTCGCGCAGCTGGTCGAACTCGGTCCCGCCGCCGCGACCGCGTGCGGAGCGCAGCCCGGCCTCGACCCGGCGCGGGTCCTCGACGCGCAGGTCCGCCTCGCGGCGCGAGCGGAAGCGGGGCAGGACGCGCAGCTCGCCCGGGACGCGCCGGGTGGACTGCCGCGCCACCAGCCGCCAAGGGCCCTCGACCCGCACGGCCAGCTCCCCGAGCACGAAGCGGCCGCGCCGGGAGGGACGCAGCCGGGTGCGGACGCGGATGCTGCCGCCCCCTGGCACGACGGCGGCCGCCCGGCGGTCGTCGGCACGCAGGGACGGCGCGAGCGCATCGGCGATGCGGATCACGCGCGACCCGGCCAGCTCGGAGGTGAGCTCCCACTCGAGCTCGACCGGCTGCTCGAGCGTGGCCACCGGCGGCAGGTGCCGCCGCACCTGCACCCGACCCGGGGAGCCGGCCCGCGCCCAGTCCAGCGCCGCCAGGGCGAGCAGCACCAGGTTCACCGCCGCAAGGGCGGCCAGCGGTGCGGGCACGGCCGCCAGCACGACCAGGCTGCCGCCCGCGGCGATGGCGGCGAGGCGCCAGGTGGGAAGCGGCACCGTCAGCCCCTGCTGGGAACTGTCATCGCGGGACCGGGACGGCCGCGAGGATCCCGGACAGGACTCCGTCGACGTCCCCGCCCTCGAGCTCGACCTCGGGCCGCAGCCGGACGCGGTGCCGCAGGGTCGGCGGTGCGACGGCCTTGACCTCGTCGGGGGTGACGAACTCGCGGCCGTTCAGCCACGCCCAGGCCTTGGCGGCGTGCAGGACCATGGTCGAGCCGCGCGGGCTGACGCCGAGATCCAGGGAGGGCGACTCCCGGGTGGCACGCGCGATGTCCACGATGTAGTCCCGCACATGTTGCTGGACCTTGACCGCTCGCACGCCGTCGCGGGCCGCGGCGAGCTCGGCCGGCCCCGCGACCGGCCGCACGCCCATCGAGCGGACGTCGTGGGGATCCATGCCAGCGTCGTGGCGGGCCAGCACCTCGGACTCCTGCGCGCGGCTCGGGTAGCCGATCAGAACCTTGAACAGGACGCGGTCGAGC
>CAZVUW010000079.1:0-5919 GCA_964629825.1 uncultured Actinomycetota bacterium
GCCTCGCTCAGCACCTCGAGGGTGAACTCCATGCCGGCCTCGCGGTGGCCCGGCACGCTGCACCACACCGCGTAGGTCCCGGGCTCAAGCCGCACATCGGCGACGGCCTGGTCGCGACCGTCCGCTGCCACGACGGTGCCGAGCCCCTCGATGGTCAGGTCGTGCGGGGCGAAGCCGCGGTTGTCGAGCCCGATCGTCACCTCTCCGGCCGACACCGACTCGGGGACGTCGGCGTAGGCGACGTCTTCGGCGGCGATGACGACGTCAGCGTCGGCGAGCGCCGCGCTGTCGCCGCCCTCGGCGGGCAGGCCGGAGCAGGCGCTGAGGAGCAGGGCTACCGCGGTGAGCGCCATCAGGGGGATGCTGCGCTGCATGGAGGAACCTCCCGGAGCATTGGCTTTCTCGGTCGGTCCCCACGCTGCTGTCGGGCTGGTCGAGCAACCATCCGGGAGTGCCCCCGCCTTCCCCGATCGCCTCCCGAGGCCGACCCAGGGTTCTCCCCGGTCCGGGTGCCCAAGGGTTCTCCCCGGCACATCCAGACTGTCTCCGGCGTCACACAGGAGCGTTTGGCGGTAGACGCCAGCGCGCGGCTGTGCTCCGATGCTCTTGGGTCGCTGCGGACCACAACCGCGGAAGTGCTGCGGGCGCTCCCAGAGCGGGGGCGCCTCTGGCGGGCTCCCACGTCGAGAACACGCCACGGACGTCAGCACGGAGGTCTTGAGAGGGTCCGTTGGAGACCTCGTACAGGACCACCCTGTCGAGAAAGGCGGATGGGGATGGCAGAGCTGCACGTGGCGCTCGAAGAGGGCTTCGCGGGCGACGACGTGACCGTCGTCGTCAACGGCAGGACCGTCTTCGAGCAGCAGGGGGTGACGACCAGACCGGAGATCGGGCTGGCGACATCGTTTGACGCCGACGCCCCGGGCGGACAGGCAGAGGTCGAAGTCCGCTGCCGAGGCCGCAGCACGCGGGTGAAGGTCGGCACCGACCAGCCGGTCTGGCTCGGTCTGTCGCTCGACGAGTCAGGGGCCCTGGAGCACCGGATCTCGGCCACGCCCTACGGATACCTGTAGGTCACCGCTCTTCCTCCGCTGCGACCCGCACACGAAAGCCACGAGGAGGGAAAGAGCCATGGAGCACGACACCGGCCGCGCCGCTGCGGACGCCGACCAGGTGGCCATCGAGACAGAGCTAGATCCCGAGCAGGCCACCATCGCCGCTCTCACCGGCAACCCGCGGATACCACTGCCCGACCGAATCCCGTTCCTCCCGCCGACCTTCCTCATGGTGAGCGGCCGCTATCGCCTGCCCACCGTCGAGGCGCCCACGCCGTTCCCGAACCGGCCGGTGCCGACTCCCATCCCGACGCCGATCCCGATCCCGATCCCGGATCCGGACCCGGGGCCGATCCGCGCCGAGGGGGGCGCCGAGGAGGCGGCGCTGGACTTCCCGCAGATCCCTGCCATCCCGTTCCTGCGCAACGAGGTGATCCGTCTCGACGTAGACGGGCTGTACCCGCAGAACACCATCAGCGGGACCATCGCCGTCGGCCTGGGCAAGCGGGTGCACTGGATCGCCTCGCTGACGAAGACCGCCTCGGGCTGGACCGGCCCGATCTGGTACCGGGACGGCGACGTCTCGCTGATGCCCTACAGCACCGTGGACGTGACAGCGATCAAGACGCCGTTCCCGGCCCAGCGCAGGTGCACCGTCACGTTCTCCGGTCCGGCGCTGGGCAGCGTCACCCGTCAGTACGTCTACGAGTCGGCCGCCTTCCACGAGGTCGAGCTCGAGTACGACCGCGTCGAGGGCACCCCGCTGGTGCTGTCGATCAACACCGGGGACCACCCGAACCGGCCGGCGAGCGTCATGCCGGAGACGATCACCATCAACACCGTGTTCGCCCGGGCCGGCTTCAAGGTCTCGAGCAGCGGCGGTGACTCCACGGTGCCGATCGCTGCCGCGGGCAGCAACAGCACCTGGAGCGACATGGAGATGCACGACGCGATGCAGGTCCACTGGTCGCGCTTCGCCGACAAGCCCCAGTGGTCGCTGTGGACGTTGTTCGCCGGCCGTCATGACATGGGGCCGAGCCTCGGCGGGATCATGTTCGACTCGATCGGACCGAACCACCGCCAGGGCACGGCGCTGTTCCTCGACTCGTTCATCTCGCAGCCGCCGCCCGACGACCCGGCGCCCGACGCGTGGGTGCGTCGCATGCGCTTCTGGACGGCGGTTCACGAGATGGGCCACGCCTTCAACCTCGCGCACTCGTGGCAGAAGGCGCTGGGGAACCCGTGGATCCCGCTGGCGAACGAGCCTGGTGCCCTCAGCTTCATGAACTACCCGTTCAGGACTCCGGAGCCGGGCGGCGAGAGGGTCTTCTTCTCGAAGTTCCAGTTCCGCTTCAGCGACACCGAGCTGCTCTTCATGCGTCACGCCCCGGAGCGCTTCGTCCAGCAGGGCAACGCCGACTGGTTCGACAACCACGCCTTCGAGCAGGCCCTGACCGACGAGCAGTCCGCGCTGCGCCTCGAGCTGCGGGTCAACCGCGAGCGCCCGGTGTTCCAGTTCCTCGAGCCGGTCACGGTCGAGCTCAAGCTGACGAACACCTCGCAGCAGCCGGTCGTCGTCGATGGGTCGGTGCTGACCGCGCTGGACGACCTGACCCTCATCATCAAGCGGCAGAACGACCCGGCGCGCCAGTTCCGGCCGTACGCGCGGCGCTGCGTCCAGCCGGAGCAGCGCCTGCTGCAGCCGGGCGAGTCGCTCTACGAGGCGGTGATGATCTCGGCCGGCGTCAACGGCTTCGACGTCGCCGAGCCCGGGCGCTACCTGGTCCAGGCCGCGCTGCACCTGCCGTCGGCGGACGTCGTCTCCAACCAGCTCCACCTGCGCGTCCTGCCGCCCCGCAGCTTCGAGGAGGAGCACTTGGCGCAGGACGTCTACACCGACACCGTCGGGCGGATCCTCGCTCTCGGTGGCAGCCAGGTCCTCGATCGCGGCAACGACGTCCTGCACGAGGTAGTCGAGCGGCTGCCCGACACCCGGCTGGCGCGGCACGCCCAGTTCGCGCTCGGCAACCCGCAGGTCGAGCCCTTCAAGGTCCTGCGGGTCGAGTCCGACGGCATGCAGCGCTTCGACGTGGTCAAGCCAGAGGTCAAGTCGGCGCGGCAGGACCTCAACGCGGCCCTGCTGATCGAGCCCGACGAGGCCGCCGAGACCTTCGGCCACATCCCGTACAAGCGGGCGGTCGACCGCTACACCTCGGTGCTGGCCGCCCAGGACGACCCCGAGCGCGCCGCCGAGGCGCAGGACACCCTGCTGTCGACGCTGGCCAACCGCGGGGTGCTGGAGACGGTGCTCGATGACGTTGCGGCCTGCCGCGACGAGCTGCGCGGGGAGGCGTCCGAGTCCTAGAGAGGTCGCCCAGGCCCGGCGCGTGCACCGGTGCGCGCCGGGCCTTCGCCTGCCATGATCGCTAACCTCGGACTCCTCCAGGTGACGGCGGGACTTCGGGGGCTGGTGTGGCGATAGCGGGCGCAGGGCTGCGGCGGTGGGCTGCCGGGATGGCCCTCGTCTTGGCGGCGGTGCTGTGTGCGGTACCGCCGGCGTCCGCGGCGTCTGGGTCGGCGTCCGCGGCCCCGTCGGGCTCGGCGGCCACGGTCGGTTCGGCCTCCTCGTCGGCGTCCTCACCGGTCGTCCACACCCTCAGGCCCGCTCCCGGCGAGCTGCTGAGCGCCGGGGACGTCAGGGTGGCGGCGCGGATCAGCGCCACCAGCGAGGTGAGCACGTCAAGCCTGCGGATCGACGGTCAGCCGGCGCTGGCCGTGCAGGTGGAGCGCGATCCCGCCAAGCCGGGCGAGCTTCTGGTCGGCACGGTGATCGCCGCCGTACCCGGTCAGCACACGGTCTCGGTCGAGGCCGAGGACTCGGCCGGAGGACGGGCACGGCGGAGCTGGTCGTTCACGGTCACCGAGCGCACCCTCACCCGCGTCCAGGGCCCCGACCGCTTCGCCACCGCCGCCGAGCTGTCACGCCGCGGCTACTCGCGGGCGGGCTCGGCGTCCGCCGCGGTGCTCGCCCGCGCCGACGACTTCGCCGACGCGCTGGCCGGCGCTCCGCTGGCGGCAGCGGTCGGAGGGCCGCTGCTGCTGTCGACGCCTTCGGGGTTGCCGGCTGCCACCAAGCGCGAGCTTCAACGGGTGCTCGCGCCGGGCGCGACCGTGCACCTCCTCGGGGGCGAGGCCGCCCTCGGCGCCCAGGTGGTCCGCGATGTCGCCGCACTCGGCCTGCGGCCGCGCCGGGTGGCCGGCCGGGACCGGTTCGCCACGGCCGCCGAGGTGGCGAAGCTGCTCCCCGACGCGACCGGGGTGATCGTGGCCTCGGGCGAGGCCTTCCCCGACGCCCTCGCGGGCTCGGTGCCGGCTGCGCGGGAGGGCCTGCCGGTGTTGCTGACGGCCGGAGCGGCCCTGCCACCGGCCACAGAGGCCGCGCTGGCGGAGCGCGGCTTCGACTCGACCACCGTTGTCGGTGGCACGGGCGCAGTGAGCGAGGCGGTTCTGCGGCGCATCGACCAGCTGGCCGGGACGGTCCGCCGGGTGTCCGGCCGGGACCGGTTCGCCACCGCGGCCGCGGTGGCCGACGCCTTCTTCGACTCGCCCGTCGAGGTCGCGCTCGCAAGCGGCGCCTCGTTCCCAGATGCGCTGGCGGGCGCGCCCCAGGCCGCTCGCGCCGGCGGACCCCTGCTGCTGACGGACCCGACACTCCTACCGGCGGCGACCGGAGCGGCGCTGAGGGGGCTGCGGCCCGGGTCAGTGGTCGTCTACGGCGGCTCCGCGGCGGTCGGTCCCGGCGTCGCGGCCGGGGCCCTGGCGGCTGCCGAGGAGGGCCCGACCGCCCCGGCGCTGCTCGCCAGCGAGCCCCGTCCCGGGCAGACGGCGTCAGCCGACCGGGTGCGGCTGTCCTTCGACCGCGACGTCGACCCTGCCCGCTCGACCGTCTACGCCGAGGCCGCAGGCCGGGAGATCGGCGCCCGCTTCATCGAGCCGCGGGTCGGCCGCACGTTGACCGCGGCCCTCGACCTGTCCGGCGCTCCCCAGGATGGGACCACTGACGTCCGGGTCGTGGTCGCGGCGGGCGGCGCCAGCGGGACCGCCCACGTCGAGCACCACTTCACCTACCGACCGCTCTCGCCGCATTACGCCACGGCCGCCGGGATCGAGCTGCGCCTGCCGTCGCGCGCGGTCGAGCTGATCGGCTTCCACCAGTCAGGCCACTTCGGCGCCGCCCAGCAGGATGCGCGCTCGATCGGCACGCCCATGCTGACCCTGCCCAGCCGCGGTCGCGGCACGGGCCTGCGCAGCGCCGCCGACGTGGTGGCCGCCCTGGGCGAGCCGGTGATCTCCCCCGTCACCGGCCGGGTCAAGAAGGCGCAGGGCTACGCGCTCTACTGCCGACACCCGGACGACTACGTGGTCATCGCCCCCGATGCCAGGCCGTCGTGGGAGGTGAAGGTGCTGCACATCAGCGGCCTGCTCGTGCGACCGGGCGATCGCGTCGAGGCCGGTCGCACGCTGATCGCGCAGGGTCCACGCCTGCTGCCCTTCGCCTCGCAGGTGGACGTGCACTCGCGCCTCGCCCGGCCTGCGCACGTGCACATCGAGGTGGTCGACCCGTCCAAGCCGGCGGGGCCCGGGATCATCTGCTAGCCCGCCTTCGATGTTGTTCTTGGCGCACATGTGCGCCAAGAACAACATCCTGTGTGGGAACCGGCGGAGCCAGCGGTCCAGCCGTGCTCCAAGCCACGCTCGATGTTGTTTTGGACGGAAATGTCCGTCCAAGACAACATCGAGGCTGGCGGTGGCTGGCGGTGGCTGGCGGTGGCTGGCGGTGGCTGGCGGTGGCTGGCGGTGGCTG
>CAZVUW010000079.1:6019-15450 GCA_964629825.1 uncultured Actinomycetota bacterium
GGCTGGCGGTGGCTGGCGGTGGCTGGCGGTGGCTGGCGGTGGCTGGCGGTGGCTGGCGGGGGGCCTGGTCAGCCGGTCGGGTGGGCGATGTCGATGACCAGGCGGGTCGGACCCGACAGCTCCGTGACGCTGTAGCCCGTCGCCGACCGCAGGCCCACGCCCCAGCTGAGGCTGGCTTCGAAGTCCGCGACGTGGACGACCTCGGTGACGTTGACCGTCGCCGCCCGGAGCCGGCGCGGGCCGGTGTAGACCTCGGTGTAGCCCTGTGGGGAGTCGTCCTGCCGCACCCCCGAGGCCGGCTGAAGGAGAATCTGCAGGAAGGCCTCGCCTTCGAGGTCGGTGGGCTCGCCGCTGGGGCCGGCGATCATCTGCGGCTCGACCAGCGCCACGCTGTAGCCGGGCATCGGCCCGTCGAGCTCCAGCACGATGCGGTCGAAACCCGGGTGGCTGCCGACCCGCACGTCGGTCAGGTAGGCGATCTCGGTCGTCGCCGCGGGGAAGCCGTTCCCGATCACGGGCTCGGTCGAGAACCGGCCGAGTGGTGTGACCGGGGCGGCCGGCTCCTGGGTCGGCTGAGCGGCGGGCTCGGTCTCGGGCGCGGTCGGCTCCAGCGGAGTGACGGCATCGGAGGCGTCGGGCGACGGTGTGATGTCGGCTGGCTTACCGGTGTCGCTCGGGTCGGTCGGCTCCCAGCTCGGCTCGCCGGTGGGTGCCTCCTCGGGCTGCGTCGGCTCGCTGGCGGTCTCCTCGGCGGGTGGCTGACCGCCGAGCTCCACGTCGGGGTCGCCGGCGGGCAGGACCCGGATCCCGACCGCCACCGCCACGACCAGCAGGAGCAAGGCCAGGCCCTGCGGTGCACGCGGCCGCTCGGCCTTCCTGACCACGGCCTCGAGGCGGTCGTCGGGCAGCTCGGCGGCGCGCCGGCGGACCGCCGCTGCGGCGTGGCGCGCACGCGCATCGAGATCTCCGCCGCCGCGACCGTTCGTCGTGGGGGCCGTCATGACGTCGCCTCCTCGGTGATGAGCCCCAGACGCCTGGCGATGGCGCGCCGTCCCGCATGCAGCTGGGCCTTGACCGTGCCCTCGGCGCAGCCCATTGCGGCCGCGATCTCGGCCACCGACAGATCGGAGTGGTAGCGCAGCGCCACCGCCTGGGCCTGGCGGCGCGGCAGCGTCCGGACGGCGGCCCAGAACTCCTCGGCGTCCTCGTCCAGGGGGTCGGGGTGGTGCTGCGGCCGGGCGCCCAGACGCGCAAGGGCGCGAGCCTCGGACGCGAGCTTGCGCCCTCTGGAGGTGGCGAGGTTCACCGCCACCGTGCGGACCCAGCTGTCTGGGCGGGCGTAGCCGCCGACCTTGGCCCAGTCGCGGTAGGCGCGCACGAACGCCTCCTGCGCGATGTCCTCGGCGGTCTGCCATGACCCGCACAGGGTGTAAGCCAGTCCGGTGACCTCGCGGCGGTTGGTCATGTAGAAGGTCGAGAAGTCAGCGGACACCATCGCGGCGCGCGGCGCGGCCGCGGAGCCGCCGTCCAGAGCGGAGCTACCCGTCATCCCTCCCCTCCGGCTCAGCTGTGTCGCGCCCATGGCTCACACGCCTTCGTCTCGCGCCGTCCCTGCTCTGGCGGGCGTCCGACCGGCGTGGCCAGCCGGCGCCCGACCTCTTCGGCGTTGAGACGCAGAAGAGCGCCCGGTGGTTTGGACCGTCGCAGCGCTGCACTAGGGTCCGAGGGCATGGTGCTCCCTCAGCCGATCGCGCGCCTGCGCTTCCGGGCCAGCTGATGGCGACCTCGTCCGGTCTCCTGCGCGAGCGGGTGCTGCAGGCGCTGGCGTGTCCGCACTGCGCGGAGGGCCTCGCCGTCGATGGGGGGTCGCTGCTCTGCCCGCGGGGCCACCGCTTCGACCTCGCCCGCCAGGGCTACGCAAACCTGCTGCAGGCCGGGGCGAGCACAGGCACGGCCGACACGGCAGACATGGTCGCGGCCCGCGAGCGCTTCCTGGCCGGCGGCTGGTTCGCTCCGCTGACGGAGGCGCTGGCCGACGCAGCGCGATCAACGGCGAAGGCGCCCGCAGGGCTGGCGGTGGATCTCGGTGCGGGCACAGGCCACCACCTCGCGGCTGTCTTGGAGTCGCTGCCGGGCTGGGACGGCCTGGCGGTTGACCTGTCCAAGCACGCGGCGCGCCGGGCCGCTCGCGCACACCCGCGCATGGGCGCGATCGTGGCCGACACCTGGCGCCGGCTCCCCATCCGCGACGGCGCTGCCGACCTGGTGATCGCCACCTTTGCACCGCGCGAGATCTCCGAGGTGAGCCGCATCCTCGCGGCCAAGGGCGCCTTCCTGCTCGCCACCCCGTCTCCCGAGCACCTCGCCGAGCTCGTCGTCGACGCCGGGCTGCTCACGGTCGACCCGCGCAAGCAGCAGCGCCTGGAGCGGAGCACCGCAGGACGGCTGGTGGCCACCGACCACCGCCAGGTCCGCGAGGTGCTGAGCCTGCCGGGCGAGGCCGTGGCCGACCTGATCGCGATGGGGCCGAGCGCCCGTCACGTCTCCGCCCCGCGGCCCTCGTCCGGCGTTATGGCCGTGACCCTCGCCGTCGACTTGACCACGTATCGCCACGCCCAGGCGGCATAAGCCGCCGGCGACCTTGCAGACAGACATGTCTGGTTGACAGACGGTGCATAGCCTAGTACACCTCCTATCCCTACTGATTTAATCGGAATAGAAGGGAACGCTAGATGGGCGGGATCCGTAAGGTGGCGGCGGTGCTCGTGGCCGCCGCTGTTCTGGCCGGCTGCGGGGGCGCAGAGGCCGAGGAGGAGCTGACCCTGACGCTCGGGTACTTCCCGAACGTCACGCACGCACCGGCGATCGTCGGGCTCGAGAAGGGCATCTTCGCCGAGGCGCTGGGTGACAACGTCACCCTGGAGACGGCGACGTTCAACTCGGGGACGACGGCGATCGAGGCCCTCTTCTCGGGCGCGATCGACGCGACGTACATCGGCCCGAACCCGGCGATCAACGGCCACGCGCAGTCGGAAGGCGAGGCGCTGCGCATCGTCGCCGGCACCACCTCCGGGGGTGCGTCGCTGGTCGTTCGCGAGGGCATCGACTCGATCGAGGACCTGAAGGGGGCGCGCCTCGCAACCCCGTCGCTCGGCAACACCCAGGACGTCGCGCTGCGCGCCTGGCTGATCGAGCAGGGCTTCGAGACCGACCTCCAGGGCGGCGGGGACGTCCAGATCCTCCCGCAGGAGAACGCGCAGACCCTCGAGACGCTGCTGAGCGGTGAGATCGATGGCGCCTGGGTGCCCGAGCCGTGGGCCACGCGTCTGGTTCTCGAGGCGGGCGCGCACGTGCTCCTGAACGAGGCCGAGATCTGGCCCGACGGGCAGTTCGTCACCACCCACCTGATCGTCTCGACCGAGCTGCTCGAGGACCACCCCGACGTCGTGCGCGACCTGCTGTCGGGCCACATCGAGGCGGTCGACTTCGTCAACTCCAACACCGCCGAGGCGCAGGAGCTGACCAACAACGGCATCGCCGCCGTGACCGGTGCCAAGCTCCCCGACGAGACGCTCGAGGGCGCTTGGAGCAACCTCACCTTCACGGTGGACCCGATCGCCCACTCGTTGCAGGAGTCCGCCGATGACGCGCAGGAGGTCGGGCTGCTCGAGCCGGTCGACCTGTCAGGGATCTACGCGCTCGACCTGCTCAACGAGCTGCTCTCCGACCTCGGCCGCGACACCGTGGCAGGGCTGCAGTGATGACCGCCACCGTCAGCCGTCCGTCCGCCGCACCGGGCACCCGAGGTCGGGTCGTCCTGAGCGGCGTGACCAAGGTCTTCGGTCGCGGCCCGGAAGCCGTCAAGGCGCTCGACGGGGTGTCGCTGGACGTGGCGCCCGGTGAGTTCCTGTGCCTGCTCGGCGCCTCGGGCTGCGGGAAGTCGACTCTGCTGAACCTGGTGGCGGGGCTGGAGCAGCCGACCTCGGGGACGGTCACGTCCTGGCCGGAGCCCGCGGCGGGGTCCTCCGACGCCGGCGGAGCAGTTGGGCCGTCGATGCCCTCAAGTAGCGCAGCGGTAGGGCCGTCGATGCCCTCAAGTAGCGCAGCGGTAGGGCCGTCAATGGTCTTTCAGGATGCGGCGCTGTTCCCCTGGCTCACCGTCGGCGGCAACATCGACCTGGCACTGCGGCTCGCGGGCGTGCCCCGCGCGGAGCGTCCGGGCCGGATCGAGGAGCTGCTCGAGCTCGTGCACCTCGCGGGCTGCGCTCCCAAGCGCCCGCATGAGCTCTCGGGTGGGATGCGCCAGCGCGCCGCGTTGGCCCGTGCCCTCGCCCGGGAGGCGAGCGTCCTGCTGATGGACGAGCCGTTCGGCGCGCTGGACGCGATGACGCGCGACCTGCTGCACGACGAGCTCGAGCGGATCTGGGAGGCGACGGGCATCACGGTGCTCTTCGTCACCCACAACGTGCGCGAGGCCGTGCGCCTCGGCGACCGCGTCGTGCTGCTGTCCAGCCGCCCCGGCCGCGTGGCGGCGACGTTTGACGTCGACCTGCCGCGGCCTCGGCGCATCGAGTCATCCGAGGTGTCGGCGCTGGCCGGTCACATCACCTCGGTTCTGCGGGAGGAGGTGGCGCGCCATGGCGGAGACCGTCGTTGACAGGGAGGCCGCTCTGGCAGGGCTTGATGCCCTTGAGCTGACCTCGGAGACACCGCGCTCGAGCAAGCGCGTCTGGAATGCGGCCTGGCCGAAGCTCGCCGCTTTCGTGCTCATGGTCGCCGTCTGGCAGCTCATCGCCATGAGCGGCATCCGCCCGGCGCATGTGCTGCCGGGTCCGGGACCGGTGTTCGTGGCGCTGTGGAACCTGCTGAGCGACGGCACCCTGCTCTCTGCCTCGGCCACGACGCTGAGCCGTGCCGGCCTGGGCTTCGCCGTCGCCGTGGCCATCGGGCTCGCGGTCGGGACGGTTGTTGTGAGGGTTCCCGCGTTGCGCCTGGCCGTCGGCTCGCTGATCACGGGCATCCAGACCATGCCGTCGATCGCGTGGTTCCCGTTCGCGATCCTGCTGTTCGGCCTGACCGAGGCCGCGATCCTGTTCGTGGTCGTGCTCGGCGCGGCGCCGTCGATCGCCAACGGCGTGCTCGCCGGCGTCGATCAGGTGCCGCCGCTGCTGCAGCGGGCGGGTCGGGTCCTCGGCGCGCGGGGCTGGCAGCTGTACCGGCACGTCGTGCTTCCCGCGGCGCTGCCCGGCATCGTCGCCGGGCTGAAGCAGGGCTGGGCCTTCGCCTGGCGCAGCCTGATGGCGGGTGAGCTGCTGGTGATCATCGCGGCGCGGCCGTCGCTCGGGACCCAGCTGCACTTCGCCAGGGAGCTCGCCAACGCGCGGGCGATGCTGGCGTCGATGCTGTTCATCCTGCTGATCGGCGTCATCATCGACACGGCCTTCGGGGCGGCGGAGCGCAGCATCAACGCTCGTCGCGGCCTGACCGGCTGATCCCTAGCGCCAGGCCTCGGGCGCGGCGGTCCACCGGGTGACGACCTCCGGTAGCTCGTTCGCCGCGATATCGGCGAGCGTCACCCCCTCCAGGACCGCCCGCTCGCTGGCGCGCACCGCGATCCACACCTCTTGAAGTGGGCGGGCCGCGCCCTGGTACTCGACCTCCTCGGGGCGCTCGCCACGGATGTTGGCGAGCTCCCCCTGGAGGGCGCGGATGACGTCGGCGAGGCTGATCTCCGAGGCCGGCCGCGCCAGCCGGTACCCGCCGTCGGCGCCGCGCTGGCTGCGGACGAGCCCCGCCCGGCGCAGGTCCGCCAGGATGCTCTCGAGGAACTTCGAGGGGATGTCCTGGCGGCGCGCCAGGGTCTCGCTCGAGACCGTGGGCTCCTCTGCGGCGGCGAGCTCGATCATCGCGCGCAGCGCGTAGTCGACGTGGGCGGTCAGTCGCATGCGCCCAGTATCCCCGGACCGGCCGGCTCGCGCGCCCGACACGGTCGGCGGGGTCGTCTCGTGGGGGCGATACTCCCCGCATGACCGAGGACGAGGTGCGCGACCTGCTGAGCAGCCTCGACGGCGTCCGGGTGGTGGTCGGCTCGGAGGAGCTGGGCACGCCGGAGTCCGCCTGGGGCGACACCTTCGCCTTCTACGACCCGGACACCACCGGCGCGCAGAAGATGCCGTTCGCCACGATCGTCATCCGCGACACGCCCGGCTGGGACGAGGTGTCGTACCTCGACCGCCCGGGCGCCTTTCGCGTGAATCTCAACGTCGGGCGGGACAACCAGCCCGAGGTCGAGGGCGAGGTCGACTACGCCCAGGACGACGTCGTCCTGCCGCACCCCCAGTACGCCACCCAGGGGTGGGTGGCGGTCGTCAACCCGGGCGACTCCGCCCGGGTCGAGCAGCTGGTGAGGCTGGCCTACGAGCGCGCGGTCGCTCGGCATCGGCCGGCGTAGGCCTTGTGGTAGGCCGGCTTTGGCGGCCCCGGACCGGCGCGTTGGGCCTAGGCCCTGTGGTAGGCCGGCTTAGGCGGCCCCGGACCGGCGCGCTGGGCCTAGGCCTCCAGGCGGGCCGGCTCCAGGTCGGGCAGCTCCTCCAGGCGGCCGTCCTGCACCCTCAGCCAGCGGTTGACGCCGATCTCGGCGAGGAAGCGCTGGTCGTGGCTGACGACGACGAAGGCTCCGCGGTAGGCCCGGAGCGCGCTCTCGAGCTGGCCGACGCTGACCAGATCGAGGTTGTTGGTCGGCTCGTCCAGGAGCAGGAGCTGCGGCGCAGGCTCGGCGTACAGGACGCACGCCAGCGTGGCCCGCAGCAGCTCGCCGCTGGACAGCACCCCGGCTGGAAGGTGCACACGGTCGCCGCGGAACAGGAAGCGGGCGAGCAGGTGGCGCCGCTCGTTGAGCGTCAGGCTCGGTGCGAAGTCGGCGACGTTCTCCTCCAGCGTGCGGTCGGGGTCGAGCAGGTCGAGCCGCTGCGACAGGTAGGCGACGCGGCCGGCACCGCGCCTCAGCTCGCCCCGGTCGGGCGGCAGGTCGCCGTTGATCACGCGCAGCAGCGTCGTCTTGCCTGAGCCGTTCGCGCCGATCAGGGCGATCCGCTCCGGGCCCTTGATCACCAGGTCCACGCCCTCGTCGGCGAGCAGCGGACGCCCGCCGAGGCGCACCTGGAGGCCCTTTGCGGACAGGACCATGCGACCCGTCGGCACGGTCGTGTGCGGCAGGTCGAGGTCGATCTCAGGGTCGTCGCGCACCGCGGACTCGGCCTCGTCGAGGCGCTTGCGGGCGGCCTCGAGCCGCGCCTCGTGGACGTCGTCGGCCTTGCCGGCTGACTCCTGGGCGCGACGCTTCATCGCGCCGGCGACGATCTTCGGCAGCCCGGCGTCCTTGACGTTGCGCGCCGCGGTGCCGGAGCGGCGCGCGGCGCGCTCGCGGGCGATCTGGCGCTCGCGCCGCTCGCGCCGAAGCTGCTGCTTGGCGCTGCGGAGGTTGCGCACGGCGGCCTCCTGCTCGGCCCGCAGCGCGGCCTGGTAGACGCTGAACGAGCCGCCGTAGAAGCGGACCTCGCCGCGGTAGAGCTCGGCGATTCGGTCCATCCGCTCGAGCAGGCTGCGGTCGTGGCTGACGACGAGCAGGCAGCCCTTCCAGTCCTCGACCACGTCGTACAGGTGCTGCCGTGCGTCGAGGTCGAGGTTGTTGGTCGGCTCGTCGAGGATCAGCACGTCGGGGCGGCGCAGCAGCTCCGCTGCCAGGCCGAGCCGCACGACCTCGCCACCGCTGAGACCGCCGAGGCGACGATCGAGCTCGACCTCGGGAAGGCCGACGCGGGCCAGCACCTCGCGACTGCGCTCCTCGATGTCCCAGTCGTCGCCGATCGTGGCGAAGACCTCTTCGCGGGCGTCGCCCGCCGCGAGCGCCTCAAGGGCGTCCAGGGTCGGCTGGACCCCCAGGACCTCGGCCACGGTCAGCTCCGCGGTGAACGGCAGGGTCTGCGGCAGGTAGCCCAGCCGGCCGGCGACGTGGACCGAGCCGGCAGAGGGTGCGAGCTCCCCGGTGATCAGCCGCAGCAGCGTGCTCTTGCCGGCGCCGTTGGGCGCGACCAGGCCGGTGCGGCCCGCGGCGACGCTGAAGGACAGGTTGTCGAAGACCGGTGTGCCGTCGGGCCAGGCGAAGGAGAGGGAGGAGCAGGTGATGAACGCTTCAGACATCGGGAGCCTCACAGCTTGCGAGGGTGGGTCAACCCACCGGTGCAGAGGTCGCGGGCTCCACCGGGGACGGCCTGTCAGGGGCTCGTTGGCCTGTCCCGTCCGGTGTCACCCGGAGATGCTGCGCTGCCCAATCACCGTTGCTGCTCCTATGAGGCCGAAGGCGGGTCAGTGTAGCGCGGCGGACGCGTTCCCCCGACCCTGGTGTCGATCAGGGATCAGGACCACGATCGACCAGGGAGGCCATCCGAGGTCGGCACGGCGCGGATCTGGGTCGGATCAGGCGGGGGCGAACGCCAGCGAGAGCACGCCCGTGTCGAAGGCCTCGTGGTCGATCAGGCGCAGGGTGTGGGGTGCGCCGTCCTCGAAGAGGCGATCTCCCTGACCGACCACCAGCGGGTGGAGGAGCAGGCGCAGCTCATCCACCAGCCCCTCGGCGAGGAGCGCTCGTACCAATGTTGCGCTGCCGGCCATGGCGATGTCGCCGTCGACGCGCTCCCGCAGCTCGCGCACGTCCTCAAGGCCTCCACGGAGGACGGTGGTGCCCGGCCAGTCAGCCTCTTCGAGCGTGTGTGACACGACGTACTTCGGAACGCGGTTGATGAACTCCGCGAAGATCGAGGCGCTGTCTCGCGCCAGGCCGGGCTCGACCCGTTCGACGGTCGGCCAGTAGGCAGACCACAGCTCGTAAAGCTTGCGTCCCATCAGGAAGGCGGACGCGCCCGTCGAGCTGGCCATGGCCGCTTGCATCTGCTCGTTGAAGTAGGGGAACTGCCAGCGCTCCGGCGCTTCGACCACGCCATCCAGCGACATGTAGAAGTTGGCGATGACGCGTCCCATGGCGTGTCCTCTCTTCGGTCCGGGACCTTGCGATCTGCGGGCGACTCGCGGGGTAAGGCGCCTCCGTGCGGCTGCCTGTACGGGTCACGCATCGTCCGTTGCCGTGCGTTCCAGGAAGTCGCCCAGTCGGTCGAGGCGATCCTCGAGCATCCGCTGGTACCGAGCGATCCAGGCCGCCTCCTCGTCCAAACCGCGAGGGCCCAGCCGGCACGTCCGCACCCGGCCGACCTTCTCCGTGGTCACCAGCCCGGCGTCCTCGAGCACCCGCAGGTGCTTTCGCATGCCCGGCAGCGTCATCCCGAACTCGGCGGCCAGCGCGCTCACGGACAAATCCGCCCGCCCAAGCCGCTCGAGCACTCCGCGCCGGGTCGGATCGGCCAGGGCGCTGAAGCGAT
>CAZVUW010000080.1:0-15047 GCA_964629825.1 uncultured Actinomycetota bacterium
GGCGAGCGCACCGCCGAGGAGATCAAGATGGCCATCGGCAGCGCCTTCCCGCTGCCGGACGAGAACCACGCCGAGATCCGCGGTCGCGACCTCGTGTCCGGGCTGCCGAAGACCATCATCATCAGCGCCGAGGAGGTCCGCCGGGCGATCGAGGAGCCCGTCAACTCGATCATCGACGCGGTCAAGAACACCCTCGACCGCACCCCGCCGGAGCTGGCCGCCGACATCATGGACAAGGGGATCGTCCTCACCGGAGGAGGGGCGTTGCTCCAGGGGCTCGACGAGCGCCTCAAGCACGAGACCGGCATGCCCATCCACGTGGCCGAGCGGCCGCTCGACTCGGTCGCGATCGGCTCGGGCAAGTGCCTGGAGGAGTTCGAGGCGCTCAAGCGGGTGCTGATCTCCTCCTCCCGCCACTAGCCTGGGAGATCCGTCCGGCCCTCGGGGGGCCGGCGCGCCGGCGCGCCCCCGCGCCTCGCCGGGTAGGAGCTCATGATCTCTGAACGTCGTCGCCGCCGCACCCTGCTCGGGGCGCTCGTCCTGGTGTCGCTGCTGCTGATCACCATGGACTACCGGCAGGGCGACGACGGTCCGCTCGGCGCCGTGCAGCAGCTTGCGATGGACGCCTTCACCCCCCTGCAGGACGGGCTGGGGGCGGTGGTGCAGCCCATCGGCAGCTTCTTCGGCTCCATCGGTCAGCTCGGCCGCCTGCGGGAGGAGAACGCGGCGCTCGAGGCCGAGCTCGACCGCCTGCGCAGCCGCGCCGTGTCCATCGCCGACCTCGAGCGCGAGAACGAGGCGCTGCGCGAAGCCCTCGGGATGCAGCAACGGCTTGAGCTCACCACGACGGCCGCGCGTGTCATCGGGCAGCCACCCGGGGCGTTTCGCTGGTCGGTGCTGATCGACGCCGGCACCGATCACGGGGTGCGGCGCAACATGGCCGTCGTGAACGCCGACGGCCTGGTCGGCAAGGTGACCGACGTCACCTCCAGCCACGCCCGCGTGCAGCTCGCGGCCAGCCCCAACGCCGGTTACGCCGTCCGGGTGGCGGAGACCGGTCAGCAGGGGCTGCTCAGCGGTCGCGGCAGCCAGCCGATGGAGATGTTCATCGTCGACGACCCCGAGACCGCGGTGCCCGAGGGCGCCGAGGTGGTCACCCGCGCCTACCAGGGCGGCACCATCCCGGACGGGATCCCGATCGGCGTCGTCGAGCAGCCGGCCGAGCCCAGCGACGAGCGCGGCCAGTTCCTGGACGTGCGCCCCTACGTGGACTTCGCCAAGCTCGACGTCGTGCTGGTCGTGCTGGACGCTCCCGAGATGCCCGTCGACCTGGAGCCGGAGGAGGCCGACGAGGAGGACCTCGACGTGCCGGGTGACGTCGAGAGCCCGGAGCCCACGGACGTGGAGGGCACAGAGGTGGGCATGGGCTCGCGACCCGGACGATCCAGGGCGCGCGGTCGCGTCCCGCGAGCGATCGGCCTGTCCGCGTGATCGCCAGGGCGGCCCTGCTCGGGCTGGTGCTGATCACGGCCCTGCTCATCGACACGGTGATCCTCGCCGGCGTGAGCATCGCCGGCGCCAGCCCGACCATCGTCCTGCTGACGGTGGTGGCCGTCGGCCTGAGCGATGGAGGGGAGGCCGGAGCCCGCTACGGCTTCGCGGCCGGGCTCGCGGTCGACCTCGTGGCCGGCGGGCTGGTCGGCCTGACGGCCCTGGTCTTCCTGCTGACCGGCTTCGCCGCCGGGGCGCTGCGCCCCTACGTCGGCGGCTCGACCGTGGCCGGTCAGGCGCTCGTCGGTGCCGCCGCCAGCGCCGCGGCGATCGCCCTCTACGGGGCCCTGTCGCTCCTGTTCGAGCCCGAGGCCATCAGCGCGGGGACCGTCATCGCCGGCGCCCTGGTGACGGGTGTCACCAACGGCCTGCTCGCCCCGCTGGTGATCCGCCCGGTGTCGGCGGTGCTGCGCCGGGTCGACGTGACCCTGCCCGGCTAGGGACGGGACGAGCCCGCCCAGGCCGGGTGCGACCCGTCGTCTCGTACAGCCGACCGCGCGGAGCCCGCTGCTAGTCTCGACGCCAGTGCGCATCCCGATGTCGCCCGCCGAGCAGGCCGAGAGCACAGGACTGCGTCTGACCTTCCTCGCGCTGCTGGTGGTCAGCCTTTTCGTGCTGCTCTTCGCGCGGCTGTGGTTCCTCCAGGTGATGGCGGGGGAGCGCTTCGCCGCCCAGGCCCAGGGCAACGCGGTGCGCACCGTCACGCTCGAGGCGCCGCGCGGCAAGATCCTCGACCGCGACGGCGAGACCGTCGTCGGCAACCGCTACGCCGCGGTCGTCAGCGTGCAGCCGGACGAGA
This sequence comes from uncultured Actinomycetota bacterium, assembly GCA_964629825.1. Taxonomy (GTDB): domain Bacteria; phylum Actinomycetota; class Nitriliruptoria; order Euzebyales; family Egibacteraceae; genus CAZVUW01. The sequence goes on from CAZVUW010000080.1 coordinate 2,351, forward strand.
TGGGCGACCGGCAGGAGGAGGTCTACGCCGCCCTCGCCGACATGCTGCGCCTCACCCCCGAGGAGGTCGAGCGGCGGGCGTCATCCACCCGCACCGGCCCGTTCCGGCCGCGCCCGATCGCGATCGACGTCGACCTCGACGTCGTCAGCTACATCCACGAGAACGGCGCCGAGATGTTCCCCGGCGTCTACGCCGAGACCCTGCCGCTGCGCGACTACCCGCACGGCAGCCTGGCCGCCCACCTGGTCGGCTACCTGGGCGAGATCTCCGAGGAGCAGCTTGCCCAGGAGGAGTACAAGGACTACCGCCAGGGCGACCTGATCGGCTGGGCCGGCGTCGAGAAGACGCGCGAGCGCGACCTGCGCGGAGTCAACGGCAGCCGCCGCCTCGAGGTCGACGCGCGCGGGCGGGTGCTGCGCCACCTCGGGGACACCGCGCCCACCCCCGGCGCCGACGTACGCCTCACCATCGACCTGGAGGTGCAGGCCTCGGTCGAGCAGGCGCTGGTCGAGGGCATCCAGACGGCGCGCGGCTTCCGCGACTCCGGCTCCGGGCCGGGGCGGGGCGGCAACTACAAGGCGCCCGCGGGGGCGGCCGTCGTGCTCGACCCCAGCAACGGCGAGGTCGTGGCGATGGCGTCGTTCCCGACCTTCGAGCCGGCCGACTTCGTTGGCGGCATCAGCCAGGCGCGCTGGGACTACCTCAGCGACGCCGCGAACCACTTCCCGCTGATCAACCGCGCGATCCAGTCCAGCTACCCGCCGGGCTCGGTGTTCAAGATCATCCCGGCCGCGGCCGCGCTGGAGTACGGCTACGTGGCGCCGGGGCAGACCCTGCCGTGCGGTCCGCAGTTCACCTGGGGTCCGACCACCTACCGGAACTGGAACCGCGGCGTCCACGAGGGCCAGATGGACCTCGCGCGCTCGCTGGTGCGCTCCTGTGACACCGTCTACTACGAGCTCGCCCAGCGCATGTGGACGGACGAGGAGCGCGAGGGACCGGACGCCCAGGAGCGCCTCCCCGAGCACGCCCGCGGCTGGGGCCTCGGCAAGCCCACCGGCATCGACCTGCCGAGCGAGCGCGGCGGCGTCGTCCCCGGCCGCAAGTGGAAGCGCGAGTACTGGGAGCAGACCAGGGACGTCACCTGCCAGCAGGCCCAGACCGCCGAGCCGGGCTCCTACCGCAAGGAGGTGCTCGCCGACCTGTGCGCGGACGGCTACCGCTGGCGCGGCGGTGACGCGGTGAACATGTCCATCGGGCAGGGCGACCTCCAGACCACCCCGCTGCAGATCGCCAACGCCTTCGCCGCGATCGCCAACCGCGGCACGCTGCACCGCCCACACGTCACCCGCGAGATCCTCCGGCCCGACGGGACGGTCGAGGAGGTCACGCCGGAGCCCAACGGCACCCTCCCGGTGCGCCGCGAGTACCTCGACTACCTCCACACCGGCCTGGTCGGCGTCAACCACGCGCCCGACGGCACGGCCGCGAGCGTGTTCCGCGACTTCCCGATCACAGTCGCCGGCAAGACCGGCACCGCCGAGTACAAGCCGAAGCAGCCGATCGCCTGGTACGCCGGCTACGCGCCCGCCGAGGCGCCCCGCTACGTCGTCGCCGTCATGGTCGAGGAGGGCGGCGGCGGCAGCCTCACCGCCGCCCCGATCGCCAAGCGCATCTTCGAGGCGCTGTTCCCCGAGCTCGAGGAGTCCGCCATCCAGGCCGGCTCCGACATCCAGGACTGACCATGAGCAGCCAGCGAGAGCCGCGATGAGCCAGGTCGACTACGGCGCCGACCGCGAGGCCCGCCTCCAGCGCGAGGCGGTGCAGCAGCGCTGGCGCCGCGCCTACGGGCCGGCGCGCCACATCGATCCGCTGCTGCTCCTGGCGGCGCTGGGGCTGACCGGCCTCGGCCTCCTGATGATCTACTCGGCCACCTACCACCGGCTGTCGGCGCAGGGCGCGGACACGATGCACTTCGTCGACCGCCAGGCGATCGCGCTGGCCCTCGGCCTGGTGGCGATGGCCGCGGTCATGCTGTTCGACTACCGGCTCTACCGCGCCTGGGCTCCGGTGCTGTACGGGCTGTCGCTGGTGCTGCTGGCGATGACGGTGATCGCGGGCACGACGGTCAACGCCTCGCGGGCGTGGATCGTGATCGGCGGGTTCCAGTTCCAGCCCGCCGAGTTCGCGAAGCCGGCGCTGATCCTGATGCTGGCGGCGCTGTTCCAGGAGCGGCGCGAGTCCGCCCTCGGCCTGAGGGCGCTGGTCGAGGCGATGATCATCGCCTCGCTGCCGATGATCCTGATCCTGCTGCAGCCGGACCTGGGGACGGCGATCGTCTTCGTCGCCATCACCTTCGGGGTGCTGCTGCTCGCCCGCGTGCGCGTCCGCTACATGGCGGCGCTGGCGGTCATCGGGGTGCTCAGCCTGGTCGGGGCGTTCCAGCTGAACATCCTGCAGGAGTACCAGGTCGAGCGCCTCACCACGTTCCTGCGCAGCGACAACGTCGACCTTCAGGGCGCGGGCTGGAACGTCAGCCAGGCGCAGATCGCGGTCGGCTCGGGACAGCTGACCGGGCAGGGCTTCCTGAAGGGGACCCAGACCTCGCTGTCCTACGTGCCCGAGAACCACAACGACTTCATCTTCACGGTCGTGGGGGAGGAGCTCGGATTCGTCGGCGCGAGCCTGCTGCTCGGCCTGTTCGCCCTGCTGCTGTGGCGCGCGCTGCGGATCGCGGCCGTCGCGCGCGACACGTTCGGAACGCTCATAGCGGGCGGCGTGGTCGCCGTGTTCAGCTTCCAGATGTTCATCAACATCGGGATGTCAATCGGGATCATGCCGGTGACGGGGCTGCCGTTGCCGTTCGTGTCATACGGGGGGACCAGCCTCATCGGCTCGTTCATCATGGTGGGGCTGCTCCAGAACGTGCACATGCGCCGCTACACCTAGGTCTCCGTCGCGGTGCCGGCGGCGTCCTGCCCGCCGTGCCGCGCCGGGCCACCCCCCGCTCGGCCGCGCACGTGGTGCGGTCTGCCGGACCTAACTAGGCAAGCAGTACACTTCGGCTCCAAGCCGCCGAGCGCGGCCGCCCCGCAGCATGTACAGCTTGCTCGCAGTCCTTCGTCTGGTTCTCGTCGATGCCCTCCACCTCCCGTCAGCACGAGTCGGTCTGGCCTCTGCTCGAGCCCGTGCTCACCTCGGTCCGAAAGCCGGCCCGCTATGTCGGCGGCGAAGGCAACATCGTGGTCAAGGACCACGCGCAGATGGAGAGCGCCTGGCTCCTCATCTACCCGGACGCCTACGAGGTCGGGCAGCCCAACCAGGGCGTGCAGATCCTCTACGAGATCCTGAACGAGCGGGAGACGACGGTCGCCGAGCGCTCCTACGCGCCGTGGATCGATCTCGAGGCGGTCATGCGCGAGCGGGGCATCCCGTTCTTCTCGCTCGAGACTCATGCGCCGCTGCGCGCGTTCGACGTGGTCGCGTTCTCCCTGGCGACCGAGCTCGGCTACACCAACCTGCTCACCTGCCTGGACCTGGGCGGCGTGCCGCTGCGCGCCGAGCAGCGCGGCGAGGATGGCCCGATCGTGATGATCGGCGGCCATGCCGCCTTCAACCCCGAGCCCCTTGCGCCGTTCGTCGACGTGGTGTGCGCCGGCGACGGCGAGGAGTTCGTCCTCGAGGTCGACAACCTCATCAAGCAGGGCCGGCGCGAGGGCTGGTCGCGCGCCCAGCTGCTCGACGCCATCGCCGGCGTCTCCGGCGCCTACCTGCCCGCCCGCTACGAGGCCGAGTACGTCCGGCCAGCCCCCGGCGAGTCGGGCATGAGCCGCCTCAAGGGCACCTTCCCGCGCGGTGATGTGCCCTACCGGGTGCCGAAGCGGACCGTGTCGGATCTCGACCAGTGGCCGTACCCCAAGCGCTCGATCGTCCCGCTGACCGAGACCGTCCACGAGCGCTACTCGGTCGAGATCTTCCGCGGCTGCACGCGCGGCTGCCGGTTCTGCCAGGCGGGGATGATCACCCGGCCGGTGCGCGAGCGCTCGCGCGAGACCATCAAGGAGATGGTCACCTCGGGCGTCGAGGCGACCGGCTTCGAGGAGGTCGGCCTGCTGAGCCTGTCCTCGGCGGACCACTCGGAGATCCTCGGGCTGTGCGGCGACCTCGCCGACACCTACGAGGGCACCGCGACCAGCCTGTCGCTGCCGTCGACGCGGGTCGACGCGTTCAACGTGACGCTGGCCGATGAGCTGGCGCGCAACGGCCGCCGCACCGGTCTGACCTTCGCGCCCGAGGCGGGCAGCGAGCGGATGCGCCGCGTGATCAACAAGATGGTTGACGAGGCCGACGTCCTGCGCACCGCCGAGACGGCCTTCGCCAACGGCTGGAGGCACCTGAAGCTGTACTTCATGATCGGCCTGCCGACCGAGCGCGACGAGGACGTCCTGGCGATCGCCGAGCTCGGTCTGAAGGTGCTGGGGATCGGGCGCAGCTACGGCCGCAAGAACAAGGTCACCATCTCCGTCGGCGGCTTCGTGCCCAAGCCGCACACGCCGTTCCAGTGGGCCAGCCAGGACCCGCCCGAGGAGCTGCGGCGCAAGCTCGACCTGATCCGCGCCCGCATCGCCAGCGACCGCGGTCTCAACCTGCGCTACCACGACCCGAAGCCGACGGTCCTCGAGGGCGTGCTCGCGCGTGGCGACCGGCGCGTCGCGGACGCGATCGAGCGCGCCTGGCAGCTCGGCGCGCGCATGGACGGCTGGGACGAGTGCTTCGACTACGACCTGTGGATGCGCGCATTCGCCGAGACCGGCATCGACGTCGCCTGGTACACCACCCGTCAGCGCGATGAGGCCGAGGTCTTCCCGTGGGACCACATCGACTCGGGCCTCGAGCGTGACTGGCTGTGGCAGGACTGGCAGGACGCCCTGCGCGGGGGCGAGGTCGAGGACTGCCGCTGGACGCCCTGCTACGACTGCGGCGTCTGCCCCGGCCTGAACCTCCAGCACCAGACCAACCACCTGCCGATCTTCAGTGCCTGAGCCCATGAGCGCCCCCGCACCCACCCAGACCTCGGCCGCCGCCAGCGCGGTCGATGAGGCGCGGGTCGACCGGGTCCGCGCTCGCTACGCCAAGCACGGGAAGCTCCGCTTCGTCAGCGCGATCGACCTCGGGCGCATCTGGGAGCGGGCCATGCGCAAGGCCGATCTGCCCATCGCCTACAGCGAGGGCTTCTCGCCGCACCCCAAGATCAGCTTCCCGGACGCCCTGCCGCTCGGATACGCCTCGACCTGCGAGTACGTCGAGCTGACCTTCGCGGCGCCGGTCGTTCTGAGCGAGGCCGTGCGCAGGCTCAACGAGGCCTTCCCGCCGGGACTTGAGGTCCTCCACGCCGAGCCCGTGCCGTCCGGCGCTCCGAAGTTCGCCAAGGGCCTGAAGGCCAGCCTCTGGGCCATGGACTACCCGGCAGACGTCGATGCCGACGCACTGGCGGCAGCCGTGGACGCAGTGCGCTCCGCCGCCGCCCTGCCGGTGCTGCGCCAGCGCAAGGGCGATCCCGTCGAGGTCGACCTGCGCCCGGCGATCGCCTCCATCTCGATCTCCAGCTCCACCCAGGCCGCGGCGGTGCAACGGCGCACCCCGCGCGTCCTCGTGGTGCTCCACCACCTGGAACCGCCGGTCCGCCCCACCGAGGTGCACCTCGCACTGGCGGATCACCACAAGCCAACCACCGCCGAACCCCTGCCGGAGCCCGCCCTCGTAACGCGGCTCGCTCAGGGCACGGCGACCGACGAGGGGGTCGCGGAGGCTCTGACCGGCGCTGTGCATGCGCCGTCGCCTCCAAGGTCGACCCCCTGAGAGGACTCGACCAAGTGACCGATGAGACTACGACCACCACCACGGAGAACGCCCAGGACAAGCCCACACCGAGGATTCGGACCCGCACTCGAAGCCGCAGGGACCAGCCGGAGGCCAAGCCGACGGCCGCCGCGGACTCCGACGCAGGTGCGGGCGACGGCCGGCCGGCTCCTGAGCCCGAAGCTCCGTCATCCGGCGAAGACACCGACGAGGACGGCAAGCCACGCGAGCTGATCCGTCGGCGCCGCCGTCGGGCCCGGCGCGGCCGCGGTGGCGCGACCGAGATCGCGGCCGGGGAGGCCGTGGCCGGCGAGAACGCCGCCGATGAGTCTGCCGCTGGTGAGGCGGCCGCTGGTGAGCCGAGCGCCGAGCCGGCCGCGGTGACCGAGGAGGCAGCCGCCGAGGTCGCCACCGCCGATGCGGAGGCTCAGGCCGAGGGCGATGAGTCCGCGGCGGAAGAGGCGACGACCACCGCGAAGGCGCGCACACGCAAGCGCAAGCGCTCCCGGCGGGGCCGCGACGCGGGCACCTCGGCCAAGGAGTCGGCGAAGGAGCCGACCGAGAGCGAGGACGCCGAGGTCTCCGACGATGCCGTCGCCGCGGAGGCCGCCTCGGCAGAGGCCCCCGCCGAGGCAGCCGAGTCGGAGGACACCGACGTCGAGGACTCCACCGGTCCGGACGACGCCTCCACGACCACCACCGGCTCCACCCGCCTGCAGGCGCGCGGACGCAACCGCGCGCGCAACGGCCGCACGCGGACCAAGCCCGGGCGCCGGCCGATCGGCGGGGTCAGCGAGGAGACGCGCCGCGCCATCACCGAGGGCCCGTCACGGCGGATGCTGGTCAACGCCGGCGCCGAGCGCACCCAGATCGCGGTGCTCGAGGAGCGGACGCTGGTCGAGCACTACGTGACCCGCAAGGAGGACGTCTCCTACGTCGGCAACATCTATCTCGGCCGGGTCCAGAACGTCCTGCCCGGCATGGAGGCAGCCTTCGTCGACATCGGCAAGGGCCGCAACGGCGTGCTGTACGCCGGCGAGGTCAACTACGACGAGGCCGACCTCGAGGGCGAGCTGCCGCGCATCGAGGACCGCCTCAAGCCCGGCCAGACGGTGCTGGTCCAGGTGACCAAGGACCCGATGGGCACCAAGGGGGCGCGGCTCACGCAGCACCTGTCAATCGCGGGCCGCTACTGCGTCCTCGCGCCGGGCGACGGGATGCTAGGCATCAGCCGCAAGCTCACCGACGAGGAGCGCGACCGCCTGCGCAAGATCCTCAAGGCCATCAAGCCCGAGGGCTTCGGCCTGATCGTCCGCACCGCCGCCGAGGGCGCCACCCAGGAGCAGCTCGAGGCGGACGTCAGCCGCCTCACCCGCATCTGGGAGCAGGTCCAGACGCGCGCCAAGGAGGTCAAGCCCCTCGACGCCGTCTACGAGGAGCCGTCCCTCGTCATGCGGGTCATCCGCGATGTCTTCGGCAGCGAGTTCAGCCACCTCGTGGTCGACTCCGAGGAGCTCGCCGGCCAGATCCGCGAGTACCTCGCCGACGTCAGCCCCGAGATGGTCGACAAGGTCGAGGTCTACACCGGTGATGAGCCGCTGCTGGACGCCTACGAGGTCACGACCCAGGTCCGCCGCGCCCTCGAGAAGAAGGTGTGGCTCAAGAGCGGCGGCTACCTGATCATCGAGAAGACCGAGGCCATGTGGGTCATCGACGTCAACACCGGCAAGTTCGTCGGGACCGACAACCTCGAGGAGACGGTTCTCAAGAACAACCTCGAGGCCGCCGAGGAGATCGCCCGCCAGCTCCGCCTGCGCGACATGGGCGGGATCATCGTCATCGACTTCGTCGACATGCTCGTACCGGCCAACCGCGACGAGGTGCTGAAGCGCTTCAAGCGCGAGCTGGCGCGTGACAAGACCAAGTCCCGGGTCATGGACATCTCCAAGCTCGGCCTGGTCCAGATGACCCGCAAGAACGTCAGCCAGGGCCTGACCGAGACCTTCACCACCCCCTGCGAGGTCTGCGAGGGTCGCGGGGCGAAGATCCTGGAGTCCGCCTTCAAGTAGGCCGCCGCCACCCGCCGAGGTCAGTCCCCAGCCCTCGCGAGCCCCCCGAATGGTTGGACATTTGGCCCGAGATCTCGGGCCAAATGTCCAACCATTGGCTCAGTGGGTGCGTCCAGCGCCCGGAAGGGGTGCCAGTCCTAGTCAGGCAGGCCGATCTCGCGGCGACGACTGGCCACCGCTCGGGCGACCGTCGTGGCGAACCGGCGTGGGTTCTCGGTGACGTCGTCCCAGCGGAAGCGGTCGATCCTCCACCCGAGGTCGCGCAGCTCCCGGTCTCGTGCCTCGTCCTTGCGCTGCTGCTCGGGCAGCTCATGGTGGGGTCCGTCGACCTCGACTCCGTACAGCAGGCGCAGATGCGGGATGTCGATCTCGGCGACGCGCCGAGAGCCGTCCCAGACGGTGTAGGGCTCGTGGTGGAAGCCGAGCTGCATCGGCCTCAACGCGTCCCGCGCGACCTGCTCCGGGTTCGAGTGCACCAGCTCACCATTCAGCGCTGACAGCGCCGCCAGCAGCTTGGCCCGACCGGGGTAGCGCCGCAGCGCTGCAATCGCCTCCTCCATCGCGGCGAGATCGCTCAGCCGCAGCCTGACGGCGGCTGCCATCCTTCGTATCAGCGGGTCGATCGCCAGAGCCGGGGCGGCGTCGATCAGACAGCGCTCCACGCAGGCCACAGCCACACCGCGCACCTCTCCGCTTGCGATCTGCTCGTACTGCTGTGTGCGCTTGACCCGGACGCCCTTGTGCCCGCCGCCGGAGCGGTTGGGTGGAACCAGCAGATCGATGCAGGAGGGTCTTGCCTGCGTGACCTCGAAAAGGCTCAACCCCGATTCGCCGGTCACCAGCGCCGGCGGACCAACCGCCCGGAGGGCCGCCAGAGCCTGATGTTGGACGGTCCAGCCCGCTCCAGGCGCAGTCCACACCCCTCGGTGACGCCGCACCCACCCTGTCGCATCGACGTGGTCATAGAAGGTGTCCCGCGCGATGCCGAGGGCGTCGACGTCCAGGATCGAGACGATCCCAAGGTTGGCGTTCGCCCGGGCGTACAGGCGCCGCAGGTCAGAGGTCATGTGCCGAGTCTGCGCTCGGCCAGGTGTGCCTCTGGATGATCGCCGCCGCCAGTTGTGGATAACGCCGAGGGGTGCCCAGGGTCGCGCCCGGCTCTGGTGACGGTTGGATACTTGGCCCGAGATCTCGGGCCAAATATCCAACCGTGGGGCGGCTGGGGGCGTCGGTGGGGCGGCGGGCGGGGGAGCTGGGAGGAGGTCGACTTGGCGGCTAGAAGATGCGGGGGTTCCAGGGCATAGGGTCGGCGGCCAGGGCGCGGTCGAGGGCCCAGGCGGCGCCGGGGCGGTGTTCGGTGACCCGGCGGGCGCGGACGAGCTGGGTCAGATGCACACCGCCGAGGAAGGCGGTGCCCAGGTCGGAGACGTCGAGCTCCAGGTCGGGGTCGGCGGTGGTGGGGGAGCAGGAGCCGCCGTCGGGGCCGAGCTCCAGGCGCCAGGTGCCCTGGTTCCAGGGGCAGGTCGCGTCGCGCACGGCGACCACCACCTCGGCGGCCGCCGAGTAGGTGCGCGCCGCGAACGCCTCCGGCAGCGACAGCAGCCGCAGGTACAGCGGGTCCGAGCCGGTGGCGCGCAGCCGCAGGTGGTCGGCCAGGGCCCAGCGGATCGGGTCGTCCGGCGGTCGCAGCGGGGCGCGCACGTGGGCGATGAGGTCCAGCGTGAGGCAGTAGTGCCACAGGGCGGCGTAGGCCTCGTCGTCGGTGGCCATCAGCTCGACCACCCGCAGGGTCGAGTTGGGCACGTGGTCGCGCCAGGCCTCCTTGATGCGGTACAGCACGTAGCCGCGGCCCGGGAGGACGCCGAGCTGGTAGGGCGTGTGGCCCTCGCGCGACTCGGCCGGGTCGTAGGTGAGCATGACCTGCCAGAAGCCGGGCGGGCGGCTCATCATGCCGGGGGTGGAAGCCTGCACGCGCTCGTAGATCGACGGCAGCAGGTCGAGGCCCTGCTCGGCCGGCACGAGGTCGAAGTCGGCGGGCAGCGGGTCGGGGCTGGCCAGCCGCGCCCCTGGCACAGCGCCGGAGAGGTCCACGGTCGGCCCCGCCGGGCCGTAGCCGAAGCGCCCGTAGATCGCCGACTCGGACGCATACAGGGACGCGAAGGGCTCGCCGCGCTCGTGGGCGTCCTCGAGCTGGTGGCGCATCAGCCGCGCCAGCAGGCCGCGGCGGCGACGTGCGGGGTGGACGCTGACCGACGTCAGGCCCGCGCACGGGGCAGGTGGGCGTCCCGGCATCCCGACCGTGAAGCTGATGGTCTCGGCTGTGGCGACGATGCGCTCGCCCTCGAACACAGCGAACGTGCGGTCGAGTTCCTTGACGGCCGCGTGCTGGGCGATGGTCTCGTCGCTGATGAGCTCGCCGAAGGCCTGCGCCACCAAGCGCTCGAACTCGGGGACCTGCTCAGGCGTCACGTTGCGGATGGGCAGCTCGGTCATGAGCTCTCCTCACCTCGATCGGCCCGGGCGCGCTCGAGCACGGCCGCCGGTCCGCTGCCGCCGGCGAGCAGGGCCGCCTGGAGCAGATGGGTTGGGGACACCAGCCGGTTCTCTGCCAGCAGGCGCGCGGCCGCGAGGACGGCGTCCAGCCCCGCATCCCACGCCGCGGGGGCGTCGGCGAACGGCGCGAGCGCCCGCCGGGCGGCGTTGAGCATCGCCGCGTCGATCTCGCCGCCGCTGTCTGCGATCGGGCCGTGATCGGCCGCGAGCAGGATCAGCAGATCCACCGCGCCCCCGCCGAGAGCGCGCACCTGCCCGACCGCGCGGCGGGCGGCGGGCTCAAGCCAGTCCGCCTCGTCGGCGGCGCTCACGGTCTCCGAGCCGGAGTGCCACAGCGCCTCATCGGCGATGGCGTCCGAGGGCAGCGCGGTGTGGCTGCCGGAATCGACCCGCAGGTCCTCGGGGGTGAACCCGCAGGCTGAGAGCAGGTCCTCGAGATCGGCGCCCCCGGCGGCCACGCTGGCGGCCAGGAGGTCCGCCGTGCCCGGGGGCCGCGGACGCGCCCGTGAGGCCGCCACTCCGACGACCTCGTCCAGGGACGCCAGCGAGGGGGGCAGTGATCCCGAGCGCTCCGCCAGCGCCGCCAGCGGCGAGCTGCGGCGACGCAGGACGTGTCCCGCCCAGCCCTCGGGCTCCGCCGCCAGCCCGAGCAGCAGATCGGCGCTGGTCGGCTCGCGCCCCTGCGCCCTTGCGGTGTGCCGCGCTACGGTGACCGCTACCAGCGCCTGGTCGGTGAGCCGCACCGCTCGGCGCTGTGGGTCGCGTTGACACCCCATGGGGCCGAATCTACACTCGCGCTTCGGTGCGCTGGTGCCCCGGTCAGCGAGCGCTGAGCTAGCGAGCGCGCAGCTGGGGCCTCCGGCCAGCGCGTTTCGCCTGCTCGCCGTCGCGAAACCCACCGACCGCGAAGCCACCGCAGCCCATCCTGAGGAGCTCAACCGATGTACGCCGTGATCGCAACGGGCGGTAAGCAGTACCGCGTCCAGGTCGGGGAGACCCTCGACGTCGAGAAGCTGGACGGCGGGGAGGACGGCTCGGTGGAGCTCCGTCCGATCATGCTGGTCGCCGACGACGGCGCGGTCACCGTCGGCAAGGACCTGGGCTCGGCGACCGTCAAGGCCAGCGTCGTCGAGCAGCGCCGCGGGCCGAAGCTGACCGTGTTCAAGTACAAGAACAAGACCCGGTACCGTCGTAAGACCGGTCACCGTCAGCCTCTGACGCGCATCCGCGTCGAGGCCATCAACGCCTAGCGTTCGACGCGCGACAAGAGGAGCAGCACATGTCTTCCAAGAAGGGTGGCGGGTCGTCCAACAACGGACGTGACTCCAACCCCAAGATGCTCGGCGTCAAGCGCTTCGGCGGCCAGATCGTGACGACCGGCTCGATCATCGTCCGCCAGCGCGGGACCAAGATCCACCCGGGTCGCAACGTCGGTCGTGGCGGCGACGACACGCTGTTCGCGCTGGCCGACGGCGCGGTGAGCTTCCGCACCTCCGGCAAGCGCAAGTTCGCCGACGTCATCCCGGAGTAGCACGACTCCGCACACACGGGTTCCAGGGCCCCGCTCACCGCATGGTGGCGGGGCCCTTCTGCACCAGGTGGTTCGGTCCGTTGGTGGCCGGTTACCCTGGCCGCTGACGCCGGCTAAGCGTCTGCTGCACGGTGCCGGCAGGCTGGAGGTCGCTGTGCAGGTCGTGGACTCACTGCTGGAGCTGGTAGGCAACACCCCGCTGGTACGCATGAAGCGGTTCAGCGCGGGGGTGCCGCCGACGCTGCTCGCCAAGGTCGAGTACCTGAATCCGGGCGGCAGCGTGAAGGACCGCATCGGCCTTGCGATGATCGAGGCCGCTGAGAAGGAAGGGCTCCTGCGCCCCGGCGGCACGATCGTGGAGCCGACCAGCGGCAACACCGGCGCCGGTCTGGCGATCGCTGCGACCCAGCGCGGCTACAAGTGCGTCTTCGTGATGCCGGACAAGATGAGCCAGGAGAAGATCGATCTCCTGCGCGCGTTCGGCGCCGAGGTCGTCGTCTGCCCCACCGCGGTCGAGCCGGACGACCCGCGCAGCTACTACCGCACCGCGGATCGGCTGACGGCGGAGATCCCCGGCGCCTTCCAGCCCAACCAGTACTACAACCCGGCCAACCCTGCGGCCCACTACGCCACGACGGGCCCGGAGATCTGGGAGCAGACCGACGGCCGCATCGACGTCTTCGTC
>CAZVUW010000081.1:0-14684 GCA_964629825.1 uncultured Actinomycetota bacterium
GCGCTGGTGCTGCGCCCCGCCTCGGCCGAGGTCGAACACAAGATCACGTTCGTCGGCATCGACGAGACCCGCTTCGTCGGCGGTCACGCGCACGCGCCGATCGACGGCGACGTGGGCCTCTGGGTCACCGAGAACGGCATCCTCGACGCCGCCGGCAGCACCAAGAAGTCCTGGACCAACCTGGTCGACGGCGTCACGAAGGGCAGCCGCAAGCTCGTGGTCCGCGACGCCACCGGCTGGCGCGTCGGCGACCGGATCGCCATCACCCCGACCGTCGCCCCCGACCCGAACCCCAAGTCGGACGCGCACGCTCGCGCCTACGACGAGGTGACGATCACCGCGATCTCCGGCACCACGATCACCATCGACAAGGCCCTGGCGAACCCGCACCCCGTCGCGGCCGACTCCTATGGCAACCGCTGGACCGCGGAGGTCCTGAACCTCAGCCGCAACGTGGTCATCGAGGGCACCGCCTCGGGCCGCGCCCACGTCATCTTCCTGCACACCATGCAGCCCCAGCAGCTGAGCGACATCGAGCTGCGCCACGTCGGCCCGCGCGAGAGCTGGGTGAACGACAACGGCAAGCGCAAGATGCGCGGCGTGAAGGGCCGCTACGCCCTGCACTTCCACATGAACGGCGACCACTCCCGCGGCACGGTTGTCCGCAACGTCGTCGTCCACGACGCCGGCAACCACTCCTTCGTCCCGCACACCTCGCACGGCGTCACCTTCGAGGGCTGCGTCTCCCACAACACCTGGAGCGACCCCTTCTGGTGGGACGTCGTCGACCGCGGCGACAAGCAGGAGGACACCAACGACATCACCTACCGTGGCTGCGTCGCCTCGCTGGTCAACGGCGAGACGGGCTCTCCGGAGGCCTACCGCATGACCGGCTTCCACCTCGGCAAGGGCGAGCCCAACAGCAACGTCGCGATCGACTGCGTCGCCGTCGGCATCGGTGACGGCAACGAGACGTCCGGGTTCCAGTGGCCCGAGCTCTCGCGCGGCATCTGGGAGTTCAACGGCTGCCTGGCCCACAACAACGTGATGCACGGGATCCTGTCCTGGCAGAACACCGAGGACATCCACGTGATCCGCTCCTTCGGCGCGTATCACAACGGCGTGTCGGGCATCGCTCACGGTGCCTACTCCAACTTCTGGCTGTACGAGGACTGCGACCTCTACGCCAACCGCTACTCCGGCCTCGAGATCCACGCCGTGACGCGTCAGACGAAGACCACCAAGCGCTACTACAAGGCGCCCTACCCGCTGCTCACCTTCCGCCGGTTCCGCATCGACGGCGGCGGCACGAGCACCTACGGCATCACCAGCGAGGGCCACCGCCTGCCCGCGGAAGAGGGTGTGCCGGTGCTCGTGGCAGACACCGACGTCCGCGGCGCCACCACGACCTCGTTCCGCATGGGCCCGTGGGACAACCGCGAGGAGTACGAGATCGTCGACTGCCGGTTCGACGGCGTCCAGTTCCAGATCGACTCGAAGGCAAACCCGACCAGCCACGCCCGGGTTCGCAACCTGAACGGCGAGGGCAAGCAGTTCGCCGTGTGGCCGACCGCCGCCGGCAAGGGCACCGCGCAGAAGTCCTGGAACGCGGTCGTCCGAACCCTCTGACCCGCCGGCCAGCGGCCCGCGCGTCGTCGATCACAGGCGGCGCGCGGGCCTTCCATCTGACGCTGAGTCAGCAGCTCTGACTGATCGTCTTCAAGACCACGTCTCGGCCTGCCGATCCTCTGCGCATCGGTCGGGTCACCACCCCCCCGGAGCCCGATCGCCCCCCAAGCCACCCCTCTCGGGGGTGGTCCGCTCCCGTGTGCCCAGAGGTGATCCGAACGTGTCCCAGGGAATCGTGAACATAGATCGCCGAGGCTTCCTAAAGGGCCTTGGCGTGGTCGGAGCCGGCGTGGCCGGCGCCGGCCTGTACGGCAGCTCGGCCGCCCATGCGCTCGCGCCGCGTCCTGTCAGCGCGCCCGCCGGTCGGGTCTCGTTGTGGAACGACCCGAGCTCGTGGCCCAACGGCAAGGTCCCCGGCAAGGGTGACATCGCCGTGGTCGACCGCCCGATCCTGCTGTCCGGCGTGGCCGAGGTCGCCGGCGTGCGCATCGAACCGACCGGCACGCTGCAGCTCGCCCCCACCGTCACCAGCTGGCTGCGCAGCAGCGGCAACGTCGTCGTCCGCGGCGCGCTGGTGCTGCGCCCCGCCTCGGCCGAGGTCGAACACAAGATCACGTTCGTCGACGTCGACGAGACCCGCTTCGTCGGCGGCGACGCCCATGAGCCGATCGACAGCGATGTCGGCCTCTGGGTGGTGGAGGGCGGCGTCCTCGACGCCGTCGGCACTCCGAAGACGGCGTGGAGCCGGCTCTCCGACGGCGCTGCCAAGGGCACCCGCAAGCTCGCCCTGCACGACGCCAGCGGCTGGCAGGCCGGCGACCGGGTCGTCGTGACCCCGACCGTCGCACCCGCCGCAGACACCAGCTCCACCGCCCACGCGCTGGCCTATGACGACGGCACCGTGGCGGCGGTCGCCGGCGGCAGCGTCACGCTGGGCGCCGCGCTCGCCCAGCCGCACCCCGCCGCGGCCGACAGCTTCGGCAACCGCTGGACGCCCGAGGTCCTCAACCTGACCCGCAACGTGGTGATCGAGGGCACCGACAAGGGTCGCGCCCACATCCTGTTCGTCGCCACCACACGGCCGCAGCGCCTGCGTGACGTCGAGCTGCGCCACCTCGGACCGGCAGGCGTTCTGGGCCGCTACCCGCTGCACTTCCACCGTGCCGGCAGCGCCTCGCAGGGGACCACCGTGTCCAACGTCGTCGCGCACGACTGCGGCAACCACGCCTTCGTGCCGCACTCCTCCCACGGCATCACCTTCGAGGGCTGCGTGGCGCACGACGTCGTCGGCACCCCGTTCTGGTGGGATCCGACCCAGGCCGAGACCGCGCCCGAGCCCACCGACGGCATCACGTTCCGCGCCTGCGTCGCATCGCTGGTACACGCCGACGAGGAGCTGCCGGTGCAGGAGGTCGCCGACCCTGCGCCCTTCCACTGCGAGGGCCTCGACATCGTCCCGACCTCCGACGGGGCCGTCGTGACGGTCACCTTCCGCGATGAGGCGAAGGCGATCGCCGACCTGGAGTCCGGCGCCCTGACCTTGACGCTCACCGGCGCCCCCGCGACCAAGGAGGGGCCGCTGTCGTGGCGGGTCACCACCGCCGACAACGTCCTGCTGCGCTTCACGGCGACCATGCAGGCCATCGACCAGAACGGCAAGAAGAAGAAGGTCGTCCACCCCCTGCCAGCGTGGGTGCAGCGCAAGCCGTACAAGGTCATCAAGCTCACCGAGGGCAACCTGCAGCGCCAGATCGACCAGGCTCCGAACGGCTCGGAGCTCATCGGGACCGGCACCTACCAGGGTCCGGTCAACCTGCGTGACCGTCACGGCCTGGTGCTGCGCAACATCAAGCTCGCGATCGGCGAGGACCGCGGCTGGAACCTGGAGGGCAGCTCGAGCATCACCTTCGAGGACTGCTCGGTCGAAGGCTCGCACACCGAGGCGGACGGCGGCTACGTCCCCTACGCCCACGGCTTCGCGATCAACGGCTCGCACCAGATCCGGCTCGCCCGCTGCTCCGTGAAGGGCGCCTGGGGCGACTTCGTCTACGTCGGCAGCGAGATCAACAAGGGCGGCCACGGGCTGTTCTCGAACATCCCCTCGCACGACGTGCTGGTCGAGAGCTGCGACTTCTACTCGTGCGGTCGCCAGGGCTTCGGCATCACCTCGGCCGACCGCTTGCGCATCCTCGACTGCACCGCCGGTGACATCGGCCGCTCGCTCATCGACATCGAGCCCGGGCACGTGTTCGACCCCGTCCGCTCCGTCAGCATCGACGGGCTGCGGCTGACCGGCAACGTCCGCAACAACTTCCTCGCGATGCACGGCAGCGCCTACCACGTGCAGAACATCGAGGTGACCAACGCCCAGCTGGGGGTCCACAGCCCCATCAGGGTGAGCGTCACCGGCAACAGCCAGCGGCGCGGCCTGCGCCTCCACAACCTGGTCTCCGAGGCGGTGCTGGGCAACCCGCACGCCGCCGTCACGGTCGCCGGCTGGGAGGACGTCGAGGTCACCGACTGCCGCGGCTGGATGCAGTCCGACCGCGGCTCACCGTTCGTCCGCCTCGAGAACTGCTACGGCTACCGCATCGAGGGCAACTCCACCAAGGACTCGCCCCGCGGCAACAAGCCGAAGCAGGCGCAGGGTCACACCGTCGAGGCCGAGATCGCCTGGTGGCAGGGGCACCGCTCAGAGGGCGACCCCTACCGGGTCGTCCACCTCGACCGCGGCCAGCACAATGTCGTCGTCGGCGCCGCGATCAACCCTGACCCCGAGCACCGGCCCGGCGCCGAGCCCCGCCACGGCGTGGCCGGCTTCTACCTCGGCACCTGCACCCCAGGCGCCAACGTCGCCGAGAGCTGCGTGGCCGTCGGCGTCACCGGTGAGGAGTCGTCCGGCTTCTGCTGGCCCGGCCTGTCGCAGGCGGTGTGGACCTTCTCCGGCAACATCGCCCACAACAACGCCAACCACGGCCTGCTCGCCTGGCAGGACACCGACAGCGTCGGTGTCGTCAGCGGTGCGGTCGCCTACCACAACGGCGCCGCCGGCATCCTGCACGGCGGGGCGGCCAACCTGTGGCGCTACGAGGACTGCGACCTCTACGGCAACCGCGGCGCGGGCATCGAGGTCCACGCCGTCTCCCGGCGCACGTCGGGGACCGAGAAGGTCTACGGCACCGCGGCGCACCCGCTGCTCACGTTCCGACGCCTGCGCGTGGACGGCGCCGGGTTGTCGACGGATGGCTTCCGCAGCCGCCGTCACCGCTTCGGCGCACGTGCCGGCATGCCGGCGCTGGTGGAGGACTGCGACGTCCGCTCCGTGACCCGCACGTCCTTCGCGATGGGGCCGTGGGACACGCGCGAGGAGTACGAGCTGGTCGACTGCCGGTTCACCGCTCCCGCCCTGCACCTGCACCCCGCCATGAACCCGACCAGCGTCGGACGGGTTCGCAACCTCAACGGTGACGGCAAGACCTACCAGGTCTGGTCACGCAGCTCGCGCCAGCCGGGCGCTGCCCGGCCAGAGTGGGGCGCCGCCGTCGTCGCCTAGCTACCCTTGCGGTCCGGCCCCTCGCGTTCCCAGCAGGGCGCGAGGGGCTTGGCTTCCGCCCGCTCGGGCGGCGGCCGTGCACCTGCTGCTGGCTCCCCCCGCAGGTTGACCCTTTGGTGACGCGACCTTACAGTGGGTTAGCTTCGGAGGGGGGCGGCGGGGCTACGGATCCGGAAGGATCGGTCTTAACTGTGCGGTTGCGACGTGCCATCTACTGATCTTCCGACGTCCGAGCCGGTCGTCGACCTGCGTGGTCTCTGCAAGGTCTACCGGCCGACGCCACGCTGGATGCGGGCTCTCGTGCGGACCAACATCCGCGAGGACATCCACGCCCTGACCGACATCGACCTGCAGCTGCACCGCGGGCAGATTTTGGCGGTCGTGGGACCCAACGGGGCCGGCAAGACCACGATGTTCAAGACCATGATCGGTCTGACCACGCCGACCTCGGGCGAGGCCAGGATCCTGGGCTTCGACGCGCACGAGCACTCCGCCGACATGCGCCGACGCCTGGGTTGGATGCCAGCCGAGGACCGCAGCCTGTTCCTGCGCCTGACCTGCTGGGAGAACCTCTACTTCCACGGGCGCCTGCAGAGCATGCCGCGACGGGTCCTGCTCCCGCGGATCGACGCCGTGCTCGCCGAGGTGGGGCTGGAGAAGCGCGCGCAGAGCGCTGCGCAGTCCCTGTCCTCGGGTCTGCGCGCCCGGCTCCAGCTGGCCCGGGCGATCCTGCACGAGCCGGATCTGCTGGTTCTCGACGAGCCCACGGCTGCGGTCGACCCGGTCGGGGCGCACGGCCTGCTGAGCTTGATCACCCGGCTGGTGGAGGAGCGGCAGCTTGCGGTGCTGATCAGCTCCCACCGCCTAGAGGAGATCGAGGCGCTCGAGTCCGACGTCGTGCTGCTGGACCGCGGCCGCATCCGCTACCGCGGACCCCTGAGCGTCCTGCGCGAGCAGTGGCAGCGGCCCCAGGTCGAGCTGGTCTTCTCGGACGCCGACACCCTGCGCGCCGCCGCGGCGCTGCTGGCGCGCGGCGAGGGCCACAGCAGCGAGGGCAGCGCGCCGCTGACCCTGCGCTACCAGCTGGCGCCCGGCCAGCAGCTCGGCGACGTCATCGCCCTCCTCGGCCATCACGCCGAGCGGCTGGTGAGCGCCAACCAGGTCCAGATGCCGCTGCGCGACCTGCTCGCCGCCGTCTACTCGGCCTCGCCGACCCGTGCCCAGGAGGCCCTGACATGAGCGCCTCGACCGGCGTCGTCCAGCGACGAGGACCGCTCGCGCGGCTGCGCAGCCTGGTCGTGATCGGGCTGGCCTACACGCGCAACGAGGCGGTGGAGGACTTCAGCTACCCGCTGACGATCTTCTTCCAGCAGATCACGCTGGTCTTCCCCGTCTTCATGTACTACTTCATCTCGCAGCTGAACCCGGCCCGCGCGGGGGTGGTGGCTCAGCGCGTCGGCGGGGACTACCTCACCTTCGCGGTGATCGGCCTCGCCTCGGCCGCCGCGCTGCAGTCCGCGCTCGCCGGCTTCGGCCAGCGGCTGCAGTCGGCCAACACCAAGGGCCAGTTCGAGACGCTGCTGGTCGAGCCCGTGCCATGGCGCTTCATCCCGATCGCCATGAACATCTGGCGGACCTTCCTGGGCGTGATCGGCAGCTTCCTCATGCTGCTGATCGGGCTGGCGCTCGGCGCCGACTACCGGCTGGCCGGCCTACCCGCCTTCCTGCTGGTGCTGTTCCTCGGGATCGTGGCCTGCACCGCGATCGGCTGCCTGTCGGCCTGCATCGTCGTGCTGTCCAAGCGCTCCCAGCCGCTGATCGCGCTGTACGGGCTGGCGGCCTCGCTGCTGGGCGGGTCGGTGTTCCCGATCTCGGTCATGCCCGAGTGGCTGCAGGCGCTGAGCTACCTGATCCCGCACTCCTACGTGATCAACGGGGCGCGCCAGGCCCTGATGGAGGTCCCGCCGGAGGCGCTCGTCACGCTCAACCAGGCGATCCTCGGGCTGGTCATCTTCGACGTGGTGGCGATCGTCGTGAGCTTCTACCTGTTCGGGAAGGCCCTCGACTACGCACGGGAGATGGGCCTCCTGGGGGACTACTAGGCCGGACCCGGCGGGGGAGCGGACATGGCGGGCGGAGCGCAAGGGGCGTCCCTGGATCGGGTCGGCGCCCTGGTGCTGACCTACCGAAGGCCGAAGCTCGCCACCGAGGTGGTGCGCGGCCTGATCGAGCGCGAGGGCCTGTCCCCCGAGCGCGTGCTGCTGGTCGTGAACGGAGAGGGCGGGCTGGACGACCCGCTGCTCGAATCCGAGATCGCGGTGCTGCGGCTGGACGACAACCTCGGCCCGGCCGGCGGCTACCGCGAGGGCCTGCTGCACGCCCTCGACGTCCTGGGGGGCGACTGGCTCTACATCTGCGAGGACGACGTGGGCCTGTTCGACCTGCCGACGCCGCGGCTGGCGGGGTTGCTGGAGCGGATCGAGCGGCTGCCGCGCGACGGGGCCGACCCGGTCGGGGCCGTGGTCGCCTACGGCCGCGACCTCAACCCCCGCACCGGCATCACCACGCCGCACCGGCCGGGCGCCGGCGACTTCGACCCCGTGGACGTCGCCGCCTGGGGGGCGACGCTCCTGTCCCTGGATGTGGTCCGCAGCGGCGTGCTGCCGGACGGCGAGCTGTTCTTCGGCTACGAGGACTTCGACTTCTGGCTGCGCATGCGGACGAAGGGCTTCCGGCTGCTGCTCGACAACCCGACCGCCAGGGCCGTCGAGCGCAACGTCCTCGACGCCGGTCGCGAGGAGGCTCACGCCGGGCGCCGGCCGGTCGACGCCCAGGAGCCGTGGCGGCGCTACTACGAGGCACGGAACTTCTTCCACCTGGCCCGCCGCCACGGGCACCTCGGCTGGACCCTGATGCACGGGCTCAAGACCCTTCGCCGCATGCAGGTGTCCGCCACGGCCGCGCACCGCAGCGCGGCCGCGAGGGGCTTCTGGGACGGGCTGCGCGGTCGCAACGGCAAGAACCCCGCCTTCCTGCGCCAGGCCGGTGAGCTGGATGGCTGAGCCTGCCGCGCCGTATCCGGTCGAGGGGCGGACGCCGTTCCTGTTCGTCGTCGGCTGCGGGCGCTCCGGCACGACGCTGCTGCGGGCGATGCTGGCCTCGCACCCCGAGCTCGCCGTGCCGCCCGAGTCGCACTTCATCCCGCACCTGGCGCGCCGGCACCGCCGCTACGAGCGCGACGACGGCCTGGCAGTGGACGCCCTGTGCTCCGACCTGGCCGGCAACCGCTGGTTCCAGCGCTGGGACCTCGACGTCGCCGGGGTCCGCTCGGCCATGGCGGAGGCGGCGCCCGCCGACCTGGCCGCGGCGCTGCGCGTCCTGTACCAGCAGTACGCCCTCGCCCAGGGCAAGGCGCGCTACGCGGACAAGACGCCGCCCTACGTCCTGCACATCGCGCTGCTGGCGCGGCTGTTCCCGGAGGCCGTCTTCGTGCACCTGATCCGTGACGGCCGCGACGTGGCGCTGTCGCTGATGCGCGCAAGCTTCGGACCGGACGACTTCACGACCGCGGTGCTCACCTGGCGGCGCCATGTGCTGCGCGGCCGGACGGGGGGCCGCAGCGTCGGGCCGGGCCGCTACATCGAGGTGCGCTACGAGGACCTGGTCGACGACCCGGAGCAGCAGCTGCGCCGCATCGGCGAGCTGGCTGGATTCCCGTTCGACCCCGCGATGCTTGACTACCATCGGAAGGCGGCCGACGTGCTATCCGGGGTCGGCCGCCCCGATCAGCACCAGAACCTCCGCCAGCCGCTCACCCGGGTGCGCGACTGGCGCGCCGAGCTGACGCCCGCCCAGCGCGAGCAGTTCGAGGCGCTAGCGGGGGGTCTGCGCGCCCAGCTCGGGTACGAGTCGGGCGCGCCCACGGTGCGGCCGACGGTGCGTGCGACCGCCTTGGGGCGCAGGGCGGCCACGACCGCCTCCCGCGCAGGCACCCGCGCGGTGAAGCGCCTGACCCGGCAGGGCTGAGGAACTCGAGGAGCTGCACCCTTGTTCACCTTCATAGTCGGCTGCGGGCGGTCGGGCACGACCCTCCTGCGCGCCATGCTGGACTCCCACGGGCAGCTTGCGATCCCGCCGGAGTCCTACTTCCTCATCCCCACGCTGCGGATCGGGGGCGGCCGCACGCCGCTGCCCGACGAGCGCGTGGAGGCGCTGCTCGAGACGATCATCGAGTTCCCCTCCTTCGCCGAGTGGCAGCTGCCCGCCGATGTGGCGCGCGAGCGCGTGCGTGCCGCCCGTCCACGCTCGGCCGCGGAGCTGCTGACGACGCTCTACGCGACCTACGCCGAGGTGCACGGCAAGCCGCGCTATGGGGACAAGACCCCCTACCACGTGCGCCACATCGAGCGGCTGGCCGCCGACTTCCCCGACGCGCGCTTCGTCCACCTCCTGCGCGACGGCCGCGACGTGGCCGCGTCGCTGGTGAAGTCGCACTTCGGGCCGACGTCCATCCCGGCGGGGGCGCTGTTCTGGCGCCGGCACGTCGAGGAGGGCCGGGCGGCGGGCGCGCGGCTGCCGGCCGACCGCTACATGGAGGTGCGCTACGAGGACCTGGTCTCGACGCCGGAGGAGACCCTGCAGCGGCTGGTCGCCTTCCTCGGGATGACCTTCGACCGCGGGATGCTGACCTACCACGAGCGCGCCGACGAGCTGCTCGGCGGCATGCGCCGCGCAGACCACCTCCAGGGCATCGCCCGCCCGCCCGCCAAGCGCAGCGACTGGCGCAAGACCATGTCGAAGCGCGACGTCACGCTGTTCGACCTGCTCGCCGGCGACCTGGCCGAGGAGCTCGGCTACGAGCGTCCGTCGGTCAACCCGACCGCGGCAGAGCGGCTGTCCGCCACCGCCTGGCGGGCACGCGAGGAGCTCGCCGCCCGCGCGGCCAGCCTGCGCGCCCGTCGAGCCAACCGGTTGCGCGCTGCCAAACTGGCCTCAGGAGCGGCCGGCCGGACGGCCGAAGGGGAGGTGGCGTGATGGCGAGGGCGGCGACCAACGTCCGCCGCGCGGTGGCCCGCGCCCTGCCGGCCGGCGCCCGCAAGCGGCTGCGCCGCATGACCGGCCGGGTCGCCCCCTGGGAGCCGGGCGCCGAGCTGACCGCACCCCCGCCGCCGCCGGGCACGTCCACCGGCGCGCCGGACTTCGTCGGCGTCGGGGCGCAGAAGGCCGGCACGTCGTGGTGGTTCGCGATGCTGCTCAACCACCCGGGCGTGTACCGGCCCGAGGGCGTCCACAAGGAGCTGCACTACTTCTCGCGCTTCTGGAACCGCGAGTTCACCGACGCCGACGTGGCCGCCTACCACGCCTGGTTCCCCAAGCCCGCGGGGGCGCTGACGGGCGAGTGGACGCCGATCTACATGGTCCAGCACTGGACCACGCCGCTGCTGAGGCGCTCCGCACCGGACGCCAAGATCCTGGTGCTGCTGCGCGACCCCGTCGAGCGCTACCAGTCCGGCGTCACCCACTACGCCAAGCGCGGGCACGTGCTCGACCAGCGCATCGCCGTGGAGGCCTTCATCCGCGGCCAGTACGCCCAGCAGCTGCGCTGGCTCTACGCGCACTACCCCCGCGAGCAGGTGCTGGTGCTCCAGTACGAGCGCTGCCGTGCCGAGCCGGCGGCCGAGCTGCGGCGCACGCTCGAGTTCCTGGGTCTGGATCTCGACCACACCCCCGACTTCTCCCACCGCGTGAACGCCACGCGTGGGGAGAAGGTCGGGCTGGCCGAGGACCGTCGCCGCCAGCTGGTCGAGCTGTACAGCGACGAGGTCCGCGCTCTGGTCGACCTGAACTGCGGCATCGACCCGGGCCTGTGGCCCAACTTCAGGCATCTGGCGTGACCACCACGGCTTCGTCGGCAGGCGAGAGCACCCGGCCGGGCATCGCTCCGGTCATGACGCTGGTGCTCACCTACAACGCCCCCCGGGCGCTGGAGCGCTGTCTGACCGCCATCGCCGCCCAGACGGTCAGGCCGTCCACCGTGGTGGTGGTGGACAACGCCGGCTCGACGCCGACCGAGGAGGTCGTCGCGCGGGTCGAGGGGCTGGACGTCCAGATCCTGCGGCTGGCGAGCAACACCGGCCCCGCCGGAGGGCATGCCGCCGGGCTGCGCCACTTCCTCGCATCCGACCTGCCGCAGGCCTGGGTCATGGACGACGACTGCGTCCCCGAGCCCACCTGCCTGGAGGAGCTCGAGGCCGAGCGGCGCAAGCACGACCGACCCGCCCTCGTCTTCCCGACCTGGATCGATGAGCCCAGCGGCGAGGTCGTGAACTGGCCCGCATGGTGCGGGTTCCTCCTGGCACGCGAGGTCGTCGAGGACGTCGGACTGCCCCGCGAGGACTTCTTCTGGTGGGCGGAGGACACCGAGTACCTGCACTTCCGCATCCCGGTGGCGGGCCATCCCGTCGCCCGTGCGGAGGCGGCCCGGGTGCTCCACGGACGCGTGCGGGCCGGCGCCCGCAAGCCGGCCTGGAAGGTCTACTACGAGGTCCGCAACTCGGTGTACTACCGCCTGTGGGTGCAGCGCCGTCGGGGCCGCCGCTTCTACCGCCTCGGCCGGACGCTCCTGCGCATGCTCGGTGGCGTCCTCCTGCGCGAGGACGACCGGCCCCGCAAGCTGTGGATGTACGTGCGCGGGGTCTTCGACGGACTGTTTGGGCGCCTCGGCAAGCGGGTGCCGGTAGAGATCGCGGAGCAGCCGCGCCCATGACCGCACCGCAGACCCTGCACGTCATAACCGACGCCGACCGCCGCGGCGCCCAGGTCTTCGCCCACGACCTGCACGAGCGCTTCGGCGTCGAGGGCTGGCCGTCCCGGACGGTCGCGCTGGCACCCGCCGCCCATGGCAGCGCCCTGCCGGTCCAGGTGCTTGGTGCCACGAGGACCGCCCCGTCGACGCTGCTCGCCCTGCGCCGCCAGCTGGCCACGGCGGACGTCGCCGTGGCGCACGGCTCGACCACTCTTCCCGCCTGCGCGATCGCCGGCGTGGGCGTGAGCACGCCGTTCGTCTACCGGCAGATCAGCGACCAGCTCTTCTGGGCGGGAAGCACCGGGCGACGGCTGCGGACCAGCGCCTTCCTGCGGCGCGCCGCGCGTGTGGTCGCGCTCTGGTCGGGCGCCGCCGACGTCCTGGTCGAGCACTTCGGCGTCGACCGCAGGCGCATCGACATCATCCCGAACGGCGTCCCCGCCGAGCGCTTCCCCGAGCTCGGCGAGGGGGCCCGGCTGGCCGCACGCACCGAGCTGGGGCTAGACCTCGACCGGCCGACCCTGGTCTCGATCGGCGCGCTCGTGCCAGAGAAGGGCGTCGACCTGGCAGTGCGGATCGCGGCGGCGATCCCCGATGCGCAGCTGCTGGTCGTCGGCGGCGGCCCTGAGAACGAGCGGCTCCAGCGCCTCGCCGAGGAGGCCGCCCCCGGGCGCGTTCGGTTCCGCGGGCCGGTGTCGGAGCCGTCCAAGGTCTACGCCGCCGCCGACGTCGTGCTGCTGCCGAGCCGTGGCGGCGACAGCATGCCGGCCGTGCTGATCGAGGC
This sequence comes from uncultured Actinomycetota bacterium, assembly GCA_964629825.1. Classification (GTDB taxonomy): domain Bacteria; phylum Actinomycetota; class Nitriliruptoria; order Euzebyales; family Egibacteraceae; genus CAZVUW01. The sequence goes on from CAZVUW010000081.1 coordinate 12,772, forward strand.
CGCGTTCACCGGACGCGCCGCCGTCTCCACCACGATCGGGGGCATCGTCGACATCATCGTCCCCGGCAGCACCGGCGAGCTGGTCGAGCCGGACGACCTCGACGCCCTGATCGCCGCCACCCGCACCGCCCTTGAGCAGGCGGACTCGTACGGGACCGCCGCGCGCAAGCACGCTCTGGAGCGGTTCGAGATCGCCGTCGTCGCGCGCGCCTGGCAGGACGTGCTCCGTGGCCTCTGACAGCGCCGACCGAAGATCACCGGGCACGGCCCAGGGCCCGGTCGTGTCCATCTGCATCGTGAGCTACGAGGCCCGCGACTACCTCGCGCGCTGCCTCGAGAGCATTCGCGCCCACACGCGGCTGCCGCACGAGGTCGTGATCGTCGACAACGCCTCGGGCCCGGCCACGCGCGAGCTGCTGGCCTCGCTGGACTACGCCAACGTGATCCTCAACGAGGAGAACCGCCTGTGGTGCCCGGCCATGAACCAGGCGCTTCGGGCCGCCAACCCTCGTTCGCGCTTCCTCCTGCTGCTCAACCCCGACATCGAGGTGCTGCGCGACGACTGGCTCGAGCGCATGGTCATGGCCATGGCCGGCCCGCGGATCGGCCTGGTCGGCACCGAGCACAACTTCCGCGCCCTCACCCCGACCTTCGGCGCGCTCGACGGAAGCTGCCTGCTGGTGCGGCGCGAGCTGCTCGAGGACCCCGCCATCGGCTACCTCGACGAGAGCCTGCCGTGGAACGGCTCGCCCTTCGTCCTCACCGCCCGTGCCTGGAAGCGCGGCTGGGGCTACCGCCTGATGCCGCCGCGACCCCGCCTGGTCGTGCACCACGGCGGCCGCTCGCGCGCCGAGGCGTCCAAGCCCGTGCGCAACCGCCCCATCAACCACCGCGCCCTGCTCGAGCGCGAAGGCTTCAACCCGCGCCGCCCCGCCCGCCCCATCCGCGTCCTGCGGCGCTGGCTGATCAACCTGGGCCGCCCCCAGATCCCAACCGGCCCGTAGACGTCCGGTGTTGTTTTCGACGGACATGTCCGTCGAGAACAACATCCGGGCGGGCCCGCCCGACATCTGAGCATTGGGGGTCTCAGGCGTGGTCGGCGGCGGCCTTCTCGCGCAGGAACTCGTCGTAGTCACGGATGTAGTCGTCCGGGTCGTACTCGTGCGAGGCGAAGACCAGCAGGACGGCGTCGGGGGAGTAGTGGTACTGCGTGCCCCAGATCATGGCGGGCATGTAGAGGCCGACGTCGGGGCGGTCGAGCAGGAACTCCTGGCGCACCTGGCCGTCGTCGGCGACGCAGCGGACGCTGCCGCGCAGGCAGACCAGGAACTGCTCGCAGACGCGGTGGGCGTGCTCGCCGCGGACGTCCTTGGTGGGCACGTCGAACACGGTGAAGGTGCGGGCCGGGACGAACGGCAGGTCCGAGGCGAGGTTGACGGCGACGAGGCTGCCGCGCAGGTCCACGGCGCGCTTGAGGGTGTGCAGGCGGACCCCGGGGACGCGGCTCGGTCCGGCCTCGGCCGCGGAGGGCGTCGGCTCGGCCTCGGTGGGCGGCGCGCCGTCCACGTAGCCGACGATGCGGGCCGGGTTGCCGACGACGACCGCGTTGGCGGGTACGTCGCGGGTGACCACCGCTCCGGCGCCGACCATGGCGCGGCGGCCGATCCGCAGGCCCGGCAGGATCGTGCAGTTCGCGCCGAGCGAGGCGCCGGTGGCGACCTCCGTGACCGGGATCTCGTCCTGCCACTGGCGGCTGCGCGGGTAGCGGTCGTTGGTGAAGGTCGCGTTGGGGCCGACGAAGACGTCGTCCGCCAGCCGGATGCCGTCCCACAGCTGCACGCCGCTCTTGATCGTGACGCGGTCGCCGACGACGACGTCGTTCTCGATGAAGACGTGGTCGCAGACGTTGCAGT
>CAZVUW010000082.1:0-1258 GCA_964629825.1 uncultured Actinomycetota bacterium
TGGTGGGCTGCTGTCCACCGCCGAGGTGCTGCCCACCCTGCCCAAGACCCTCGAGCTGTTCATAGCCGGCAAGGTCAGCTTCGGGGTGCTGCGCAGGATCTGCACCGCCGCCCGCAGGGTGCCACTCGACCGCCGCGCGGTCCTGGACGAACGCCTGGCCGCGTCTGCGACCGACCCCGGGTTGGATGTGTACGGGCCGGATGAGCTGTGCGAACAGGCCGAGGCCGCTTGTGAGGAGCTGCGCGACCCGCGCTCGGTCGAACGAAGGGAGCAGCGTCGCAGCCGTGGCAGCTTCCTCGCCTTGCAGTCCGACCTCGAGGGTGGGCTGTGCGGCTACTTCAACCTCTCACCGGTCGACGGCGCGACCGTCCTCAACGGCCTCGCCGCCCACCTGCACCAGAGGAATGGCGACCAGCACGACCACAGCCGATCACGAGACGATGACGGCGGCGATCACCCTGCTGCTGCTGGTGGCGGTGGTGGTGGGGTGTGGTGCAGGCGGGATCGTGGCGGCCGCCAGGCCGCAGCGCTGGTGGCGATGGCCGAGGCGACGCTGGCGGGGCGGGACAGCAAAGGACGCCCGCGGCCGGCCAGGCCGCTGTTTGTCGTCAGCGTCGACCTGCGCCAGGCCACCCGCACCGCGGCGGGCTGGCTGGGCCTGGACGTGCCCGGCCCCCTGCCCACCCTGACCGCACGCCTGGTCGAAGGGCTCAACCAGGATGCTGACATCCGCGCGGTCATCTTCGACGGTCACCGGCCCCTGGCCGTGTCCCGCAAGCTCAAAGCCCAGGACGTGCCCGCTGACATCCGCCTGGCCGTAGCCGCCCGCGACCGCGGCTCGCGGTTTCCCGCGTCGCGGCAGCCGTTGGGACGCAGCGACCTGCACCACCTGGTTCCTAGGCAGCAGGGCGGGTTGAACGATGTTGACAACCTCGCCTACGTCGGCGAGCACGAGCATCACGACAACCTGCACCGGCGCGGCTGGACCGGCCGGCACGACCCCGCCACCGGCATCATCACCTGGACCCGCCAAGGCCGCACCCTTCGCACCCTCCCACGCGGCACACCCCTCGCCCGCCCACCCAACACCGGCCCGCCCCGCGCAGACCCACCCGGCAACGCGGCACCCCGCACGGGACCACCCGGCAAAGGACCGCCCACAGCGGCGACCGATGAAGGCCAACCCGCGGTCGAACCACCACACCAGCCGCCGCCACCCGGCCCACCGCTACTGCCCTTCTAACCGCAACCAGCCTCC
>CAZVUW010000082.1:1268-14594 GCA_964629825.1 uncultured Actinomycetota bacterium
GCAGACCCACCCAGCAAGAGCGCGCCCCGCGCAGGGCCACCCGGCAAGGGACCGCCCACAGCGGGGACGGACCGAGACCAACCCGGCGGCGATCATCCAGACTCACCGCCAACAGACCCACCACCACTGCCCTTCTAACCGCAACCAGCCTCCCGACACCGCCCCTGCATCCCAACCCCGCCACACGAGCGTCATCCATCAGCCGCCGCACCCCCCCGAGGGCACCAGCCCCGGGCGGGGTGGCGGCACGCTCGCGGCAGGAGCGGTCGTGGCACCCATTGCGGAGCGGCGCGCACCCCGGGGCCAGAGGCTGGTCCGACCAGCGCCCGGATCTGAGCCGTTGCGATCCTCGGCGGGATCGGGAAGATTCCGCGGCCCGTTTGCGGCATATACGCCGCAAGTGGGTTGGCGCCAGGCTGAGGCGCGTGGTCGATGTTGTCCTTGGCGGACATTCACGGCGAAAACAACATCGGCGCAGGGGGTCAGGGCCGGTCGGGGCGCCGGTCGGGGCGCCGGCCACGGAGGCCTGCGGATCAGTTCGCGCGGATCAGCTCTGGCGGAGACCCTCGAGCTCGAAGGACCTCACCGCCTGGATCCTGCGCACGGTTCCATGGCTCAGAGGTCGTCCTCGTCGTCCCGGTCGGTGAGGACGCGCTCGCCGGTGACGAAGTAGGTCACCTGACGGGCGAGCTCGACGCCGTGATCGGCGATGCGCTCGTAGTAGCGGGCGAGCAGGGCTAGGGTGACGGCCTCCTCGACGGAGCGGCGGCCGGTGTAGATCTCGGTCAGCAGCACCTTCTGGAGCATGTCGACCTCGTCGTCGAGGTCGTTCAGCTCGACGGCGGCGAGCGGGTCGTGGGTCTCCCAGGCGGCGACGCCGCGGGCGAAGACCTCGGCCGAGCGCTCCCCGAGCTGCCGAACGGTCGTGCGCAGATCGGCCGGCAGGGCGGGCGGGTGCACCCAGGCCAACGACTCGGCGACGTGCGCGAGCAGGTTGCCCGAGCGCTCGATATCCCCGGCCGACAGCAGGGTCGCCACCACCCGGCGCAGGTCGACGGCGACGGGGCTCTGGCGCGCCAGCAGCAGGTAGCCGTGCTCCTGCAGCTCGCGGCAGCGCTCTCGGAGCTGGACCTCGACGGCGAGGAACTCCTCGGCCGCGTGGTTGTCGGCCTCCAGGAACGCCATCGTCACCGGCAGCACGTTGTCGGCGACCATCCGGGCGGCCTCGACCAGGCGCGCGTTGCTCTCGTCGAGCTGCTCCTGGAACTCCAGGCGCGCGCCGCCGCCGCGTTCCTCCTCAAGGCGCTTCAGGGGGTCGTCCGCGTCGCTGTCCATGCCATCAGTGTCGCGGATCGGGGAGGGAGGTGATGGATGACTCCGCTTGCGGCTTTCGTTACCTTGCGTGCATGGGGACCGACGCGGGGCTGCGCATCCTGGCCAGGCCCGGCCATCCCGACTTCCTCGACCTCCCTTGGGACCAGCCGCTGCTCGACTGGCAGGATGAGCGCCTGGTGCAGGTCGCCCGCGGCGTCCACCGGCACGTGGTCCGGTTCGTCAACTACGACGGCCGCATCTACGCCCTCAAGGAGATGCCCGCCAGGCTGGCCGAGCGCGAGTACCGCATGCTGCGCAAGATGGCCGAGGAGGAGCTCCCGGTCGTCGAGGCCGTCGGCGTCGTGGCCCGCAGCGGCAGCGGCGACCGGCCGCTCGAGCACGTCCTGATCACGCGCTACCTCGACTACTCGCTGCCGTACCGCACGTTGTTCCTGCACCGCGCCAGCGACTCGGGTCCCGATGTCGAGGGCCTGTCCTCGAAGCTGCTCGACGCCCTGGCCATGCTGCTAGTGCGCCTGCACCTGGCCGGCTTCTTCTGGGGTGACTGCTCGCTGTCGAACACGCTCTTCCGGCGCGACGCGGGCGCGCTCGCCGCCTACTGCGTCGACCTCGAGACGGGCGAGTGGCACAACGAGCTCACCGACGGCCAGCGCAAGACCGACCTCGAGATCACGGAGATGAACGTCGCCGGGGGCCTGATGGACCTCCAGGCGCAGATCGGGCTGCCACCCGAGCCTGACCCGATCGCGATCGCGGCCGACCTGGTGCGCCGCTACGAGGCCCTCTGGCACGAGCTGACCACCGAGGAGCTGATCGGCCCGGACGAGCGCTTCAAGATCGAGGCCCGGATGCGGCGCCTCAACGAGCTCGGCTTCGACGTCGACGAGATGGAGCTGGTCCGCACCGCCGAGGGCGACCGCATCATCATGCGCACGAGCGTCTCCGAGCAGGGCCATCACCGGCACCGTCTGTTCGCCCTCACCGGGCTTCAGGCGCAGGAGAACCAGGCCCGCAGCCTGCTCAACGACATCGCCAACTTCCGCGCTGCGATCGAGCAGCAGGCCGGCCATCAGCTGCCCGAGCAGGTGGTCGCCTACCGCTGGCTCACCGAGATCTTCGAGCCCACGGTCGCCGCGATCCCGGCCGAGCTGCGCGGCAAGCTCGAGGCCGCCGAGGTCTTCCACGAGATCATCGAGCACAAGTGGTTCCTGTCCGAGCAGGCGGGCCAGGACGTGGGCATCACCGAGGCCGTCGCGTCGTACCTGTCGTCGGTCCTGCCGGGCGTGCCGGACGAGCAGCTGGTCCTGGCCGACGAGGAGGACGAGGAGCTCGGCTGGATGGGCTTCGGCTGAGCGCGCACCGCCCGACCGCGGACGGGCCTTCGCGCCAACCCCTGTAACCTCCCTCCTCGTGTCGACGCCCGAAGACCCGACCGGTCCCGCCGCGGCCGCCGCCCGCGTCCCAGGGGAGATCGGGCCGCGTGAGCGCTGGGTCCGGCTGCTGCTGCTGTTCGTCCTGCTCTACGGATTCCTCACCGGCATCGACGCCCTCGGCGACGGCCTGGCAGGGCTCGGTGGCAACTTCGTCGACGCCCTCTTCCAGGGCATCGAGAACCCCCTGGTGGGGCTCTTCGCCGGCACCCTGACGACCGTGCTGGTCCAGTCGTCCTCCGTCACGACCTCCACGATCGTGTCGCTGGTCGGCACCGGCGTGATCGGCGTCGGCGACGCCGTCCCGCTGGTCATGGGCGCGAACCTGGGGACGACCATCACCAACACGCTCGCCTCGCTGGGCTCGATCCGCCGCACGGAGGAGTTCCGGCGCGCCTTCGCCGGCGCGACGATGCACGACTTCTTCAACGTGGTGGCCGTGGTGGTGATGCTGCCGCTGGAGATCGCGACCGGGTTCCTCTCCAGATCGGCGATCGCCATCAGCGGCCTGGTCGGCAACGTCTCGACCGGCGAGTTCGACAGCCCCCTGTCGAGCGTCGTCTCGGTCGTCTCGGACGCGCTCGCCGCCCTCCTGGAGAACCTGCTGGGCACCGGCGTGCTGGCGGCGGTCGTGCTGATGATCCTGGGGCTTGCCCTGATCTTCGCGACCCTGGTGGCCATCACGAAGAACATGCGCGTGGTCATCGCCGGCGCCGCGGAGCGGTCGATGAACGCGGTCCTGGAGCGCAGCGGAGCGCTCGGGATCCTGGTCGGAGCCGTGCTGACGGTGGCGGTGCAGTCCTCGAGCATCACCACCTCGCTGCTGATCCCCATGATCGCCGCGGGGGTGCTGTCGATACCCAACGCCTATCCGGTGACGCTCGGCGCCAACATCGGCACGACCGTCACCGCCCTTCTGGCGTCGCTGGCGGTGGATCGGATCGAGGGCCTCCAGATCGCCCTCGTTCACCTGCTGTTCAACATCGGTGGCGTGCTGCTGCTGTACCCGGTCCCGGCGCTGCGCCGGATCCCACTGCGACTGGCGTCAGCGCTGGCGGGCGTCGCAGCCGGACGGCGCACGCTCGTGATGGTCTACATCCTGCTGGTGTTCTACGTCCTGCCTCTGGTGGGCATCCTCGTTCTGCGTTAGGACGGAGCTGCAATGTTCAAGTGGTTCCAGGGCAATGGTCTGAGCGAGGTCCAGGACACCTTCCTGGGCCTGCTGGCCGACGACCGCCACGTGTTCGACCTCGCCATGGCCGCACGCGTCGGCGGCGCGGACCCCTCGACCCTGGCCGAGAGCCTGTACGCCACGGAGGAACGGACGGACGAGGCGGAGCGCAGCATCCGCCGTCAGCTGCTCGTCTACGCCAGCACCAGGGGGGCCTCCGCGCTGCCCTCGTGCCTGCTGTACATGTCGATCGCGAAGGACGCCGAGCGCATCGGCGACCTCAGCAAGGGCCTGTTCGGCATCGCCCAGACGATCGGCGCGACGCCCCCGGGGGAGATCCGCGATGAGCTGGTCGAGCTGCGCGATGCGATCTCGCCGATGATCACCGAGGCGGGCCAGATCTTCGCGGACGACGACCGTGACGCCGCCCTCGACTTCATCGACCGCTCCCGCGAGCTCCAGCAGCGCGTCCGCGTGCGCATCGACGAGCTCCTGATCGGCGAGAGCGACCTGCCCCAGCCGGCCGCGACGGTGCTGACCTTCCGCCATCTCGGGCGCATCGTCGCCAACCTGCTCAACATCGTGTCGTCGGTGGTCATGCCGCTGGATCAGATCGACTACCCCAGCGAGGCGATCGACGAGGAGGAGCTCTAGGCGGGAGGTAGGTCGATGCGCGTGCTCGTCCGCCAGCAAGGCCCTGTGCGTCTGCTGGTCCTGTCCCGACCCGAGGTCCGCAACGCGCTCGACACGCCCCTGCTGGCCGAGCTGCTCGACGCGCTCGGAGCCGCCGCCTCGGACCCCGCGACCCGCGCCATCGCGATCACGGGCGCGGCCGGGCACTTCTCGGCGGGCGCCGACCTCAAGGAGCAGCTTGACCACGCCGCGGCCGTGCGCCGCATCGAGCTCCTGTGCGACGTGTACGAGGCGCTCGGCACCTGCCCGAAGCCGACGGTCGCAGCGATCAGCGGCGCCTGCGTCGGCGGCGGCGCCGAGATCGCCGCGGCCTGCGACATCCGCGTCTGCGACCGCAGCGCGCAGTTCCGCTTCCCCGGCGCCGCGCTCGGCTTCCCGGTCGGCGCCGCCAAGCTGATCGGCCTGGTGGGGCTGGGCGCCGCCAAGGACCTCGTGCTCACCGCCCGGCCGCTGGACGCCGACGAGGCGCTGCGGCTGGGCTTCGTCCAAGCGCTGGTCGACGACCCGCTGGCCGCCGCCGTCGAGCGCGCCGAGGCCATCGCGGCCAACGACCCGGAGGCCGTCGCCTGGCTCAAGCGCCAGCTCGCCACCTTCGCGGGGGTGGGGGATCGCATCGCCGCCGAGAACGACGCCCTGCGCGCCCACGCCCGCGCCGGCGGGGATTACGGCGCGCTGACCATGGAGGATCCCCGCAAGGTGGGTGGCTGGGCGGGCGGAGGGTGGCTTCCGCGCTCGGGTTAGGATCCGCCTCAGTGCAGGTGTTCTCCCGACCTCGCAGGAGCCAATCCCCGTGAGCGAACATCAGGGTCAGCAGCCGGATCGCAACCTAGCGATGGAGCTGGTGCGGGCAACCGAGGCGGCGGCCATGGCGGCCGGGCGCTGGATGGGCCGCAACCAGAAGGAGGCGGGTGACCAGGCGGCCGTGGATGCCATGCGGCTCATGCTGTCCTCGGTCCAGATGGACGGCGTGGTCATCATCGGTGAGGGCGAGAAGGACGAGGCGCCGATGCTCTACAACGGCGAGAACGTCGGGACCGGCGAGCCGCCGGGCCTCGACATCGCCGTGGACCCGATCGACGGCACCAGGCTGCTCGCCGAGGGGCGCAACGGCTCGCTCTCGGTCATCGCCGCGGCCCCGCGCGGGACCATGTTCAACCCCGGCCCGATGGTCTACATGATGAAGTGGATCGTCGGCGAGGACGCCGTCGGCGTGGTGGACATCGACGCCCCCATCACCGACAACCTGCGCAAGATCGCCCGGGCCAAGGGCAAGCGGGTCGAGGACCTCGAGGTCATCATGCTCGACCGCCCCCGCCACGCCGAGATGATGGCGGAGGTCCGCGAGTCGGGGGCGCGGCTGCGGCTGATCATGGACGGCGACGTCGCGGCGGGCCTGCTCGCGATGCTGCCGGAGAAGTCGGTCGACGTGCTGCTGGGCATCGGCGGGACCCCGGAGGGCGTCACGACCGCCTGCGCGGCGCAGGCCCTCGGCGCCGAGCAGCTCGGCCGGCTGTGGGCGCGGAACGACGACGACGTCGCGGCGGCCAAGGAGCAGGGCTACGACCTCGACGAGGTGCTCACCACCGACCGGCTGGTGTCCTCGAACAACACCTTCTTCGTCTGCACCGGCATCACCCCGGGCGACCTGGTCGAGGGCGTGCGCTACCACTCCCGCGGGGCCACGACCGAGTCGCTGGTCATGCGCGGCCGGTCCGGCACGATCCGCTACATCAAGGCGCGGCACGCCTTCTCCAAGCTGATGGAGTACTCCGCGATCGAGTTCGACCGTCAGGAGGAGGAGGAGGACTCCTAGCCCGGCCCGAGGCGTGCCCGAGGCTCGGCTCGAATCCTCCTTCCCGTATGGTTGGCGACGCCAACCACACGCGGGAGCCCTCAGCGACTGCGGGGCTCCCCCCCGGCAGGAGGAAAGCATGACGAACTCGTTGCGAACGCCCGTGAGCTGGGTTGCTCTCGTAGCCCTGCTGGCCGGGCTGAGCCTGGTGGCGCCCCTATCCGCCGCTGCTCAGGATCCACCGGAGCCCGGTAGTGCCACAGTTGTGCCCCTGCAGATCACCGGGCCCCCCGAGTCACGCTTCAACTTCGTCCTCATGGGCGATGGCTACACCGCCGACGAGCTGGACGACTTCCGCGAGGACGTCGACCGTCACCTGAACGTCATGTGGTCCATGGAGCCCTACCGCAGCTACCGGAACTACATGAACGTCTACGTGATCGAGATCGTGTCGGCCGAGTCCGGGATCGACTGCGACCCGGATCTCAGCTCACCGCGCAAGGACACGCCGCTGAACATGGGTCTGTGGGGCGGCTGCAACCCGAACAGCGTCCAGCGCCTGCTGACCATGAGCAACTCGGCGGCCAACTCCTACGCCAGCATGATCCCTGGAGTGACCGCCTCGAACCGCCAGATCCTGGCCATCGGCAACTCCAAGACCTACGGCGGTGCGGGCGGCGCGTACGCCACCGCCACGTCTGACAACGCCCTGTCGGCGCTGATCAGCCCCCACGAGGTCGGGCACTCCCTGGGCGGGCTCCAGGACGAGTACGTCTACTACGCCCGCAACGAGGACCGCGGTCGCTACACCGGTGGCGAGCCGAGCTCCATCCACCACACCCTCCTCACCGAGGAGCAGATGATCGAGCAGCAGGCCAAGTGGTGGCGCTGGCTCGGCGAGGAGAGCGAGTCCGGCGGGATCATCGGCCGCTACGAGGGCGGGATGTACTACTCGAGCGGCATCTGGCGCCCCAGCCAGCACTCCAACATGAAGGCGCTCGGCTACTACTACGACCAGGTCAGCCGTGAGCGCCTGACCCAGCGCATCTCGGCCCGCCTCAACATCCTCGAGGCGTCCACGCCCACCAACGCCCCGGTGGGGCCGAACGACGTGCTGTGGGTGGAGACCGCCAACCCCGTCTACCACGAGCTCGACGTGACCTGGCGCATCAACGGCCAGGTCGTCCCGAACCCAGGTAACAGCCGCAACCTCGACCTCGGGGCGCTGGACGTGGAGCCGGGTGACACGGTTCAGGTGACCGTGCAGGACCCGACCGACTTCGTCCGTGACCCGGCGATCCGCAACTCGTCGGCCATGACGCGGACCGCCACCTGGACCGTCGGCGACCAGCCATCGACCCCGGTCGAGGTCGACGTGCGCTTCACCGGCTCGACCCAGACCAACCGGGCGGTGGGCGCGACCGACGTCGTCTACGTCCAGACGCCGCACCCGACGGACCGCATCCTGGACGTCACCTGGCGCCTGGACGGCGAGGTCGTCCCAAACCCCTACAACCGCCGCCACTTCCACCTGGCGGACGCCGACCTGACCCCCGGCACGCACACGCTGACGGCCACCCTGACCGACCCGGCGCAGCCCGGCCGCTCGGACACGCTGACCTGGACGGTCGACAACACCGACGCAACCGTCGACTACGAGGTGTCCCAGCCGCGCGCCACCGTGGACGGCGACAAGCCGCACTACTTCTACTTCGAGCAGTTCAGCCTCAAGCTCGAGCCGACCGACGACCAGCCCGGTCACGTCGTCGGCGAGTTCCGGCTGAACCGCGACGGGTGGCACCACTACTACGGTCACCCGGAGAACTCCGACGAGCCGTTCCTGTTCACCCCGACCGGCATCAACGTCGATGACCTGATCTACGGCAGCCTCGGTGGCCCGAGCATGAGCGTGGCGCCGTTCGAGCACCGTGATCCGGGCTATGGCACTCACACGATCGAGTACCGGGGCATCGACGCCGCCGGCAACATCGGCCCGGCGGGCGAGTTCACCTCGACCGTCCTCCCGGGTGCGGCGCCGGACTGCACCCGCACCGTCACCGGCGTCGTCCGCGGCGGCCTGACCGTCAGCGAGGGCGTCACCTGCCTCGAGGACGCCACCGTTCTGGGTGGCGTGACCCTCGCCGCCGGCGCCGGTCTCGTCGCCACCGACAGCCGCATCAACGGCGGTCTCGACGCGGACGGCGCGGCTGCGCTGCACCTGTTCGGAAGCACCGTCAACGGCGGCTCCGACGTCGCCGGCGCGGGCGACGTGGTCGTCGCGGCCTCGTCCTTCAGCGGCGGCCTGTCGCTGACCGGCAACCGCGGTGACAACGGCGTCATCCTGACCGGCAGCCTGGTTTCCGGGCCGCTGACCTGCACGGACAACGAGGGCGGCGTCAACGACTTCGGTGCCGCCAACGACGTCCGCGGCACGGCCACCGGCCAGTGCGCCGAACTGGACGAGCCGCGCGACATCACCTTCGCCGCGACCGTCGAGGAGCTGGCCGAGCTCGTCGCCGACGCGGGCATCACCGAGGGCCTGGAGGGCAAGATCCGCCACGCCCTCGACACCGCCGAGGAGTGGCTGGGCATGCCGAAGAAGCTCGGCCCGGCCCTGTCCCACCTCGACCGCGCCGTGCACCTCCTGCTCTGGCAGGCCGACGTGATCGACGAGAAGGGCAAGCCGAACCAGGGCGACGCCGACGCCCTGCGCCGGCTGGCCGACACCATCCTGGAGCTGCGCGCGCGGCTCTAGCGCGGCAGCGCTGAAGCAGGCGGAGGGGCGTCCGATCGGGCGCCCCTCCTTGCTGTTGCCGGACGTTCACCGCCGCTTCACCTGCAGGCGGGGGTTCGGCAACACGGTCCTCCTACCGTCGTCGGCGTTGACATCCCCCGACCTCGGCATGAGGAGAACCGCATGCGCAACAAGCCCGCCCTCGGCATCGTCTCGGTTGGGCTCGCCCTCTTCGCGACCGCCTGCGGCGGAGCCGTCGCAGACCCCGTGACCGGCTCGGTGGACCTCGCCGGCGCGGGCGCCAGCTTTCCCGACCCCATCTACCAGACCTGGATCGGCACCTACACCCAGGACGTCGACCCCTCCGTCACGATCAACTACAACGCGATCGGCTCGGGCGGGGGCCGCGAGGCGTTCATCGCGCAGGAGGTCGACTTCGCCGGCACCGACGCGTTCATGAGCGACGAGGACATCGCGGCGGCCGTCGAGGCGCGCGGCGCCGGCGAGGTCCTGCACATCCCCATGGTCTTCGGCGGGGTCGTCGTGGCCTACAACATCGAGGGCCTCGACGACCTGGTGCTCGACGCCGCCACCGTCTCGGCGATCTTCCGCGGCGAGATCACCAACATCAGCGACCCGGCCATCGCCGCGCTGAACCCGGCCATTGACCTGCCCGACCAGGATCTGACCGTGGTGCACCGCTCGGACGGCTCCGGCACCACGTCCATCTTCACCACGTGGCTGGCCGACGAGGATCCGGCCTGGGCCGAGGAGGTCGGCGCCGGCAGCGAGGTCACCTGGCCGACGGGCCTGGGCGGCGATCAGAACCAGGGCGTGCAGCAGACCCTCGTTCAGCAGCCCGGGGGGATCGGCTACCTCTCGCTCGAGTTCGCGGTCGAGGCCGGCCTGCCGTTCGCGCGCATCGTCAACGCCGACGGCAACGCCGTCGAAGCCACGACGCAGACCGTCTCGGCTGCGGCGGAGGCCCTGACCGACATCCCCGATGACCTGCGCTTCAGCTTGCTCGATGTCGGTGCTGACGCCTACCCGGTCGTCGGGGCGACCTGGATCCTCGCGTCCACCACCGGGATGGACGAGGCCAAGGCCGAGGCGCTGCGCTCGTTCCTCACCTGGGCGCTCGAGGAGGGCGCGGCCGACGCCGCCGAGCTCGGCTACGCGCCGCTCGGTGATGCGATGCGCGAGCGCGCGCTCGAGAAGGTCGCCCAGATCAACAGCGATGCATGAGCTGGCCCCATCGCAGGCAGACCGCCCCTCCTCCCTGTCCGGGGGGAGGGGTCGGCACGCCGACACGGCCTTCCGCTGGGTGGCCACGCTGGGCGGCGCGTCCGTCCTGGCCCTGCTCGCCTGGATGATCCTCTCGACCAGCGCCGACGCGTGGCCGGTGCTGCGCAAGGAGGGGCTGGGCTTCCTGCTGGGCGACGTGTGGCAGCCGGGCAGCTCGCGGACCGAGATCACCGGCACCTACCAGGCCCGCAGCTTCCTGTGGGGCACGGTCTACACGTCGGCCATCGCGCTGGTGCTGGCCGTGCCCCTGGCGGTGGGAGTCGCCCTGTACCTTAGCGAGCTCGCCCCGCCGCGCGTCCGGGCGCTGCTCACCAACCTGGTCGACCTGCTGGCCGGCATCCCAAGCATCGTCTACGGCCTGTGGGGCGTCATCTTCCTGCTGCCGCTGCTGCGGCCGGTGATGCAGCTCCTCGCTGACACCGCCGGCCGCGTGCTGCCGTGGCTGTTCGGAGGGCCGGTGCAGGTGCGCAGCTACTGGCTCGCCGGGGTCGTGCTCGGGATCATGATCCTGCCGATCATCAGCGCCGTCTCGCGCGAGGTCATCGCGGGCGTTCCGGTCGAGGAGCGCCACGCCGCCTATGGCCTCGGCGCCACCCGCTGGGAGGTCATCCGCCACGTCGTCCTGCCGCGCGCCCGCGCCGGGATCATCGGCGCGACGATGCTCGGTCTGGGACGGGCCCTGGGCGAGACCATCGCGGTCATGCTGCTGATCGGCGGCTCGGCAAACCTCGACACGCGCCTGTTCGGGCCAGGGCAGACCATCGCCGGCCAGATCGCCAGCCAGTTCCGCGAGTCCTCGCCCGAGGCCATCTCCGGCCTGGTCGCGCTGGGCGTCGCGCTGTTCGGCCTGACGGTCCTGGTCAACGTCGGCGCCCGGGCGATCGTCGCCAGGACCGGACGCATCCCAGGAGGTTCCGCGCTGTGAGCGCGCAGATCGACACGGCTCGCCACACCGCTCTCACCGACGTCTCGCCGCGTTCGCGTCGGCGCGCCCGCCGCGACCGGCTGATGCACGGGGTGCTGCTCGCGAGCCTGGTGCTGGCGCTGATCCCGCTCGGAGCGATCCTGGCGGTGACGGCGTACAACGGGCTGCCCGCTCTGAGCCTTGAGCTCTTCACCGAGCTGCCGCCGTTCCGCGTGGCCGAGGAAGGCGGCGGCTACTCCTCGGCGTTCGTCGGGACGCTGTACATGGTCGGGATCGCGACCGTCCTGAGCGTGCCGCTGGGGATCCTCGCGGCGGTGTTCCTGGTCGAGTACCCGGAGTCGCCCATCGTGGGGCCGACCCGCTTCTTCACCGACGTCATGACCGGGGTGCCGTCCATCTTCGTCGGGGTGTTCGTGCTGACCGCCTTCGTCCGCGGCTTCGCGATCGGCTGGTCGCCGCTGGCCGGCGGCATCGCCCTGGCCATCCTTATGCTTCCGATCATCGTCCGCTCCGGTGAGGAGGTGCTGCGGCTCGTCCCGCAGGAGCTGCGCGGCGGCGCCTACGCCCTGGGAGCGCGCCGCTGGCAGGCGGTGGTCAGGGTCGTCCTGCCGGCCGCCGCCGCGGGGCTTGCGACCAGCGTCATGCTGGCGGTCGCGCGCGCCGTGGGCGAGACCGCGCCGCTGCTGCTGACGGCGGTCGGGCTGCGCGAGATCCAGCTGCGGCTGTTCGAGCGGGGCGAGAACATCTACTCCAACGCGCTCACGCTCCAGGCCTTCGGCGAGGCACGCAGCTTCGCCCCGGCGGCCCAGGCCCGCGGCTGGGCCGGCGCGTTCAGCCTGATCGTCATCGTCCTGCTGCTGAACCTGGCAGCCCGGATGATCGCCCGCCGCGCGGCCCGCTGACCCCTAGCCGAAGCGGCCGGTGATGTAGTCCTCGGTGCGGGGGTCCGACGCAGCGGTGAAGATCCTCTCGGTTGCGTCGTGCTCGACCAGCACACCGCTGCGCCGCCCGCCGTCCCCGTCGGCGTCGACCGTGAAGAAGGCCGTGCGGTCCGACACCCGCGCCGCCTGCTGCATGTTGTGGGTCACGATCACGATCGTGTAGCTGCTCTGGAGCTCGTGGATGAGCTCCTCCACCCGCGCCGTCGCGATCGGGTCCAGGGCGGAGCAGGGCTCGTCCATCAGGATCACCTCCGGCTCCATCGCGAGGGTCCGGGCGATGCACAGGCGCTGCTGCTGCCCGCCGGAGAGGCTCAGCCCCGAGCGCCCGAGGCCGTCCTTCACCTCGTCCCACAGGGCCACCCGGCGCAGCGCCGACTCGACCAGAGACGCCGGGTCTTTGGGGCGGAGGCCGTTCAAGCGCAGCCCCGCCAAGACGTTGTCCCGGATGGACATCGTCGGGAACGGGTTCGGCTTCTGGAACACCATCCCGACGCGGCGCCGGATCCGCACCGGATCCACGCCGCGGGAGATCTCCTGCCCGTCCAGGAGCACCTTCCCCGTGGAGCGGGCGCCGGGGACCACCTCGTGCATCCGGTTCAGACAGCGGATGAACGTCGACTTCCCGCACCCGGAGGGGCCGATGATGGCCGTCACCTTCTTCTCCGGGATGGGCAGGGTGATGCCCCGGATGACCTCGCTGCGCCCGAAGAACGCGCGCAGCTCCTCCGTCTGCATCTTGGAGGTCTGGGCACGACTGGCGACCGCGTCCGCGTCGCTCTGGGCATGCTCGCCGTTCGGAGCGCCCGCGAAGGGAGCGCTGGGAGCCCGTGACGAGCTCGCCTCTCGTTCGAACGCCACGCGGCCAGCGTCGGCGGGTCGACCCACTAGGTCCATCATCATCAGGTCCTCACTCGATGTCGCACGAGCACGCGTGCCAGGATGTTCAACGACAAAACGAGACCCACAAGGACGAGGGCAGCGGCCCACGCCTGGCGGTGCC
>CAZVUW010000083.1:0-14388 GCA_964629825.1 uncultured Actinomycetota bacterium
GCCAGGCCTCCGCGCTGCCGCCACAGGTCGGGGCGCACGTTCGGGTCGAAGGCGATGGTCATGCCGCGTCTGCGGGCCTCGTCTACGGCTCGGTTGACGGCGGCCTCCGCGCTGTCGGACAGGGCCTGCGTGATACCCGACACCATGAGGGCCGTCGCATCCGGCAGCTCTCGGGTGTCGTCCGGCGACAGCCCGGCGCAGGCGCTCTCGCTGCGCCAGTAGGTGAACGAGCGGGCACCGACGTCGCTGGTGGAGATGCTGTAGAGGCCTGTCTTACCGGGCCCGACGCGCGGGTCGGAGTCGACGCCGAGCCGGTGGATCTGCTGGAGCAGCCAGTCGCCGAGGCCATCTTCGCCACGCACGTAGAGAAGCCGGGCCGGGGTTCCGTGGGCGACGACCCGCGCCGCCACGTTCAGCATGTCCCCACCGACCCCTACCCGTAGCTCGCCTCCCTCCAAGCGGAGCTCGACCAGCGGCTCCCCGATGCACAGCAACGCGGTCACGGCCATCCTCTTCCTCAAATCAACCCAGGGTCGGCACCGCGAGGTCCTACCCCCTCGAGAGCGGGAGGCAGCGGCGCTCAGGTGCCCTTGTCTCGCCGACGCGCCAGGACCGCGACGACGATGATCCCGCCCTTGACCACCTGCTGGAAGTAGGACTGCACGTTGAGCAGGTTCAACAGGTTGTTGATCACTCCCAGGACGAGCACACCGCCGAGGGTCCCACCGACCGATCCGCCACCACCGCCCAGGACCGCGCCGCCGATGACGGTTGCCGCGATGGCATCGAGCTCGTAGGCCACTCCGAGGTTGGGCTGCGCGATGCCCAGCCGCGACACCAGGAGGATGCCGGCCATGGCCGACGTGACGCCGGATATGACATAGGGCAGCGTCGTGTAGCGCTGCACGTCGAAGCCCGCCAGCCGCACCGCCTCACGGTTGCCGCCGATCGCCGTCACGACCCTTCCCGGGACGGTCCGGTTGAGGAACAGCCAGCCAAGGATGAATGCCACCAGCATGATGGCGACCGGTGTTGGCACGAACCCGATCGAGCCGGCCCCCAGCAGCGAGCGGAAGCTCGGGTTCTCGGGTGTCACCGGCGTGTCCGAGTACACGTAGACCAGCCCGCGGTAGGTGCTCAGGGTCGCCAGCGTCACGATGAACGGTGGCAGACGGAAGCGGGCGACAAGCACGCCGTTCACCGTTCCGCCCACCGCACCGACGAGCAGGCCGATCAGGATCGCCACGCCCAGCGGCAGGGATGACTGCGTGCCGGCGGCGACGATCCCCGCCATGGCGACGACGGCACCGACCGAGAGGTCGATGCCCCCGCTCAGGATCACGAACAGCATCCCGAGGCTGATCAGCCCGTTCGCCACGATCTGGCGGGCCAGGTTGAGGAGGTTGGCCTGGGTGAAGAACGCGTCCGTCGAAAGGCCCGCCCCGATCAGCAGGAGCACGAACAGCGCCATGAAGGCGTAGTCAACGAGGCGGTCCGTGCTGCCGCTCTTCAACCAGCCCTGGAGAGAGCCGAGCCGTCCGCTCCCGTCCACTCGTCGCACCGAGTCGCTCACGCCGCCACCCCCGCTGCCGCCGCCAGCAGGTTCTCCTCGGTGGCCTCGGAGGCCGGGAGCTCGGCGACGATGCTGCCGTGGCGCATCACCAGCACGCGGTGGGACAGGCCGAGGATCTCGACCAGCTCCGATGACGTGAGCAGCACGGCGACGCCGCGCGCGGCCAGCTCGGCGATGTGCCGATAGATCTCGATGCGGGTCGCCACATCAACGCCGCGCGTGGGCTCGTCGAGCAGCAGCACCTGCGCATCCGTCAGGAGACAGCGCGCCAGCAGCACCTTCTGCTGGTTCCCACCGCTCAGCTGCTGCACGGGCGCATCAGCATCCGTGGTCCGAACGGCCAGCGCCTTGATCTGACGATCGATCAGGTCACTCTCATGCTGCATCCGGACGAAGCCGAAGCGGGAGGCGTTCCGCAGGACCGCCAACGTCATGTTCATCCCGACCGAGTCGTGTAGGACGAGGCCGTCTCGACCGCGGTCCTCGGTCAGGTAGGCCACCCCCGCTGCCAAAGCGTCGGCGGGGCTGCGCGGGCTGAAGGGCTCGCCGCGCAGCCACATGGTCCCATCCGTCGCGGGCTCGGCGCCGAAGATGGCTCGGGACAGCTCCGTCCTGCCGCTGCCGACCAGGCCGAAGACACCGACCACCTCGCCCGCGCGCAGTCGCAGGGAGGCGTTCACCAGTCGGGGCGGCCGCGCCAAGCCCTCGACGACCAGGACCTCGTCGCCGACCTGGGAGGTGTCCCTCGGTGGGAACACATCCTCCACGTCGCGACCGACCATGAGGTTGATGAGCTGGCGCTCGTCGGTCTCGGCGGGCGTGAGCGTGACGACGTCTTTGCCATCCTTCAGGACCGTGATCCGGTCCGCGATGGCGAAGATCTCGTCGAGGCGGTGGGACACGTAGAGGATGAGGGTTCCGCTCGCGGCGAGCTGGCGCACGAGAGCGAACACCTTGGCGAGCTCCTCGCGCGAGAGGACCGCCGAGGGCTCGTCGAGGATGAGCACCTGCGGATCCTCGACGACGCCCTTCGCGATCTCGACCATCTGCCGCTGCGAGACGCTGAGCTCATCGACACGGACGTTGACGTCGAGCTCGAAGCCGAGCTGCTCGAGCAGCGCCCGGGCCCGGGCGCGCAGCTCGCGGGGGCGCATCCGCAATCCACCTGCGCTCGCCATCGAGCTCAGGAGCAGGTTCTCCCACACCGTCAGGTGCGGGACGAGGCTGAACTCCTGGTAGACGGCGCACACGCCGGCACGGCGCCCCTCCAGCGGGCTGGTGAGGCGCACCTCCTGCCCGCCGAGCTCGATGTCTCCGAAGTCGGGACGGTCGGCTCCGGCGAGGAGGCGCATCAGGGTCGACTTGCCGGCGCCGTTCTCCCCGACGACGGCATGGACCTCGCCGGCGCGGCCCGTCAGGTCGACCCCGCGCAGCGCCTGCGTCTCCCCGTACCGCTTCGTGAGGTTGCGGACCCGGAGCACCGCGTGACCCGCTCCGGTGGGCGCGCGCAGGGCTTCAGGCATCGAACACCCCGTCCAGGGCTCGGTACACCAGGACGCTCTTCTGCCGGGTCATGACGTGCAGCGTGTCGGCCAGGCTCTCGCGGCCGTGACCGCTCAGCTTCACCCCGCCGAAGGCCAGGTTCTCCGCGCGGACGGCCGAGGACCAGTTGACAACGACACCGCCGACGTCGAGCTGGTGCGCGATCGCGAACGCACGCTGAATGTCCCTGGTGAACACGGCCGCCTGAAGGCCGTACGGGGAGGCGTTCGTCTGCTCGATGGCCTGCTCCACGTCGGACACGCGCACGAGCGGCGCGACCGGTCCGAACACCTCTTCGGTCACCACCCGGGAGCTGCTCGGGACGTCGGCCAGCACGACGGGAGACAGGAAGGCGCCGTCACGCTCTCCGCCGGCGACGAGGACGGCTCCGTCGGAGACGGCGGCCTCCACGGCCTCCTGCACCCGCGCGCTTGCGGTCTCGTCGATGAGCGGTCCGACCTCGGTGGTCTCGAGGAGCTGGTCGCCGACCGAGAGAGCGCGCGCCCGCTCCGCGATCAGGGTGGCGAGGTCGTCGTGGCGCTCGTCGGAGACCAGCACGCGCTTGGTGGCGCAGCAGATCTGACCGTTGCCGCGCGCCAGACGGCCGAGCACCACCGCATCCGCGGCGACCTCCAGGTCGGCGTCCTCGCAGACGATCAGGGCGTCGTTGCCGCCCAGCTCGAGATGCACCGGCGTGAGGTTGGCGGCCGCGACCTCGGAGACGCGCTTTCCCATGCCGACGCTGCCGGTGGCCGTGATGAGGTCCACAGCAGGCGAGGCCACCAGCTGCTCGCCGACCGCATCGCCGCCGGTCAGGACCTGATGGGCGCCGGGGGGAGCCCCGGCCTCTTCGATGTACCTGGCGATCTCGAGCAGCGTCAGGGGGCACTGCGGCGGCGGCTTGCAGATCACCGCGTTGCCGGCTGCCAGGGCGGCGGCGCCCTTGTGCGCATACAGCTCCGCCGGGTAGTTGAACGGAACGATCGCAACGACCACGCCCACGGGCTGGCGGACGGTCATGGCCAGGTGCGACTCCATCCCGGGGACGCTGTCCATGCCGACCACGCGCCCCTCGAGGCGCTTGGCCTCCTCGCCGAACCCTTGGAAGATGCGTGCGGCCGCGAGCAGCTCCTCCTCGGTCTGCCGGACGGGCTTCCCGTTCTCGGCGGCGAGCAGGGCCTTCAGCGACGAGAGGTTGGCGCGGATCGCATCTGCGGTCCCGAAGAGGATCTCCGCGCGGCGGTGCGCGGGCGTCCGCGCCATCACCTTGGACGCCGCCCGGGCCGCGTCCAAGGCGGTCCGCACATCATCCGGCGATGCCTGGGGCACCGTGTCGAGCACCTCACCCGTGCCGGGGTTCACGACCGGAGCCTCCTCACCGGTGGAGGCATCGACCCACTTGCCGGCGATCGTCATCTTCATGTCGACAGCCCTCTGCGCCTAGGTCCCGACAGGTGAGCGGCTGGCCGGACGGCGGCGGGGCCGCCCGGCCGAGCCACACCTAGAAGACGCTGTCGGGGTCGTAGTACTCCTCGACGTTCTCCGCCGTGATCAGCGGCGACGGGAACACCGTGTCCTGCTCCACATCCTGGCCGTCGAGGATCTCCATCAGACGCTGGAAGCCAGCGCGCCCGATCTCGTCCGAGTCGTTGTAGCCGGTGGCCAGGTAGTTGGTGCCGTCGAGGATCGCCTTGAGCGCCTCCTTCTGGCCGTCCACGCCCACGATGAAGATGCTGTCCGTGAGACCGGCGTCTTCGATCGCCTTCTGGGCTCCCAGGCACATCGAGTCGTTCTCGCAGAAGACGGCGTCGATGTCGTCGTGCGCGGCGAGGAGGTCCTCCATGGCCGCAAGGCCCCCGTCCTCGCTCCAGTCGGCGAAGTCCGGCGCGGTGACGACCTCGATGTCGGTCTCCTCGACCTGGGAGAGCATGCCCTCGGTGCGGGCGAGGCCGATGGTGTTGTCGGCCGGGCCGCCCTTGATGACGGCGAGCTTCCCCTCGCCGCCGAGCTGCTCGACGATGAACTCGCCGGCCTGCACGCCGATGGCCTCGTTGTCGGGGCCGACCCAGCTGGTGTAAGGACCACCGGCAAGCTTCCGGTCGACCATCACGACCGGTATGCCGGCGGCATCCAGGGCCTCAAGCGCCGCGGTTGCCGACTCGAGGGGACCGGCGTTGATGATCACCCCGTCCACGCCCTGGGCGATCAGGTCTTCGATGTCCGAGGTCAGCTTGGCGGCGTCGCCGTTCGCGTCGGTGGTCCGCACCTCGACCCCGCCGTGCTTTGCGGCCTCGTCAGAGATCGCCTCAGACATGCCGATGAAGTAGGCGCAGCAGAGGGTGAAGTTGGCCACGCCGATGGTGATGTCGCCGGCGGACTCATCGCCCGCGTCGTCACCCTCATCGGTGGCGGCGTCCTCGGTCTCGGTGCTGGTGTCAGCCCCGGTCGCCTCGTCGCTCGATGCGGTGTCCGCCCCTTCCCCGCAGGCGGCTAGCAGGAAGATGATCGCCAGCAAGCACAGCCAGGCCCGTCCACGCATGTCCCTCGCCTCCCTGAGAGGGTGTTTCAGTTTGTGAAATGCAGTTTCGGTGGTTACCCTAGTCCTCAGCGTGGCAGACCGTCAAGCAAGCAGGGATGTGGGGGGTTCGGCGGGCGGCGAGCGACCATCGTCCACGGCGGGGTGTGAGGAAGGAGCACGGAGCTGAGCGCATCGGGGGAGCGCATCCTGAAGGTCCTCGAGTACCTGGCCGCCGAGGGCTCCAGCTCGCTCGGGAGAGTTGCGGCCGACCTCGATCTCAACAAGGCGACGGCGCATCGGATGCTCGGAGCGCTCATCAGCTCGGGCTACGTCCAGCAGAACCCGGAGACCCGAGAGTACGCGCCCACGATGAAGATCCTGAGGTTGGCGAACGGGGTTCTGGACCGCGTGGACATCCGCACGCGCATCCGACCTCACCTCGAGTCGTTGGCGTCCGCGACGGCCGAGACGGCCCATCTCGCGCTGCTCGAGGGGCTGCAGATCGTCTACCTCGACAAGGTGGACGGAAGGCAGGCCGTGACCATGCAGTCGCGGATCGGTGACCGGGCTCCCTGCCACTGCACGTCGCTCGGCAAGGTCCTCCTGGCCGCCCAGCCGGAGGCCGAGTGGCGCCGCTACGTGCGCGAGGTCTCGCTGGCCCGGCGCACTCCGAACACCGTCACCGATGCCACGACCTTCTACGCGATGCTGTCCGAGGTCCGGCGGCACGGCTACGCGGTGGACGACGTCGAGAACGAGGAGGGGATCCGCTGCGTCGCGGCCCCGGTCCGCGATCACACGGGCTCCGTCGTCGCCGCCATGAGCGTGTCGGGTTGGACCGTCAGCATGACCCCGGAGCGCACCGTCGAGTGCCGGCCGGTGGTCATCGCGCACGCGCTGAAGGCTTCGATCGACCTCGGCTACGACGTCGGCCGCACTCGCTGAAGGGCGTCGCCCACGGCCCACGGGCAGAAGTCCGGCCGGGGCCGCTCTCGTCACCTGCGCAAGCCACCCATTGACAGCGGCGACGCGCGCTCGTTACGATCTGCGTACCCACATTTCGCTATGTGGAATGACTGCCTAGCATCACCGGACGTCGATCCTGCTGGGCGGGAGCTCTGCGCCGAAGTGCCCCCACGACGGCGCAGCCGGTTGGCGTGCAGCTGCATGCCGGTCCGCTCAGCGGGTCCCGACAGGGCACCGGTGAGGAAAGGGAACGGCATGAAGTCTGGAGAACGGTCGGCATGACTGCGACCACGCCGAGATCCGCCACTGTCCGCCTATGGGCGCCGATCCTCGCTCTCTCGATCGTCGCCGCATCGATCCTTCCTCTGACCGTGGCGGCACCCGTTGCCGCCGACGACGGGCTTCAGCTCGTCGCCGCGACCGCGGAGGACAGCAAGTCGATCGTCATCGACTTCGACCGACCCCTGGACGAGGGGCTTCGGCAGTACATCGCCGGCAACGCCAACGCGATTCGCCCGTTCATCCGCATCAGCGGTGGGGCGGCCGGAGAGCCTGACTCCGCTCTCAACGGCGCGGACCTTCAGACCGTCAACGCCTCGGTCTTCCCGGTCGACACCGCCGGGGACGCGCAGCTGCGCATCGTCCTTCCTGCGGCGACGACCCTGGTGCAGGGGCGCAGCTACCAGCTATGGCTGGACGGCGAAGGCACCCCGCTCGGGGAGCTGCAGATCAAGGGCGCGGACGGCAGCGCTCCCGCCGGCACCACAACCCCGCCCGTGTCCTTCACCGGACCGGCCAACGCGGCCGAGCTAGCCCGCCTCGAGTCCGTAGAGGCGCTCACCTCGCGGGTGCTGCGTGTGACCTTCGCCGATGCGCTGCTTTCCGGCATGCCGGCGCACACCTACAGCACGAACCCGCCGAGGATCACGGTGGTCGGCGCACCCGCGGGCGTACGTCCCGTATACGTGCAGAAGATCGACGACACCGACTCGCGCGTGTACGACATCTACCTGAACGGGGACCTGGACGCCGGGCAGGCGTACTCGCTGCAGGTCCTCGGCAACCCGACCGGTACGCAGGCCGGGAGCGCGATCAGGACCTCCGCGGGCACCGCTCCGCCCAGCACCCTGCTGGCGGGCGACGGCTCCTTCACCGCTAGCGCCGTACCGCACTCGCTGGAGGTCCAGGACGTCTCGGTGAACGAGCGCCGCAACCAGGTGACCGTCCGCTTCAACCACAAGGTGAGCGAGCTCGCCACCCTGCCGACCTGGATGCCGGGGCAGACCGGCAACCGCCCGGTGCTCGAGACCCCGGTCACCGGAACCACGGGAGACAGCCTCACCGCCGAGGAGCTGGCGACCTTCCTCACCGTCCGCGGCCGGCTCACGCCCGGCGAAGGCGACCCGCCCGCGCCGAAGGGCAAGGCGGTCGGGCACCCGATCAACAACCCCGTCGACCTGACCGATGACCTTCGCTACAAGGCGGCCTACTTCGCCGACCGGCAGACGCTGGTCGTGAGCCTGACCGAGGGCAAGCGGCTGCGGCGCGGCGCGCTGGTCGAGGTTGAGCTCGCGCCCGAGTCCCTGATCGACGTGTCGGGCGCGGCGAACGGGCCCGACGCTCAGACGGCCAGCACGCGAGCTCCGGACGAGCCCCTGCCGCCGCGGTCGGAGCTGTTCGACCCGAACGCTCAGGACTACCTGACCGTCGACACGGACGCGAGCGTGGTCTTCAAGCACTTCGACTACACGTTCGCGACCAACACCCCCACGCCCAACTACCGGGTGGACGCCGCCAACGTCAGCGACCGCGTCGTCGATGAGGTGATCGACGCGATCGTGGTCGAGAACAAGTACATCAAGGCGACGTTCGTGCCTGACTACGGAGCGCGGCTGCTGTCGCTGGTCTACAAGCCGACCGGCAACGACCTGCTGTACGCCAACCCGGTGGGCACGCCCTACGGGCACGGCAACAACTCGCCCTTCTACGCCAACTGGCTGATGGTCTGGGGCGGTGTCGCGCCCACCTTCTCGGAGCCCGAGCACGGCAAGTACTGGTTCCTGCCGTGGGACTACGAGATCACCCAGACCGACGAGGCGTTCACCATCACCATGACGAAGGTGGACACGATCAACCACCGCCTGGACAGCCGTTTCCGCTACGGCGCCACGGGTCTGGAGATCGAGGTGTCCTACACCGTCTACAAGGACCGCCCGTCGGTGGACATGAACGTGAGCATCCACAACCCGGGTGGGGAGGCCAAGGAGTACGAGTACTGGACCCTCACGACGCTGGGGCCGGGCCGGCCGCTGCACGAGGGCTCGCCCACGATGGAGCACCTGGCGCCGCTGGAGAAGATCCG
This sequence comes from uncultured Actinomycetota bacterium, assembly GCA_964629825.1. Lineage (GTDB taxonomy): Bacteria > Actinomycetota > Nitriliruptoria > Euzebyales > Egibacteraceae > CAZVUW01. The sequence goes on from CAZVUW010000083.1 coordinate 8,962, forward strand.
CCGCGACTCGGCCTACACCTGGATGGCCAACGTCGAGCGGCGGGTGAACCCCGAGGCCCCGGCCAACAGCGAGGCCGGTCGCGAGCTGTACTTCGACAACATGCGGTACTTCTCGCGCTGGCTGACGGGCACCCAGACCGGTGGCATCGCCTACGGCCTGGATCTGCCGACCAACCCGCAGGGCAACTGGTGGGGTGTGGTCAACCACGAGAACGCCGAGGGCGTGATCCGCGTGTCCGACAACACCATCACCCGGGGCATGAAGTTCTGGACCTGGGGCTTCAACGCCTCCTTCGACACCAACCCGTACTCGCGCGGCAACTCCGCACGGCCGTACGTGGAGCCGTGGGGTGGCGTCTCGGACCGGTTCTTCCTGCCGGATGTTCTTGGTCCGGGTGAGACCAAGTCCTGGACCGAGACGTTCATGCCGCTGATGGACATGCACGACGTGACCAACGCCACGGCTGACGGCGCGGGCCACGTCGAGTTCGGCGACGACGGCTCGGTGACGGGCTACGTCTTCCCGACCGGCGAGGCCGACCAGGTCCTTCGCGCGGTCCTGACCGACGCAGCGACCGGGCAGGTCCTCGCCACTGAGACCTTCCGGCCCGACCCCTACGAGTCGTTCAAGCTCACCGGGGACGCCCAGGGCGCCGAGACCGTCCAGCTGACGGTCACCAGCCTGTCCGCAGGCGGCGACGTCGTCCTGACCGCCGAGGCAGCTCGCTAGAACCTGCTGAGCGAGAGGGCCCCGGCGCGGATGCGCCGGGGCCCTCTCTCATGCTGCGATGCCGGTGCGGCGCGGCCGCCCCTGGCGCCGCTCTACAGGTCGCAGCCCAGCAGCGGAGCCAGGCGGTCGGTGTAGGCCAGCAGCAACTCGGACGACAGGTGCTTGCCGTCAAGGGCCTGTACCTGGTTGCGGAAGGCCCCCAAGACGCCGCAGGCGGCCTCGACCTTGCCCGTGGCGTGGCGCTGCTCCAGCTGCTGGAGCTTCACCTCGAGGCTCCGGCGGATGCCGGGAGGCACGTCGAGCGCCCCGATCTCGGACCGCATGCTGGCCAGCAGCGACTCCACGGTGTCGACGGACCCGGAGCCGCAGTTCAGCACCAGGACGAGGTCGAGGTGCGGCGGCGGGACCTCCAGCACCGGGGTCTCGACGTACGGCGTCGCGCCGTCGGCGGGGTCGACGCAGCCGTCCGCCGTGGCCCTGACGACGTAGTAGCCGGCGATCGTGTCCCAGCCGAAGCGCCCATCGGCCCCGGTGACCATCGGGTTCGTCCGGTTCGCGGGGCTCATGATCGCGCTGCCGTCCGGGACCTCCTCGAACGGACCGGTCTCGAAGTCCGAGCGCAGCAGGGTCACGGTCGCGCCCTGGATCGGGTTGCCGCGGGTGTCCTCGACGTGCCCGCTCGGGTCGATGTAGACGTCGAACTGGACGTCCTGGGTCGAGCCGCCGGGGCACGCCAGAACGATGCTGATCCGCGCCGTGCCCGTGAGCGGGTGGAGCGAGGCGACGGTCGCGCTGTAGCTGCCCGCCGGTCCCTCAGACATGGAGCCGGCACGGACGGTGCTGCCGCCGATCCGGATGGTGTAGCTGGCGCTCGCTCCGGCGCAGCCGGTCGTCGTGAGCGACAGCGGCTCGTCCCAGTAGACGACCGGCACCGAGCCACCGCCGCGTGCCGGGCTGATCCCGGTCCCTGCCGGCGGGGCGAGCGGCCCCTGCAGGACCACGTCCACGACCACGTCGGCGCCGTCAACCGTGACCGGACCGACGACCGCGGTGTTGTAGGCGGTGCCGGCGGGCGCGCCCACACGCACGCTGGCTTCGCCGTCCGGGACTCCGTCGACGGTGTAGCCGCCGTTGGCGCCCGTTGATGTTCCGACACAGCCGCCATCGGCGATGCAGACGTCCACCGGGGCGTTGGCGACGGGGTTGCCCGCCTGGTCCGTGACGGTCCCGGAGAGGGTGACGCCGGTCGTGCCGCCGTTGCGGACCTGGAAGACGTAGCGACCCATCTGGGTGCTGCCGCGGCTGTTGTGGATCAGCCCTGTCTCGGTGTTGGAGTCGAGGAACGCGCCGTTCACGCCGGAGCCGGTCAGCTCCAGGGCGTCGAAGCCGCCGGAGGCGTAGCCCGAGCGGGCCGACGAGCCGCCGAGGCCACCGGAGCCGCCGCTGGCGTCGCCGGTCTCCCACTCGACGCGATCGATGTTGAAGATGATGTCGAAGTCACCGGGCGCCACGTTGGAGCGGTCGACCAGAAGCAGCTGGGCACTGACCAGGCGGTCGGTCGCCTGGCTGTAGTAGCCGACGTCGACCCAGTTGACACAGAAGGCAGGCCGCCCCGAGAAGGTGGTGTGGCCGTAGGTGGTCGCGCCCGACGCCGGGTTGCGGGTGTCGATGTCCGCGAAGAGCGGCGCGACGATCACGCGCGAGGTCGCCAGCAGCTCGAACGGCGTGTATGTGGACAGCGGCTCGTCGAAGGTGACGTTGCCGTTGTTGTTGACGTACAGCGACGTGAACGTCCGCCCGAGGACGTCGAGGGTGAACGGGCGTCCCAGGAAGTCGAGCGTGAAGGGCAGCGCCACGGCAGCGCTCGAGCCGTCGTCGTTGCGCGGCAAAACCGTGTCACGGCAGCCGGCCAGCTCGGCGATGGAGCCCGGACCCTGCTGGATCACCAGCTCGCGACCGCAGCCCGTGTAGGCACCCGTGGCCGGCGCGTCGGTCTGACGGCCCACGACCACCCAGTTGACGTAGCGGCGGTCGGCGATCAGGCGCCACTGGATCTCGGTCGGCGTGAACTCGGTGTCGCCCAGGTCGTCCTCGAAGAACAGCATCGTGCTGTAGTCCTCGTCCCAGAACTGGATCTCGAACTCGTTGTTCGGGAAGTCGTCGCTGCGGCCGTTCGCGACCCACCGGAAGGTCGGCGGGTCCTGGTCGGCGCTCATCCGCGCGGCGTTGACCGGCGTGATCGGGGCCGGTGCGATCCGCTGCTCGCTCGCGATGCAGCCGATCGAGGCCACCTCCGCCCGGGCACGGTTCGCGGTGATGGCGCGGTAGGCCTCGGAGAGGTTGACCGGCTCCGCGCCCGAGACGAGGTCCCAGATCGCGTCGTCGCCGAGCCTCACATCGTCGGAGTCCTCGTCGGCGCCGCCGTCGTAGAGGTCCCAGAGGAAGCGCTGCACGGACAGCTCGTTGTCCTCGCCCCCGCTTTGGCCACCGATCTGGGCCTCCATGCTGTAGTCGACGTTGGTGTCTTCGAGGTCCTGGTAGAAGAGGTCGCCCACTCGGGGCACCCCAAGGCCGGCGGCGCCCTCTTCCATCTGGAGGGAGATCGCGAAGAAGGTCGGCCAGCCCTCGCCCCAGGCCAGGCGGATGCCCTCGTCCTTGTTGCCTCGGACGTCGGCGAGGTTGTCGGTGATGTTGTGCGGGCCACCCGGGTTGTCCTCGATGTCGAGCTGCTCCGCGACGAAGTGCCCGTACTCGTGGTGGATGGTGTCCCAGTCCCAGCGGTCCTCCTGCTCCATCTGGACCTGACCGTCGTAGAAGGACCCGTCGTCGCCGTTGGGCCAGACCACGTCGACGTCCCGGAACGCCCCGCCGTTCATCCGGTGCGCGTACGGCACGGCCAGCGCCATCGCCTGGTGCACCGACATGGCGTTGCCGTCTGCGTCATCACCGCCGGTGAGGTTGAACTCGACCTCGGCACCGTCGGGCAGGTCGTCCTGCGTCGTCGACCGGAGCGAGTAGACGTCTCCGCCGGTGGTCTCCACCTGGAAGCCGACGCCCCGCATGCGAACGCGCACGAACAGGTCACGCCCGCCCTGACCGATGCCGTCGTCGTTGTCGATGACAGCCGAGAAGCGGCCCGCCTCGTCAGTCCTGACCGTGGTGATCCGGTCGTCGAACCCAAAGTCCTCCTCCCACAGCTCCACGTCGCCGCGACGCCACGGATGGGTGTCGCCGTTCTCGTCGGTCCAGCGGACGGTGCCGCTGACGTTGAGGTCACCATCCGCCGCGGCAAGGCCCTGCACCTCCTCGACCACCGCGGTGTCCTGCGCGAGCTCGCCGTCGAGGACGCGGAGCCTGGCGTCGGCGCGCTCGGCGGCCGACATGCCCTCATGCGACGCCTGGTCGAAGGCGAACACCCTCAGCTCGGTCTCGCCGGCGTTGCCGAGCAGCAGCTCGTCGCCCTGGACGAGCACGTCGAGGGACGTCTGGTCCGTCGCGACCACGTTGCCGCCGCTGTCGAGCAGCACGATCTCGGCGACGATCCCGCCCTTGCCGCGCGTCATCGAGAACGGCACGGGAACCCGCAGCTCCGAAGCGGCGTCCAGCGTCACAGAGACGCGGCGTCCCCTGCCGAGCTCGACGGCGTTGCGGGTGCCAAGGGTGACCTCGACCCGGCCGCCGGAGGGCGGCTCGGCTACGTCGATCACGAGGTCGGACGCCGTCGCCCCCTTGCCCCGCACACGCTCGCCCAGGTCGAACTCGACCGAGATCGGGTCGCCCGGGTCGCCTGAGGCCTGCGTCGGCTCGGCGTCCTCGCGCGGTCGCGCGACCGCAGCCACAGGAGCCAGCAAGGTGCTCAGCAGTGCAGCGACCAGCGCCGCCGCAAGGATCGCTCGAAGGTTCGAGCGCACGGAGAAGCGCTCGTCAAGAAGGGTTTGCAATGGAAGTCTCCCCGTCGCCCGCACGGGGCCTGCTTCCGCGGGGCCTGGACCGTTCCCAGACTTGCCTCGGCGCCATGACCCCATTGACCGGATGGGTACGGTACACAGCGTGTTGCACCGAGTTCAAGCAGTTGCCGCCATTGTCACCCTCGTCCTGGCAGGGGGCTGCGGCGTGTCGGGCTCTGACGGCGGCTCGCCGTCAGGCTCGTCTCAAGGCTCGCCAACAGCGGGGGAGCCGGGCTACGGCGATGCGGTGCGTCCCGAGCTGCCGGAGACGGTCGCCGTTGGGGAGGCCGTCGAGGTGCCGGTGGAGATCAGCCTGGGCTCTGATGCGGAGTCGGCGGAGCTCACGGTCGAGCCCGCGCACGGGATGGAGGCCGAGCCTGCCCGCGTGGCTCTCGATGTTGGTGCTGCGGGAGGCGCGAGCAGCCTTGCGGCTTCGGTGTCTCTGACCGTGGCCCCGGGGACGAGGGAGCGGCCTGCCCGGACGTCGGTGCGGCTGATTCTGACAGTGGTGCCTGCCGAGGGCTCCCCGCGGACGACGTCCACGCTGGTCTCCGCCGTCGCCGACGAGGCCCGTGCCTGGCTCGGCATGACCACCCACGAGGACCTCGAACGCCGCCGCCTCGACACCCTCCTCGCCGAAGGCGCCATCACCCGCTCCGACTACGAGAAGGCCATCGGCGACGCCGAGGGCCAATCTGCCGACGAGGACGTGCAGATCCACGTCCCAACCGACGCTCCCCAACCGGGAAC
>CAZVUW010000084.1:0-3367 GCA_964629825.1 uncultured Actinomycetota bacterium
GACCCGGAGCCAACGCCGGACCCGGAACCGACACCGGACCCGGAACCGACGCCGGACCCGGAGCCGGAGCCGGAGCCGACGCTGCCCATCGCCTTCACCGGCGACGACTCCATCTGGCTGACCGACCTCGCCGGCGAGGCCGTGCAGGTGACCGACCCGCCCGCCGGCAGCTACGACCGCTCACCTGAGTGGTCTCCCGCCGGTGACCGCCTGGCGTTCATCCGCGTCAACCCCGACGGTCGCGGCCAGCTCTGGGTCGCGGAGGTCTCGGGCGATGACATCAGCCTGCCCGCTGCTCCGCTCGCCCTGTCAGGTCAGTCCTGCGATGGGGCCGTGGCCGACCCGGTCTGGAGCTCGGACTCCGAGCTGATCGCCCTGTCCTGCGCCGATGGCTACACCTCCTCGCGGATCCTCGTCGTCGACGCCGACAGCGGACAGACGACCGTCGTGCCGGCTCCCGCCGGAGCACTCGACGCTCAGCCGGCCTGGAAGCCGGGGAGCCCGGTGCTCGCCTTCCGGCGGGTGCACACCGACGTCCCCTACGGCGCGCCGGGTCGCGCCCAGATCCTGACGGCGACGCTGTCCGGCGGCGCGCCGAGCGTCACGACCGTGATCGCCGACGACCACTACGCGGACGCCCCCGCGTGGTCGCCCGACGGCTCCCGGCTGGCCTACGCGGCCACCGACGAGCTGGCCACCAAGACCCACCTGCGGGTCGCGACCCTCGCCAACGGCCAGGTCTCCACGCCGTGGATCGTGCCGTTCGGCCTGACGAGCTGGATCTGGGAGCTGCGCTGGGCCGCCAACGGTGACCGCCTGGCGATCACCTGGGGCGATGGTGCGGCCACCTCGACCGTGAGCGTGCTGGCGCCCGGCGCCAGCGCCACGGACCTCGAGGGCTGGGGCTTCGGCCCCGACTGGGCCCCCGACGGCTCCGCCATCGTCTACGACGCCCAGGTTGGCAGCGCCCCATACGGTCTGCGCTGGGGCTGGGGCAACAGCTCCGCCACCACGCCGATCCCGCTGCCCGCGGGAGTGGACGCCGCCTACGACGCGACCTGGCGCTAGCCGGAGGCTGCGACGCCGCTGCTCAGAGGATCCTCCGGAAGAGGGTCCTCGGGCAGCGGCGCCACCTTCGGGCGTGACTTGCGCCGCCGGCGCTCAGGCACCAGGTCGCGCATCGACTCGAGCCGCCCGAAGCACAGCAGGCGGTCGCCCGGCTCGAGCTCGCGGTTCCCGCGCGGGTTCGGGATCACCTTCGTCCCGCGGGTCAGGGTCAGCACCTGGATGTCGAGGTCGCGCAGGCGAGACTCCCGGATCGTCTTGCCCACGATGTGCGCTCCGTCGCGCACGAGCAGCTCGGCCACGCCGTAGCCGGAGCTGACGGTCAGCCGCTGCCGGACGTCGATCTCCGGGAACGCCACCTGGGCGGCGATGAAGTCGACGATGGCTCCGGCGACGTCCAGGCCGGTGGTGGTCTCGATGCCTTCGAGCCCGGGCGAGGAGTTCACCTCGATCACAAGTGGACCGTCGTCGCTCTCGAGCATGTCCACACCCGCCACCCGCAGCCCCATGATCTGGGCCGACTGCACGGCGACGCGCTGGTACTCCTCGTCGAGCTCGACCAGCTCGGTCGTCCCGCCGCGATGCAGGTTCGAGCGGAACTCATCGCCGCGCGCACGCCGGCGCATGGCTGCGACCACGCGGTCGCCGACCACCAAGGCGCGGATGTCGCGACCGTGGCTCTCGGCCACGAAGCGCTGGATGAGCACGTTCTGCTTGGTGCTCTGAAGCGTCTCGATGACCGCCTCGGCCACCTTCTTGTTGGGCGCCAGGATGACGCCAATGCCCTGGGTGCCCTCGAGCAGCTTGATCACCACCGGAGCGCCACCCACGCGATCGATGGCCGGCAGCACGTCCTTGCGATCGCGCACGAACGTCGTGGCGGGGATCCCGATGGCATGCCGGGACAGGATCTGGATCGCGCGCAGCTTGTCGCGAGAGTTGGCGATGCCCGCCGCGGTGATGGGCGTGTAGACGTCCATCTGCTCGAACTGGCGCACCACGGCCATGCCGAAGTAGGTGATCGACGCCCCGATTCTCGGGATGATCGCGTCGTAGTGGGAGAGCGGCTTACCGCGGTACTGCAGGTCCGGATCCTCGCTCGCGAGGTCGATGGCGAACCGCAGCGTGTTGAGGACCTTGACGCGATGGCCGCGCTCGAGCGCCGCCGCCTTCAGCCGTCTCGTGCTGTAGCTCTGCGGCGCTCGCGACAGGATTGCGAGCTTCATCCGGGTGCACCGATCTCAGGGGTCGCGGAAAGGGCCCGCGAACCTGATCGGATGCTAGCCGCGGACGGGCACGCGCTCCGCGTCCGGAGGTGTCCGGTTTGCCGTGCCCTCGGCGGGGCGCTCCGCCCCCTTGAAGGTGCGGCGGTAAGCGGTCGGTGTGGTGCCGAGCTCGCGGCGGAAGTGCTCGCGCAGATTGGTGGCTGACCCGAAGCCCGACCGGTGCGCGATGCGATCGACGTCGAGGTCCGTGGTCTCGAGCAGCTCCTGCGCCGCCTGAAGGCGCTGACGCAGCACCCAGCGGAACGGGGTCGTCCCGGTGGCCTCCTTGAAGCGACGCGCGAACGTCCGCTCGCTCATGGCGACGCGCGCGGCCATCTCGGCCACGGTCACATCGCGGTGGAGCTGACCGCTCAGCCAGTCCAGCAGCGGCGCCATGCCATCGGAGGGCACACGCGGGGCGTGCGGCGGGTCGATGAACTGCGCCTGCCCGCCGTCGCGGTGGGGCGGGACGACCATGCGACGCGCCACCGCCCGGGCGATGTCGGCGCCGAAGTCCTTGCGGACGATGTGAAGGGCCAGGTCGATCCCCGCCGCCGTCCCGGCCGATGTGAGGACGTCGCCCTCGTCGACGAAGAGGACGTTCGGGTCCAGCTGCACGCGCGGGAAGCGGCGCCGGAACCGCTCGGTCTCGATCCAGTGCGCCGTCGCCCGGCGCCCATCCAGCAGGCCCGCGGCCGCCAGCACGAAGCAGCCGCTGCAGAACGACACGATGCGCGCACCACGCCGATGGGCGTCGACGACCACCTCCAGGAGCTCCGCCGGCGGGTCCGAGTCGACCGGGCCCTGCGGGATGATGACCGTGTCCGCCGTCGCAACGTCCTCCAGCCCGTGGCTCCCGCGCAGCTTGGCGCCCCCCGCAAGCGTCACCTCGCCGGGCGTGCAGAGGCGGAACTCGTACCACTCGACGCCGAGGTACGACCGATCGGTGCCGAACACCTCGGCGGCCACGGCGAACTCGAAGGGCTCGAAGCCGTCCAGGACGACGGTGGCGACGACGTGAGCCATGCGGTCCTCCT
>CAZVUW010000084.1:3467-14201 GCA_964629825.1 uncultured Actinomycetota bacterium
TAGAGGGTTTGGCGGGATCCCTTCGACAAGTGTCATCTCTGCCACGGGCATCTGCAACCTGGCACGTCAGCCTGGGGTTCTGCCGATCTTCGGCAGCCGCCTAGACAGGAGGATGGGATGACGGCCGTGTCTCAGCTCACCGATCTTGATGTCCTGGCGCAGTGGGTCGCGGAGCGGCTTGAGCTCGGTGACGAGCGCTCCGCGTGGGAGGTGACCGTCGCCCTCGAGGAGGCCGCCGGGCTGGACCCGGACGCCGCCGACCAGCCTCCCAGCCCGATCATCGCCCGCCGCTTCGCCCGCGCGCACACCCTGATGGTGGAGCGCGGCGTGGATCAGCTGCGGCTGCCCGCTCTCGCCGCCTGACGACCAGTGGAGACCGCGCCTCACCGACCGACCGCGCGGACCTCCTCACCGCGCTCCACGAGGTCATGCCCGATGCCGCTGGCAGCCAGCATGGTCCTCAGCGCCTCGCCGGCAGCCAGCGGGGCGGCCACCTCAAAGGCCGCCCCCTCGCTGCTGTAGCGCCCTTCGCCGACCTCAGCGCCGGCGGCCTCCGCCCAGGCCCGAAGCCGGTGCTCCAGCCGCCCGACATCGCGCAGGTCAGTCCGCACGTCGAAGACCGCGAGGCGGCGCCGAGGAAGGCGCTCCGCGGCCTCGACCGCTGCGGCCGTCGCAGCCGAGTAGGCCCTTGTGAGCCCCCCGGTGCCGAGCAGCACACCACCGAAGTAGCGCGTGACGACCGCCACCACATCCGACAGCCCCGCACCGCGCAGGACCGCCAGGATCGGCGCTCCGGCCGTGCCCGCGGGCTCACCGTCGTCGTTCGAGCGCTCACGCTCACCGGCCAGCCCGAAGATCATCCCGGTGCAGTGGTGGCGGGCGTCGAACATCTCGCGCCGCACCGCGGCGATCACCTCGTCGGCGGCGCTGCGGTCCGCCGCCGGCGCAAGGGTCGTGATGAAGCGCGAGCGCTGCACCACGATCTCCCTGCGCACGGCGGCGCGGATGGTGTCTAGCGGTTCGTCTCTCACCGCTGGGATCAGGCGGCGGCGTGCTCCGCGATCACCTTCTCGCTGACGTCGCGGATCCCGAGGCCGATGAGGACGAACAGCACCCCCATCCCAAAGGCCATCGCGGCGACGCCGAACGCGAGGACCGACGTGAACAGGGATGCCTGGAGGAACGACGAGTTCATGGCGGTCTCGCGCAAGGGGTCGTCGCGATCCAGCTCGGCGTAGGTCAGCCCGCCGGTCGCCTCCAGCGTGTGCTTCTGGATGACGTCGGCCTGGCAGTAGGCCGTGAACGGCCCTGCCACCTCACGTCCGGGCAGGCAGGCGTCGTCCGGGGTGACGATGTTCTGCTCCGCCAGGGTGCTGCTCACCATCACCCAGGTGGCGATGCCGCCCAGGATCAGGAGAACGCCGAGAACGATGGAGCCGTACGAAGCGAGCCTTCGAATGCCCACGTGCACTGCCTTTCTGTCGGGCGGCGGTTCGAGATTGCGGGAACCTAGATCATCTGGGAGTGCAATCCCACGTACTGTGCGCAATCCGCGCGTCACTACACTGCCTGGATGCGTACTGTCGAAGCCCTCCGCGTCGCCCCTGTGAAGGGCCTCCGCGCCGTGCGGCGGGAGCGCGTCCACATCGACCGCAGCGGCGTGGCGGAGGACCGCCGGCTGTTCCTGGTCGACGGAGACGGCGCCGTCGTCACCTCCCGCCGGCACCCCGGGCTGGTCGCGGTCGTCCCGGACCTCGACCTGGCGGAGCGCAGGCTGCGTCTGACGCTGCCGGATGGCGGGGTCGTGACCGCTGACCTCGACGCGCTGGGCGCCGGCGTCCAGACGCGCCTGTTCGGCAAGGACCGCAGCGGGCGGGTGCTCGGCGGCGAAGCTGCCGCTGCCCTCTCCGACCTCGTCGGAGAGCCGATCAGGCTGGTGCTCGCCGATGGTCCCGGCGTCGGCTGGGACGAGGGGCCGGTCTCCCTCATCGGCTCCGCGTCGGTCGCCGCGGTCCCCGCGCCGAGTGGCGCCGCCGATCGCTACCGGATGCTGATCGAGGTCTCCGGCACGGTGCCGTTCGAAGAGGACAGCTGGGTGGGTCGCGACGTCATCGCCGGCTCCGCCGTCCTGCGGATCAGCCATCAGCTCGTGCGCTGCGTGGTGATCACTCGCGAGCCCACGACCGGTGCGCACGACTGGGATGGGCTCGAGGAGCTCAGGCGGGTTCGCGGGGAGAACGGCCTCTGCCTCGGCGTCATAGCCGAGGTGGCCGAGCCGGGCGGCGTCGCCGTCGGCGACCAGGTGCGCGCACTGGGCTGACGGGCTGCCGCGGTCCTGAGGACGGCCGGCGGGGCCCGCCCTTCCCCGCCGGCCGTCGATCTCAGCTGCCGACCAGATCGGCATGGTCGCCAAGGGGTGTCAGCCCGGGGGTCGGCCCGGGAGCCGGGGGCGGCTCGTCGCCGCCGAGGTCAAGTCGGAAGGGCGGGTACTCGTCGGTCATCAGGGCCGCGTACGCGATCACGCGGTAGACCCAGCGGTTGACGCCCATGACCAGGTCGAACAGGCCCTGCGGGTAGTGGTTGCGGAACAGCAGCACCACGCCGGCTACGAGGACCAGCACGCCCAGCAGGCCGCCTCCGCCGATCCGCCAGACGCCGAGGTCATCGCGGGCGAACACCCAGGTGAGGCCGCCGCCGGCGAGCACCGCCACCACCAGGTAGTGCGGCAGCGCCAATAGCCACCACTTCACCAGCACGAGGCCGCGCGACAGCTGGGTGGGGTAGGCGATGTCGAGCGTGGCCGGGTACGGGACCGCCTCCAGCGTGAAGGGCGGGTACTGGTCGGTTCCGAGGGCGGAGTAGCCGTAGAAGGCCACACGCCACGTCCAGCGCAGCACGCCGACGTTGAAGTCGAACAGCGTGCGCGGGTAGCTGCCGGTGAAGAGGATCGCGAACCCGGCCGCGACCGTCGCCACGGCGAAGGCCAGCCACAGGAACGCCAGGATGATGTAGTGCGGGATCAGCGCAACCCACTTCACGAGCCACAGCCCGCGTGACAGGGGCTGGTCGACCCTGCCCTCGAGCCTCAGCGGGTACGGACCAGTCGCGTGGGCTCCGACGGCAGCGGGGGTTCCGTCCGTCTGGCCCCTGGCGCCTGCGGCCGCCAGCACGATCAGCACCGTAGCCAGCGCCAGCAGCAGCAGCCCGGCGACCAGCAGCGCGAGACCCAGCGGCAGCAGCGCCGCGGTGGAGACCGCTCCGCTCGCCACCACCTCGACCTCGTCGCTGGCGTCGGCGTTCATGATCACCAGCGACCAGGTCCCCGGCTCGGCGCTCCAGGTGAGCCGCTGAGCGCCGGGGCCCTCGGCCCGGGCGGCCCAGATGTCGAGGGTCCCTGGCGGGGCCGGCGTGGTGTCTCCCGGTCGGGGTTCGTACGTGACGTCGTCGGAGCGAACACCCACACGCGTCACCTCGGCGTGGGCGACGCCCTCCAGGTAGGAACGGACCTGCGTGCGGGGCGCGATGCCCACGAAGATGGGTTGCTCCGAGGTCGACGCGACGTCGATGCGGACGTCGATGTCGCCCGGCCACAGCCAGTCATCGGGGGTGGGCGCTCCGAGCTCGACCGCTCCGCTGGTGAGGGCGTGGGTCTCCGTGCGGAGCGTGTAGTCGGGGCTCTCGAGGTAGCCGTCCTCGGACGACTGCACGCCTCGGGCCCAGAGCATGCCGACGCCGGCGGTCGTCACCCCGAACCCGATCAGCCCGAGCACGACTCCGACGACTAGGAGAGCGATCCTGCGGCCTGTCATGGCGTCCTCCTCTCAGGAACCGATCAGCGCCGCAGGCGGCCAGCCGACCCACATCAGCGCCGCGATGACCGCGACATCGATCACGAGGCCGAGAACCAGCCACCTGTGGAAGAACAGCCCGAGCTGTACGAGTGAGATCAGTGCCGAGACGACCGCAGCGATGCGCCACCAGGCGAGCTCGAGGATCAATGCGACCCCCGCGACCGCGAACCCGCCGAGCAGGGCGACCACCAAGACGCTGCCGATGCCGTGGACCGCGCCCGGGGGCACACCGAGGCGGTCGAGGACCCGGGAGCGCCGCAGCTCGAACGGCCACTCCGGCGCTCCGGGTCGCTGCGTCGGGGCGGGGGCGAGGAATGGCGCGTGCGCGAGGGCGTGCGCTACCGCGAAGCCGCCCAGGGCCATGCGCCACATCGCCTCCTCCTGACGAGGGCCATCGGATCTGCGAGCCCTCGCTGCGAGGCTCCGCCTTTCCGCCGGGGGCCGACAGAGCCGAAGGTCCCTGGGCGGAGGGGCCGAAGTCCCGATCTCGACCGGGGCCGCGGTGGGCGTTAGGCGTTAGATCGTGCTGGGCCTTGCGACCCCGTTCGGGCTAGCTGGGAAGCGGCCTCAGCACACGCGCGGGCACGCCCGCCGCCACCACGCCCGCCGGCAGGTCACGGGTCACCACCGCGCCCGCCCCCACGACCGTGTCGGCGCCGATGCTGACGCCGGGGCAGACGATCACCCCTCCGCCCAGCCAGACGTTGTCGCCGATGCTGATCGGCTTGGCGGCCTCCCAGCCATCCCGGCGTGGGCCGGGCTCGAGCGGGTGCGTCGGCGTGAGCAGCTGGACGCGCGGCCCGATCTGACAGTGGTCGCCGATCGTGATCGCCGCCACGTCGAGGAGCACGCAGTCGAAGTTGAGGAACGTGCCGGCTCCGATGCTGATGTTGAAGCCGTAGTCGCAGCGCAGCGTGGGACGCACCACAGCTCCAGCTCCGATGTGCGCCAGCAGACTGGTCAGCAGCTCGCGGCGCTCCTCCTGCTGGTCGTGCGTGGTCGCGTTGAACCGCTCCAGCAGCGCCTGGGCGCGGGCGTGGTCGGCGTCGAGCACCGGATCGTCCGCGCGGTACGGCTCGCCGGCGAGCATCCGCCGCTTCATCTCCGACATCTGCTCGTGCTCAGGCATCTCCGGGGCTCGATCTCGTCGGGCTCGGCAGCAGCCCGTAGCCGTGCACGTGCTCGACCTCGAAGCGCTTGGGGTAGGGGTGGGCGCTCTGCGCTTGGGTCGGGAACTCGTAGATGCCGAGCATGAGCTGCAGGGCGTAGTCGGGGGCCTGCTGGGAGGTCTTGACCGGCTGGTCGTCCACCAGCCAGCGCACGCGGCCGGGCGTCCACTCGACGGCGTAGGTGTGGGGCCGCGTGACGTCGATGTCGACGCGCACGCGCTCGAAGTCGTCGCTGAGCGCGGGGTCGCCGAAGGGGTGGATCCCCATGCTGACGTCCGCCGAGTCGGACCGCACGTCGCGTCCGAAGATCTCGAAGACGCAGATCTCGGCCGACTGCTCCGGGACCTCCTCGAAGCCGATCATCCAGAACGCGACCATGCTCATCGGGTCGGGCAGGGCGGACGCGCGCGCCTCGATCCGTCCGTAGGTCGGCGTGTACAGCCGCCGGGTCTCCTGCTCCTCGCGCACGACGGCGTCAGGGTTGAAGCGGTGCTGGCCGAGCCCGCTTCCGAGCGGGCCCGCGAGCACTCCGGTCTGGAGCGAGGAGACGCGCGTGGCGCCGTCGAACTCCGGGCACCAGGGTGGTTGATCGCGATCGATGCGCAACACCAGTCGGCCGCCCTCGAGGTCGTAGCGAGCGGCGGCCTGCGCGCGGGAGCTCCACTGCGGGAGGTGGGCCGGCAGCCAGCGGCTCTCGTCGAGGCGGTCGCCGTCGAAGTCCTCGGCGAGCTCGAGCTGGAACATGATCTAGTGTGATCTCGGTTGAAGGGGATCAACAAGATCCGGTGTGATCCCGAGTGACCTGGCCTGTGGCGGTATGGAGACATGAGCACGACCGAGGTGCTGCGCCTGATCGAGCGCTCCGACGAGGTGCGCAAGACGGCCTCGACGCGGCCCGATCCGCAGATGGCCCGCCTGCGCGCCGAGGACCTGCTTCTGGACGCTCGTGAGCTGCTCGACGAGATCGCCGACGAGGACGAGCGCATGGAGCTCGCCGCCCAGATCTCGCGGCGCATGGCCGACCTCGACCTCGAGCTGATCCTCCAGGGTGCCAACGGCGCCGACGAGGACGTCGCGCGCGCCCCGACGTCGGTGGACGACCCGGCTCGCGTCCCCCCCGGACAGCACCTGACGGCCGGCTGGCCGGTCCTGCACACCGGCGGGGTCCCCGAGGTCGACCTCGGCAGCTTCCGGTTCACCGTCACGGGTCTGGTCGAGCGGCGGCTCAGCCTCACCTGGGAGGAGCTGCGCGCCTTCCCCGAGGTGACGGTCAAGGCCGACATGCACTGCGTCACCGCCTGGTCCCGGCTCGACAACACCTGGACGGGGGTCCGACCGCGCGACCTGCTTGAACGTGCCGGGCTGCGACCGGAGTCCACGCACGTCCTGGCGTTCGGCCGCCCGGCCTACAGCGCGAACCTCCCCCTGGAGGTGCTGCTGGAGGGCGACGTCCTGCTCGCCTGGGCGCACGACGGCAAGCCGCTGACCCCTGCACACGGCGGTCCACTACGGCTGGTCGTGCCGTCGCTCTACGCCTGGAAGAGCGTCAAGTGGGTCCACGAGCTGCGCACCCTGGACCACGACGTCCCCGGCTACTGGGAGGCGCGCGGGTACCACAACGACGCCGACCCCTGGCGGGAGCAGCGCTTCCACGGCGACTGACGCAGGGCTAGCCGCATCACACCACTCACCCTGAGGCGCGCGCAGCGTGAGGTGCTTGACACGTCACGTGTCGCACAGCGAACAGTGCATAGCGCCCGTATGCCTCATTGTGGGCTTGCGGTCGCACACGCGGCCGGCGGGGGGTGACGGACCTCGGCACGCAGCACGACGGTCCGGCGCACGCGGTGAAAGACGGGAGCACCGACAGGGCGAGGCCCGGGGGGACGGGACCAGTCGTCGGCGCCGATCGCGGAGCGCAGCTCCTCTGAGAGCAAACGACGCACGAAAGGTGTGGACGATGCGGCAAGCGAGCGTTGCAACAAAGCGGGGGCTCTGGGCGCTGATCGCGATGGTGCTGAGCCTGATGATGCTGGTACCGAGCGGGCCCGCCTCGGCGGCCGATGCCGGGACTCGCGGCAAGCCGAAGGAGCAGGCCAGCGACGCGGCGGCCATCAAGCAAGAGCCTGACCGCGGGGCGCGCCCGCGGGTGGCCGCGTCACGAGAGGCCGTCGAGGCCCTGGAGGCCATGCAGCAGCGGATCGAGGACTACGTCGACAAGTACGGCACGCGGCACACGTTCGCGAGCTACATCGACTCGAACACGGGGCAGATCGTCCTCGACACTGACGCTCCATCCTTCGTGGTAGAGGATCTGACCAGCACGGCCGAGGAGTCGCTTGACGGCGCGTCGGTGGGCATGAGCGTCCGCAAGTCGACGACGTCTGACGCCTGGCACCGCCGCGACGACATCCAGCCCTACTGGGGCGGCGGCGGGATCCGCAGCGGTGGCGGCATCTGCTCCGCGGGCTACGCGGTCGAGTGGATCTTCGGCATCCGCTTCAGCGTCACCGCTGGTCACTGCTTCGCGGACGGCGCGACGGTCACGACGGAGTCCGGCGCCAACACCTACGGCACGGTCCTGTGGCGGCGGCTGCCGACCGTCACCGGTCACGCGATGGACGCCGAGGTCGTCTACGGCGGCAGCTACACGGGGCGCATCTTCACCGGTGGCATCTTCAGCATGAGCAGCGCCGGGGTCGCGGCGGCCGGCTCGGCCTACGTGGGCTACAGCGACTACTGCCACAGCGGTCGCACGACGGGTGAGAACTGCGGCCACACGGCCACCAGCATCAACGGCCAGGTGTGCACGCAGACCGGCTGCAAGTCCCCGGTGATTGTCTTCACCGGTGGGGTCCTGCCCCAGGGTGGCGACTCGGGCAGCCCGTTCTACGCCAAGGGCGCCGACGGCCGGGCCTGGATCCGCGGCAACGTGATCGCCGTCGGCAGCAGCGCGGCCTACGCCCAGCCGTGGACCGTGATCCAGTCGACCTACGGGGTGAGCATCGTCACCGGGTGATCACCCAGCTCGACGACGACGGGCCGCAGGTCCGGTGGGCATCCACCGCCTGCGGCCTGCCGCCTGCTCAGGCCGCTGAGCTGATGGGCGGGGGTGGTGTCGATCGTGGTCCTGATTGGGGGCCGGATCGACACCAGGGCTCTCTAGCCGCGCAGGAGCTGGCGCACGCGCGCGGCCTCGCGCGTGAGGTGATCCCGTTCGGCGACGCCGGTCGCGGCGCGGGCGGCCTGCACGTACAGGTCGGCGGCGAGGCTGAGGTCGCCGGCGCGCTCGTGCAGGTAGGCGGCGACGGCGGCATGGCGCGGCACATCGGCGCTCACCTCGGCGAGGGCGGCCAGCCCCGCCTGCGGGCCGTCGGCCTCGCCGACGGCGACGGCCCGGTTCAGCCTGACGACCGGACTGGCGGCGATGTTGAGCAGCTCGTCGTACCACTCGACGATCTGAACCCAGTCGGTCTCGGCCGTGGATCGCGCGTCGGCGTGCAGCGCCGCGATGGCGGCCTGCGCCTGGTACTCGCCGAGCCGGTCGCGCGCCAGCGCGGCCTGCAGGATTGCCACGCCCTCCGCGATCAGGGTGGTGTCCCACAGCGAGCGGTCCTGCTCGGCCAGGGGGATCAGACGGCCGCCGGGGCCGATGCGCGACGCCCGCCGGGCGTGGTGGAGCAGCATCAGGGCGAGCAGGCCCGGGACCTCCGGCTCGTCGGTCAGGGCTGCCAGCTGGCGGGTGAGCCGGATCGCCTCGGCCGCGAGGTCCACCGCACCGCTGTAGCCCTCGTTGAACACCAGGTAGAGGACGCGCAGCACCGTGGCGAGGTCGCCCGGCTGGTTGAGGGACTGCCCCGCTATCCGGCGCTTGGCGCGGCTGATCCGCTGCGCCATCGTGGCCTCGGGGACCAGGTAGGCCTCCGCGATCTGCCTCGTCGTCAGGCCGCCCACCGCTCGCAGGGTCAGCGCGACCGCGGACGCCGGCGACAGCGTCGGGTGGGCGCACAGGAAGTACAGGCGCAGGGTGTCGTCGATGGCCGCGGCGGGGCCGGGTGGCGGTCCGGCCTCGACGGCGAGCTCGCGGTCGCGGCGCGAGGCCTCGGAGCGGGTGAGGTCGAGGTACCTGCGCCAGGCTGCGACGACCAGCCAGCCCTTTGGGTCGCGTGGCGGGTCCCCCGGCCAGGTCTGCAGCGCCTTGATCAGCGCCTCCTGCACGGCGTCCTCGGCCGACGCGAAGTCCGCTCCGCGCCGGACGAGGACCCCGATCACCGCGGGGACGAGCTCCCGCAGCTCCGACTCGTTCACTCGGCCAGGAAGGAGGTATCGGTGAGGAAGGGGCGGACCTCCAGCCACTCGTGGATGGGCTCTCCGCCCGGTCCGGGAGCCGCGGACAGCTCACCGGCCAGCTGGACGGCGCGCTCCCAGGAGTCCACGTCGATGATCATCCAGCCGGCGATCAGGTCCTTGGTCTCGGCGAACGGGCCGTCGGTGACGGGCGGGCGGCCCTCGCCGTCGTAGCGGACGAACGCCCCGTCGGGGGTGAGCGCCTGCTCGTCGACGAACTCGCCGGTCTGGCGGAGCTTGGCCGCGAAGTCGCGCATGTACTGCAGGTGAGCGTCGACCTCCTCGGGGGTCCAGCGATCCATGGGCTCGTAGTCCACGACCGGGGTCGGGCCGCCGCGGTAGTGCTTGAGGAGCAGGTACTTCATGGCGGTTCTCCTTGCCTTGGCGCGGCCCTCTCGGCCGCTCGTACCCCTGGGACGGACCCGGTCCGCCGTTCTCGACATCGATCTCGCAGATTCTTCCGGGTTGCTGGCTACCCGCTCCCGCCCGGCTCCGTGCGGCCTGCGGGCGCTCGCTGCTCGGCCACTATCCTCCGGTGGTCCCGGTTCGCGGAAGGGTGGCTCGATGGTGGTTCTGAAGTCGCGGCGTGACATCGCCGCGCTGCGCGAGGCCGGCGCGGTGGTCGGTCGCGCCCTGCAGGCCATGACGGCCGCCGCCGACGTCGGCGTCACCACGGTCGAGCTGGACGAGGTCGCGCGCGACGTCCTGCGCGAGCACGGCGCCACCTCGGCGTTCCTCGGCTACCAGCCGCACTTCGCCTCGACGCCCTTTCCCGGCGTCATCTGCGCCTCGCCCAACGACGTGGTGGTGCACGGGATCCCCGACGACCAGCCCTTGGCCGACGGCGATCTGCTGAGCATCGACTTCGGCGCCATGCTGGACGGCTGGGCCGGCGACGCCGCCGTGACCATCGCGATCGGGCAGGCGCGGACCGAGGACCTGGCCCTGAAGCAGCACGCCGAGGAGGCTCTTGCCGCCGCGATCGCGGCCGCCCAGCCCGGAAACCGCATGGGCGACATCGGCGCGGCGATCGGGGCGATCGGCCGCGGCAACGGCTACGGCATCCCCGAGGGCTGGGGCGGCCACGGCGTCGGCCGCCACATGCACGAGAGCCCGTCCGTCCCCAACGAGGGCATCCCCGGCCGCGGCCTGCGACTCAAGCCCGGCCTCGTCATCGCCATCGAGCCCATGTTCATGGCCGGCGGCTCCGACGAGGTCCGCCTGGGCGCCGACGGCTGGGCCATCCACACCGCCGACGGCAGCCGCGCCGCCCACGTCGAGCACACCATCGCCATCACCGACGACGGCCCCCAGATCCTGACCCTCCCGTAGCGGCCCGCTCCCCGCACGGGCCTGCGAAACCCAGG
>CAZVUW010000085.1:0-6396 GCA_964629825.1 uncultured Actinomycetota bacterium
CGGTCCGTGGCCAGCAGGCTCGACGTGAACGCGATCGACACCCACGCCAGCAGCCGCGGGTCGTCGGCGCGATAGGGGCGGCCGCCGGGCGCGTTGCCAACCACGGTGGAGTGGATCCTGCGGACCCGGCGAGCCGCCGCCAGGGCCTCCCGAGTTGAGCCGAACACCGAGGTCGTGACGTAGGCGCTGGTGCCCGACAGCCGGCCGAGGGGGTCCTCCTGGTAGCGGGAGTGATCGTGCACGCCGGCCATCGCCAGCGGGTGCAGAAGCTGGACCAGCAGCGCTCGGATGCCGCCCACGATGGCGGCCGGCTCGGCGACCACCCGCCATGAGACCGCCGAGGGGCCCAGCAGTCCCGGATCGCCCCGATCCGCGTCGGGATCAAAGGGCGGACGCCTGCCGAAAGCGCTGCCGATGCCGGCACGAACGAGGTTGCGCAGCCCCGGCACGCCATCCCCGCTGAGGGCTGCCAGGCGGAGCAGCGGCGAGGGGCGGGGAGAGCGCAGCATCCAACCATCCTGCCCTCCCGAAGGCGACGGCCCGCAGGGGAGTCAGCGGTCCGCCGGTGGTAGAAGTCGATCCGTGGCGCGTCGGCCGAGGGTGCGCGATCCGGGCGCGTCGCACGTCCGGCGCCGCAAGGAGGAGCTGAGGGTGCTGCTGGCCGACCTCGTGAAGGCATCGACCGCCGTCGCGGCTACCCGCGCGCGCAAGCAGAAGATCGCGCTGCTCGCCGACGTGCTGCGCAGTGCCGAACCCGACGAGCTCCCCACCGCCGTCCACGCCCTCACCGGCCTGCCACGGCAGGGCAAGCTCGAGGTCGGGTACCGGACCGTGTTCGCGGTGCAGGTGCCGCCGGCCGGAGAGGCCAGCCTGACCCTGTCAGACCTGGACACCGCCCTGGACCGCCTGTCCTCCCTGGGCGGCAGCGGGTCGCAGGCTCAACGGCGAGCCCTGCTGGAGGAGCTGCTCGGCGCCGCCACCGAGGACGAGCAGGTGTTCCTGCGCGGCCTGCTCCTCGGCGAGCTGCGCCAGGGGGCGCTCGAGGGCGTCGTCGTGCAGGCCGTCGCCGCGGCCTTCGAGGTTCCCGAGGCCGACGTGCGCAGGGCTCAGATGCTGCGTGCCGACCTCGGCGATGTCGCCCTCGCCGCGCGCGAAGGCGGTGTCGACGCGCTGCGCGCCTTCTCACTCCAGCTGTTCCAGCCGGTCCAGCCCATGCTCGCCAAGACCGCCCGCAGCGCCGGCGAGGTGGTCGCCGAGCTGGGCACGAGCGCGGTCGAGGCCAAGCTCGATGGCGCCCGCGTGCAGGTCCACAAGCACGGCGACCGGGTGGCGGCCTACTCGCGCAGCCTGCGCGACATCACCGCAGAGGTGCCACGCGTCGTGGAGATGGCACTCACGCTCAACGCGGAGCGCGCGATCCTCGACGGCGAGGTCCTGGGTGTGGACGAGCGTGGCCGGCCGATCCCGTTCCAGGACACGATGAGCGGGCTCGCCGCCGGGATGCCGTTCTTCTTCGACTGCCTCCTGCGCGACGACGCGGTCCTGCTGGACGAGCCTCTGACGGTGCGCCGCGCCGCCCTCGAGGCGATCGCCCCGCCCGAGGCCCTGGTCGAGCACCGCGTCGTGGCAGAGCCGGATCAGGCCGAGGCGGCCTACAACGCCGTCCTGGACGCCGGTCACGAGGGTGTCGTCGTAAAGGACCTGGAGTCGCGCTACGAGGCCGGCCGGCGCGGCGCCGCCTGGCGCAAGGTGAAGCCGGTGCGGACGCTCGACCTGGTCGTGCTGGGCGCCGAGTGGGGCTCGGGCCGCCGCCGCGGCTGGCTGTCCAACCTGCACCTCGGCGCCCGCTCGCCGGACGGCTTCGTCATGCTCGGCAAGACCTTCAAGGGCCTGACCGATGAGCTGCTGACCTGGCAGACCGAGCAGCTGCTGGCGCGCGAGGTCCGTCGCGAGGGGCACGTTGTCTTCGTCCGCCCCGAGCTGGTGGTCGAGATCGCCCTCGACGGTGTGATCCGCAGCCCCCGCTACCCCGGCGGCGTCTCCCTGCGCTTCGCCCGCGTCGTGCGCTACCGCGACGACAAGGGCCCCGAGGAGGCAGACGACCTGGCCACCGTCCAGGCCATGCTCCCCGGCCGCTGAGCCAGGGCTGTACCGGCCTGGGTCCGCTCGATCGGATCTCGGGATGGCTGGACGGTTGGGTGGCTGAACTGCCACCCAAGTGTCCACCCATCGGCGCGGACGGTGCCCTTGGGAGGGCCAGGCGCGGCCGGTGATCGATCTGAGGCCGTTTGGGGCGAGCGGCCGCCGCGAGTGACCTACGCCTCGGGGAGGGTTGCGCGCGCCGCGGTCTGGCCGTGCTCGGCGAGGTCGTAGCCGACCTGGCAGAACCCGTGGTTGCAGTAGCCGCCGGGGTTCTTGTGCAGGTAGCCCTGGTGGTAGTCCTCGGCGTAGTAGAAGGGCCCGGCGTCCTCGGCGCTGCGGATCTCGGTCGAGATCGTGCCGTAGCCGGCGGCGGTCAGAGCGCGCTGGTAGCGGTCGCGCGAGGCCTCGGCGGCGGCGAGCTGCTGGGGCGTGGTCGCGTAGATGGCCGAGCGGTACTGGGTGCCCACGTCGTTGCCCTGCCGGTTGGGCGTGGTCTGGTCGTGGTTCTCCCAGAAGGCCTTGAGCAGCACCTCGAGGTCCACGGCGGCGGGGTCGTAGACGACCAGGACCGCCTCGGCGTGCCCGGTGCGGCCGGTGCAGACCTCCTCGTAGGTGGGGTTAGGCGTGTACCCGCCCTGGTAGCCAACCGCCGTGACGTGCACCCCCGGGATGCGCCAGAAGATCCGCTCGGCGCCCCAGAAGCAGCCCATCGCGAAGTAGATGATCTGGTGGCCGTCGGGCCAGGGGCCCTTCAGGGGCGTGCCGAGGACCACGTGGCGCTCGGCGATCGGCAGCGGTTCGGCGCGCCCGGGC
Organism: uncultured Actinomycetota bacterium; assembly: GCA_964629825.1. GTDB lineage: Bacteria > Actinomycetota > Nitriliruptoria > Euzebyales > Egibacteraceae > CAZVUW01. Next base: position 2,956 of record CAZVUW010000085.1, read on the forward strand.
AGCGCCTGGTCCGGGCTGACCATCTCGAGCGTGCGTCCGAACATGCCGCCCTCCTAGTGGATGTCGGGCTTGAACAGCATGCCGCCGCGAGTCAGCGCGCCCGTCTTGCGCAGGTACGCGGACATGCCGAGGTGGGCCGTGACGGCGACGGTCATGACACCCGCCACCATGAGCTCGCCGAAGAAGAGGGCGACGACGGCCGTGATCGCGGCGCCTGCCGTCAGGATCATCCGCAGGGTGTGAACTGAGCTCACGGGACACGCTCCCCGTTCGAGGTCTGGAGCCCCAGCGTAGCCGGTGGGTGCAAGCCGCCCAGATGGGCGTGGCGGGTGTCGGTGCCCCTGCCTAGGCTCGCCCGGCATGGCCGTCGAGATGCTGCTACAGCGGAGGTCCGCGCCATGGTGACCGGCCCCCTCGCACCCGTGGTGGAGAACCTCGGAACCGCGATCGCCTCCTTCCCGATCGTCGGTGCGGCCGCGCTCGACGGGGGGTTGCTGGCGATCGTGTCCCGCAACCTGCGGCCCGCGCGCGTGGCCCTGCTCGATCTCGCGGCACGACGCGTCGAGGACGTCATCGAGATCCCAACCGGTGAGGGAGCCTGGGCCGTAGCGACCGATCCGCGCGGCGCCCTGTGGCTCGGCATGTTCGGCGCGAGGGGACGGGCGAACCTCTGCCGGCTCGATCTCGCCGACCGCTCCGTCGAGGTGGCCGCCGCGATCGACGCGGTGCATCTGTGGGACCTGGCGGTCGCTGACGACGGCATGGTCTACGGCGTCAGCGACGGACCCGCCGGCGCCTTCGCGTTCGACCCGAGCACCTGGCGCGCCCGTGATCTCGGCGTGGTCGAGACCGGCCCCGAGCTCGCCCGCAGCGTCGAGACCGTCGGCCGCCATGTCGTCATCGGGGGGCGACGAGACCAACGCGCGCTGCTGCGAGTCGTCGACCCGGCGCAGGGCAGCGCGCGCTCGATCCTCCCGGCGGCTCTGGCCAGCCACGGCATCGTCTACGCCCTGCACCGCCGGGGGAAGGCGCTGGCGGTCGGCACCCGGGGACCCGCGGAGCGCGACCCGGCCATCGCGGTCCTCGACGTGTCGAACATCGCCAGCGGCACGCCGCCGGCCGTGATCGCGATCGCCGCGGGCGAGTCGGTCGCCGAGACGCTGCTGGTCGAGGACGACGCCACCTGGGCGACGGTCCGGCCCTCCGGCGGCCTGCTGCGTGTGCGCCGTGGGAGCAGCCAGGTGGAGCGGGTCGCCGAGCCGGTGCCGCTGGTGGAGCAGCGGAGGGTCGCCCGCATCGGCGCCGATCTGGTCGGCGCTTCGGGCGACGGCAGCGTCTGGCGGCTCGCCGGCAGCAGCGGACCCGCCGAGGTCATCGACCTGGTCGGCGAGGGCCTGCTCGAAGGCGACGCCGAGACGGTCCAGTCGCTGGCGGCCCGCGACGGCCGGGTGTGGGCCGGCGGCACGTTCGGGGTGGCACGCAGGGACTGGCGCGCCGGCGGTGACCTGGAGCGGGTGCCGGTGCCGGGCGAGCCCAAGGCGATGACGGTCGTCGGGCGCGACCTGTACCTGGCCCTCTACCCGATCGGCGAGGTGTGGACCTGGCGTGACGGGCAGCGGCCGAGCCGCCTGACCCGGCTCCCCGCCGAGGAGAACCGGCCGCTCGCGCTGGTGCACGACGCCAAGCGGAACCTGCTGCTGGTCGGAACCGCAGCCGACCGCGCCGGTGGCGGTGGGCTGCACCTCATCGACCCGGCGACCGGCGATCGGACCGGCGTGCGCAACCCCATCGACTCCGCCCAGCGTGTCCAGCGCATCGCCGTGTGGGGTGATCTCGCCCTGCTGGGCGGGACCGCCGACGGCACGATCGTGGCCTGGGATCTGAAGCGACGCGCCGAGGCCTGGCGGCTGAACGCCGCCGCGCCGGGCGGCGGCGGGGTGACCGGGCTGGCGGTGACCGGCGAGCGGGCGCACGTGCTCACCAGCGCCGGGACCCACCTGATCATCGACCTGGCCCGGCGCCGGGTGGGGCACCGGTTCAAGATCGCTGACAGCGGCGGGGCGCTGGTTGCGGCCGCCGGCGAGGTGTGGGGCGTGGACGCCGACCGGCTGCTGCGCATCGACCCGGTCTCGGGCGCGGTGTCACCGCGGCTGCGCGGCCTCGCTCCGCGCCACTGGGCGTATCCAAGCCTGGTGCACGACGGCGGCGACCTGTTCCTGATCTCCGGCACCGACGTCCTGCGGGTGCCGATCGCCGACGCCTAGTTGAGGCTCGGGTCCTCGGCGACGGTCACGAACAGGCCACCCTGACGCGCCAGGACCACGCGCCACAGGCCCTCGGGGTCGGCGGTCAGGATGTCGGTCGGCTGGGCATCGACGACGAACCAGGCGCCGTCGGCCAGCTCGACCTCGAGCTGACCCGGACCCCAGCCGGCGTAGCCCGAGAACAGGCGCACCGCGCGGTAGTCGGTTGCCGCCAGCATCGGGTCGAGGGACAGGTCGACCACCTCGATGCCCGGCAGCACGGCCGTGCCCGAGCCGGCGCTGTTGGTGTGCCGCAGTCGGCCAAGGCCGATGACGCCCTCGGGCTGCACCGGACCGCCCGAGAACAGCACCGGCGGGTCGGCGACCAGCGGTGCCCAGGCCGCCAGCGAGTCGCTGATCGGCTGGGTCCCGGGCCGGTTGAGCACCACACCGAAGGCGCCTTCAGGCCCGTGCTCGATGAGCAGGACGACCGCAGAGGCGAAGTTCGGGTCGGTGAGGCTCTGCGTGGCCACCACCAACCGCCCGGCATGGAACGGCAGCGCGTTCATCTTCATGGCGAGGGTAACCCGCCAAGGGCCGACCGTCGGTCAGCCCGATCTGCCGAACAACGGCGCTTGCCGTAGGGTGCGAAGCGCCGAACCACAACTCTCTTCCAGGAGGCATCCGTGGCGCTGAACGTCAAGGACCTGAAGATCACCAGCGACGCCTTCGAGAACGGGGGGCGCATCCCCGACCGCCACACCTACGACAAGGGCAACGTCTCGCCGGGTCTGTCGTGGAGCGGTGTCCCCGAGGGCACGCGCGAGCTCGCCATGATCTGCCACGATCCGGACGCCCCGCTGCCCCACGGCTTCACCCACTGGGTCGTGTACGGCATCCCCGCCGACGCCACCGGCATCCCCGAGGGGCAGGCCGACGCCTACACCCAGGGCAAGACCGACTTCGGTGAGCAGTCGTGGGGCGGGCCGCTGCCCCCCGCCGGTCACGGAGACCACCACTACTACTTCTGGCTGTACGCCCTCGACACCGAGCTCGGCGCCGAGCCCGGCCTGACCCGCGCCGAGCTGCTCGAGCGCATCGAGGGCCACGTCATCGAGCAGGCCCGCGTCATCGGGACCTACTCGAATTAGATGACAGAGCGTTGACGTGCGGTTGGGAACCCCGCGTTAGCGAGCGG
>CAZVUW010000085.1:6496-14162 GCA_964629825.1 uncultured Actinomycetota bacterium
CGAATTAGATGACAGAGCGTTGACGTGCGGTTGGGAACCCCGCGTTAGCGAGCGGGTTAGGAACCCCGCGCCTAGTCGTCGACGGCGGTCAGGGTCAGGCCGCCGTCGACGACGAACGACGCCCCGGTGGCGTAGGTCGAGGCCGGTGAGGCCAGCCAGGCGATGATCTCGGCGATCTCGCGCGCGGCGCCGGGGCGGCCGACCGGGATGCCCTCGCGCTGGACCGTCTCAGGATCGACGTCGTGCTGGCCGGTCATCGGCGTCGCGATCTCCCCGGGGGCCACGGCGTTGACGAGGATGCCGTGCTCCGCGAGCTCCAGGGCCATGACCTTCGTCAGCAGGCCGAGCCCGCCCTTGGCCGCGCAGTAGGCGGCGGCGTTGCGCTTGGGTATGTGCTCGTGGACGCTCGTCACGTTGATGATCCGCCCGCCGCGGCCCGCCTCGACCATGTGGCGAGCGGCGCGCTGAGCGCAGATGAACGCGCCCGTCAGGTTGACGTCGATCACGCTGCGCCACTGCTCCAGCGTCATGTCCAGGAACGGCTGCCCGTCGCCGGTGCCCGCGTTGTTGACCAGCACGTCCACGCCGCCGAGGTCCGCGGCCAGCTCGTCCATGACCCGGCCGGCCTCAAGCGTGTCGGCGAGGTCCATCCGCCGCACCTCGGCCCGGCGGCCGAGGTCGCGCACGAGGTAGCCCGTGTCCTCGGCGCCGTCCTCGTCGGTGTTGTAGGTGATGCCGATGTCGAAGCCGGCCTCCGCCAGGCGCACCGCGGTGGCCTTGCCGATGCCCGAATCAGAGCCGGTGATGATCGCGACCGCCATGGAAGCTCCTCGGTAGGAAGTCGTAGCCGTCGCCGTACCCTCCTCTGCGCGACCTGCAACGTCCGACGTCCGCTACCGTCCGGCTGATGCACGCAGCGCTGACCACGATCGACTGGGCGGCCGAGGGGGCAGCGGCCGTCGGGCTTCTGCGCAGCCTGCTGGCGGTGGACACCTCAAACCCGCCGGGCGCCGAGGAGGCCTGCGCAGAGCTGGTGGCAGAGCATCTGCGCGGCAGCGGCCTCGAACCCGTGCTGCTGGCCGCCGCGCCAGGACGGCCCAACGTGATCGCGCGGCTGCGTGGCGACGGCGACGAACCGCCGCTGATGCTGTCCGCGCACCTGGATGTGGTGCCGGCCGCGGCGGAGCGCTGGACCCATCCCCCATTCGCCGCCGAGGTGGCCGACGGCTGGATCTGGGGCCGTGGAGCGGTCGACGACAAGCACATGGCGGCCGCCAGCCTGGTCGCGCTGCGGCTGCTGGCCACCTCGGGCGTGCGGCTGCGGCGCGACGTGATCCTCACCGCGGTCGCCGACGAGGAGGACGGCTGCGGCCTCGGCAGCGCATGGCTGGTCAGAGAGCACCCCGACCTGGTGCGGGCCGGCTACGTGCTCGGGGAGGTCGGCGGCTTCACGCTGCACATCGGCGGGCGCGCCCTCTACCCCGTCCAGGTGGCGGAGAAGGGCGCCTGCGCGCTCCGGGCCCGCGCCAGCGGCGCCAGCGGGCACGGCTCGATGCCGCGTCGCGACGACGGGGTCACGCGGCTGGCCGCCTTCCTGCAGCGCCTGAGCGCTACCAGGCTGCCGCCGCAGCGCTCGGCGGCGCTCGACCGCTTCCTCACGGATCTCGCCGCCACCCAGCCGCTGCCCGCTCGAGCGCTGCTCCCGCTGGTGGGCAACCGCTGGCTGTCCGGCCCCATGCTGAGCCTTCTGGAGCGACGCCAGCCGGCGCTCGCGCGGAGCCTCTCGGCGCTGTCGCGCAACACGGCGGCCGCGACGATGGTCAGCGGCGGAGCCAGGACCAACGTCATCCCCGGCACGGCCGAGGCGCTCCTCGACGGCCGCATCGCCGTCGGCTCCAGCCAAGAGGAGCTGCTGGCTCAGCTGCGCCGCCTGGCCGGCCCGCACGTCGAGATCGAGGTCTTCCTGGGCGACAGCCCGCCCGTGGAGCAGCCGATCGACACCGACCTGTTCGCGACGATCGCCGACGTCGTCGCCGAGCACCACCCCGGCGCGGTCGCCCTGCCGACGATCATCCCCGGCTTCACCGACGGCCGCTTCTGGTCCGAGCTGGGCGCGGTCTGCTACGGCTTCACACCCGTCCGGCTCGAGCCCGACGACCCGCCCTTCTGGGACCTGTTCCACGCCGAGGACGAGCGCATCCCGGTGGCGGGCTTCACGGCAGGAGTCCGGATGCTCGCCGACGTGGTCTTCCGCTTCTGCGCCGCCTGACCCCACAGGGCGGCCGCGACTTCCGGAGCCGCCCGTCCGGCCGGTCCGGTCGGGGTGGTTGACCCCTGCCCCCAACGGGGCACACTGCGATCACACGCATGTAGTTACAAAAGGGGTAGCCATGGACCTGTGCGCGCTGGTGCTCGAGGCCTGCGATCTGCTCGAGCGCTCCCGCCATCCCGGGCTCGCCGAGGAGGTTCTCGCCGAGGAGGCGCTGTGCCTGCGCGAGGAGCTGTGCGCTGCGCTGGCGGACTGCACCGATGACGACGAGGCCGCAGATGGCCTCGCTGCGCTGGCCGAGCTCGACGGCGTGGTGGCGCGGTTGCACGCGCTGCGGGACGCCACGTTGCCGCTGTCGGCCTGAGCCGGCCCGAGCCGGGGCTACGCTGCTGGGTGAAGCGGTCGGGATCCTCGATCGCTTGCCGACCGAACCGCCCGGGGAATGGTCGGTCGGCCAAGACTCCCTTCGCACCCCACGCAGGAGAGCGACCTGATGACGGACACCGACCAGCGACGCCCGGCGAGCGTCGAGCTGCTCCGACTCGGCACCGGCTTCGACGAGGACGAGCGCGATCGCATCGTCGAGCAGTTCCGCAAGCTGGACAAGCGCCTCAAGCGCTGGCCCGAGGACGTGGTCGAGCTGGAGCTGTCCATCAAGGAGCGCGACACCCTGTCCCAGCAGGTCACCTTCGAGCTGTGGATTCACACCGACGGCGACACGCACTTCGTCGCCACGTCCAAGGAGGCCCTGCTCCAGGACGCCCTGATGGACGTGCGTGAGGACATGTGGCGTCAGGTGGACGAGTTCATCAGCCGCAAGACCGACGGCCGCAAGCGCTGATCAGCTCTCGAAGCTGACCTCGGCCGAAGACGCGCCGCGGGACGCCGCCAGAAGCTCGGCCTCGCGCTCCGTGGCGCGTCGCTGCGCCGCCGAGAGGCGGCGGAACGGCTGCACCTCGACCTCGACCTTGCGGCCCTTCCGGCGCGCGCGCCAGCTGCCGGCCACGTCGCCGGCCACCAGCAGGGCGCCCGGCTTGCCGAGGACGGGCCACAGGATCTTGCGGTGGCCGGCGTCCGGCACCAGCAGGTCGCGGTCCCTGGCCTGCATCAGCGGGTCTGACGGCGGGAGCAGACGCACGTCCGGCGGGTCCGGCGGATCGGCGAGCTGCTCCAGGCTGTCGGGCATGGCGAAGGCGCGCGTGCCGTCGCGGCTCACCTCCACCGCCTCCTCCGGCCACCACGCGGCCAGCTCCCCCGCGCGTGTGCCGATGAACGCCGCCACCTCCGACCGGGTGGCGGGCCCCAGCAGCCGCAGGTAGGAGGCGATCAGGTCCGTCGGACCGGCGCTCTCCTCGGGTACTCCCGGCCAGCCCGGGACGGGCTGGAACGTGACGGTCGACTCCCCCGGCACGAACGTGATGCCAGCGGGCAGCACGGCCACCCGGAACAGCGAGTCGTGGACGTGGGTTGCCTTGCAGCGACGGCAGTCGACCGTCAGCCCGGCCGGCACCCGCGGCGTCAGCAGCGTGCTGACCTCGCCCTTGGGCATGGGGCCGTCGACAATCTGCGCCATCTCGACGGCCACCACCCGCCAGGCGGCCAGCCCGCCCATCTCGGCGGCGTTCACCTGGGCGGCGCCGCTGTTCAGCCGCGTGAGGGCATCGACGTCGTTCCAGGGCCAGAGCGCGCGGGCGAGCGGCTCCAGGTCCTCCTGCCGGTGCACGTGCGGAGCGCCGCGCAGGGTCCACGTGGTGACCAGCCCGGGTTCGGCGGCCGGGTTCTCCGGAGGCGACGACAGCCGGTTGGCCAGCGCGTGCGCGGCCGAGCCGACCGGCGTGTCCTGCACGCCGAGGTCGAGGACCGCTAGGTCGGCGATGTCATCGTCGGCCCGGTGCAGGCCCTGCGCGGCCGCGCGGTAGGCCAGGACCCGGTCTCGGTCGAAGTCCTTCTGCGCCATCGCTTCACCTCCTGGCCGGGCGGGCCACGATGCCATGGAGCGGCTGGCGCTGCAGGTGTGCGCCAGGTGCCCACGGGTCGGAACCCTTTCGTCGGCGGCGACGTCCCACCGATCGCTGGGCCACAACGGCGCCGCGCACGCGGATCGCCCGGGTGCTCGGCGAGCTACGACGGGAGGTTCGACGATGCGCGCACGCACGGCGATCGCGGCGGTGCTGGGGCTCTGGCTTGCGGTCGGGGCGGTGGTGGCGATCCAGCCCTGGGGCCGCCCGGGCGGGCCGGATGACGGTGACGACTTCAGCATCGGCAGCCCGAACGTGCGCCTGGCGAGCCTGACCCCGTTCGGGGCCTGCACGGAGCTCGAGGACTACGTCAAGGAGCACGCCCTCGAGCAGGTCACCCCCTACGGGCTGGGCGGCGGATATCCGATGGAGATGTTCGACGTCGTGGCTACCGAGGAGGCGGCGGCAGACACGGCCGGCGATCCGGCGCCCATGGCGATGATGGCTGACGGCGCCAATGTCCGCGACTCAGACACCTCGGGCGGTAGCGGCCCCATGGACGTCGACTTCTCGGGCACCAACGTGGCCGTGGCTGGAGTGGATGAGCCGGACATCGTCAAGACCGACGGCCGGATCCTGTACACGTCGGTCGACGACCGGATCCGGGCGCTCGACATCTCCGGTGCGCAGCCGGTGGAGCTCGGCCAGCTCGCCCTCGAGGGCGAGCCATGGGGCCGTGAGCTGCTCCTCGCGGGCGATCGCCTGCTGGTGCTGGGCACCGCCTTCACCGAGGGCCGTCCGGGCATGCCCATGCCCATCGAGGGCGACGGCGGCATCGGGGACGCGCGCCTTTCGATCATGCCGATCGGCTCGAGCACGGCGACCCTCACCTTGGTCGACGTCTCCGACCCGGCGGACATGCGCGTGCTCGAGACCCTGACGCTTGAGGGCCAGTACCTGTCCGCGCGCCTGGTCGACGGGATCGCACGCGTCGTGGTGCGGGCCGAGCCGGTGGCGCTCCCCTTCGTCTACCCCCAGACGGGCGGTCTGCAGGCCGAGGAGGAGGCGCTCGAGCGCAACCGCGAGGTCATCCGCTCCTCCACCGCCGAGCAGTGGCTGCCCTACTACATACATACACGAGTCGACGGCGAGCGTGTGGACGGCGAGCGTGTGGACGGCGAGCGTGTGGACGGCGAGCGTGGCGACGGCGATGGCGGGGAGCGCACCGAGGGCACCCTGCTCGACTGCGAGTCCGTCCACCGCCCCGGCGAGTTCTCCGGCTTCGGCACCATCAACGTCCTCAGCATCGACCCTGCGCAGGACCTGCGGCCGGACGGGGCGACTGCGGTGCTGGCCGGCGGCGAGACGATCGCGGCCTCCGCGGATCGCCTGTACGTGGCCACCAACCGCTGGACCCCGGTGGCCATGTCGGGCACCGCCATCGACGACCGCGTGATCGCCTCCGAGGAGCTCAGCACCGAGGTCCACGCCTTCGACATCACCCAGCCGACCGCGCGCTACGTGGCCTCCGGCTCCGTGCCGGGTCATCTGCTGAACCAGTTCTCGATGTCCGAGCACGAGGGGCTGCTGCGGATCGCCACCACCGAGAACCCCAGCTGGGGCGGCGACGAGCCGCAGGAGAGCCGTGTGGCGGTGCTGGCCGAGCGGGGCGACGCCCTCCAGGAGATCGGTGCCGTGGGCGGGCTGGGACGCGATGAGCGCATCTACGCCGTGCGCTTCCTTGGCGAGATCGCCTACGTCGTGACGTTCCGCGAGACCGATCCGCTCTACACGGTCGACCTGTCCGACCCCACCGCTCCTCGTGTGCGCGGTGAGCTGAAGATCCCTGGCTTCTCGTCCTACCTGCACCCGCTGGGCGACGGTCTGCTGCTCGGCGTCGGGCAGGACGCGACCGAGGACGGGATGATCCTCGGCGCGCAGATCTCGCTGTTCGACGTGTCCGACCTCGACAACCCGCAGCGGATCTCGACCCTGTCGCTGGGCGAGCAGTCCAGCACCGACGCCGAGTACGACCACCGCGCGTTCCTCTACTGGCCCTCTACCGGGCTCGGGGTGCTGCCGGTGCAGCGCTGGGGCTGGGACGAGAAGACCCAGACCGAGGACATCGACTCGGCCGCGGTCGGGTTCGTCGCCGAGGGCGGAGCGCTGCGCGAGGTCGGCCGCGCGTCGCACCTCGAGCCCCCCGCGGTCCAGGACGCCGCGGAGCGCACCAACCCAGACATGGCATACCGCTCCTCGATCCGCCGCTCGGTCGTGACCGGCGACTCGCTGATCACGATCAGCGAGCGAGGGTTGCTGATCAGCGACCTCGACAGCTTCACCCCCAGCGGGTTCGCCGCATTCTCCCGCTGAAACCCACGGCCCCGGGGTCCCGGCGACCAGGCCCCGGGGCGCCTGTGGACAGCGCGGCGAACTAGGCTTGCGAGCGACCCTTTCGTCGCTCCGAGCCGAGGTTGAGCGTGTCCAGCGACCATCCACTGACCCGTGACGAGGCTGCGCGCCGCGCCGCGCTGCTGTCGGACGTCTCCTACGAAGTCGAGCTGGACCTGACCCGAACCGGGCGGACCTATCCCAGCCGCACCCGCGTGCGCTTCCGCTCCGCCGAGGTCGGCGCGGACACGTTCATCGACCTGGTCGCCGACTCGGTCCAGCACGTTCGGCTCAACGGCCGTGAGGTCGATCGTGCGGACATCGCACCCGGCAGGATCACGCTGCGCGGTCTCGAGGAGGAGAACGAGCTCGAGGTCGTGGCGGCCTGCATCTACGAGCGCACCGGCGTCGGCCTCCACCGCTTCGTGGACCCGGCCGATTCGGCGCACTACCTGCACACGCAGTTCGAGCCCTTCGACGCCCACCGCGTCTACGCCTGCTTCGACCAGCCCGACCTCAAGGCTCCGTTCTCCCTGACGGTGCGCGCCCCGGCGTCCTGGGAGGTCGTCAGCAACGGCCCCGTGACCGAGCGCAGCGTCGAAGGCGAGGCGGCCACCTGGCGGTTCGAGAAGACGCTGCCGATCTCGACCTATCTGACGGCGGTCGTGGCGGGCCCCTTCGCCGTGGTGCGCGACACCTACGAGCCCGCGGACGGCCCGGCGATCCCGCTGGGGCTGTATGTGCGGCCGAGCCTGCTGGAGCACCTGGAGGCCCCCGAGCTCCTCGAGATCACGCGGCAGGGATTCGACTACTACACCGAGCGCTTCGGCATCGCCTACCCGTTCGGCAAGTACGACCAGCTGTTCGTGCCCGAGTTCAACTGGGGCGGGATGGAGAACCCCGGCTGCGTCACCTACTCGGAGCACTACGTCTTCCGCTCCAAGGTGACCGAGGCGGCCCGCCTGGCGCGCGCCGAGGTGCTGCTGCACGAGCTGGCGCACATGTGGTTCGGCAACCTCGTCACCATGCGCTGGTGGGACGACCTGTG
>CAZVUW010000086.1:0-13234 GCA_964629825.1 uncultured Actinomycetota bacterium
CGGGGCATTAGCTCAGTTGGTAGAGCGCTTCCATGGCATGGAAGAGGTCAGCGGTTCGATTCCGCTATGCTCCACTCCCCGCGCAGCACGCAATTCGGACCCCGCCTTCGAGCGGGGTCTTCTGCTGTCAGCACCCGGCGCCGCCGCTGAAAGACCAGCCCCCGGAACGCCCGGACGCCGCTGCGGTAGGGCGCAGCGGCGTCGGATGCGGGTGTCAGAGATCTGCTAGATGGCCCACTCGGCCTGCTGCTGATCCACAACCGGGGTCAGCGATGCGAGCAGGCAGTCCGTGGTCGTGACCAGGCCGACCAGCTCGCCGTTGTCGAGGACCGGCAGGGCGCTGATGCGACGGGAGAGCATGAGGCGCGCGGCCTGCTCGATCTCGGCGTCCGCGTCCACCACGTGGACCGGCGTGGACATCACCGCCGCCACGTCCACCTGCTCCCGGTCGGCCGGTGCGGTGGCCAGCGCCCGGTGGGCCAGGCGCACGTCGCGGTCGCTGATCATCCCCACCACGCGCCCGTGGTCGACCACGGGCAGGTGACGGACTCCGTAGGTGTCGAGCAGGTGACGCGCCTCGTCGACCGAGGTCGAGGGGGCGACCGTGACGGGGTCGGGGCTCATCCACTCTCGAACGCGCATCGCGATCGCCTCCTCTGCTCTCTGGTGCCACCAGGCTCCCCCACCGAAGGCACCGGCGGCAGGGTCAAACGGCCCCCCGGGATCGGGACCAGCGGTCCGGCACGTGCGAGGGCCACCGCCCCTAGCCGTACGGCACCGAGCGGAGCACGCTGGCTCAGCACCGACCTTCTTCCGCTGATGTGCGACCGGGGGGCACCATGGACCTCATGACGAGACGACTCGAAGCCATCCCGGTGGACGAGTGCCTCCAACTGCTCGAGAGCCGCTACGTCGGCCGGATCGCGTTCCTCGAGGGCCGGCGCCCCCAGATCCTGCCCGTGAACTACGCCATGTTCGAGGGCTCGGTGGTGTTCCGCACCGACTACGGGGCGCTGCTGGACGCGGTCCACATGTCGGAGGTGGCCTTCGAGGTGGACGCCATCGACCCCGAGTACCGCACCGGCTGGAGCGTGGTCGTGCGGGGGCGGGCCGAGGAGGTCTGGCGGCCCGAGGAGCTCGCGCGCATGCGCGACCTCCCGCTGCGCCCGTGGGCCCCCGGCGCACGCGACCACTACGTCCGGATTGATCCGACATCGATCACGGGACGCCGCATCAGCTGAGGCGCAGGGACAGCCCCGCTGGCAGGCGGGGGCCTCGGCCGAAATAGACTCCTGGCGGAAAGCCCAGTCCAGCGCCGCATCTCTGCCGGGCAAGGAGCCTGATGTCGCCGTTCGACCCCCTGATCGTGGCCGGAGGCGTGCTCCTCCTTCTCGGAGTGATCGGTAGCAAGGCCTCCACACGGCTTGGGATCCCCGCGGTGCTGGCCTTCCTGGTGCTCGGCATGCTGGCCGGCTCCGAGGGCCCGGGCGGGATCGCGTTCGACAACGTGGCTCTGGCGCAGGGCGTCGGCGTCGTCGCGCTGGCGTTCATCCTCTTCGCCGGCGGGCTCGACACACGCTGGGACGAGGTCAAGCCCGTCGCCGGCTACGCGCTGACCCTGGCCACGGTCGGAGTGGTGCTGACGGCAGCCGTGGCGGGCGTCTTCTCCGCCTGGGTCCTGGGGCTCCCTCTGCCGGCGGGCCTTCTGCTCGGCGCAATCGTCTCCTCGACAGACGCGGCGGCCGTGTTCTCGGTCCTGCGCTCGCGGGGGGTGTCCCTGATCCCCCGCCTCAAGGCGCTGCTGGAGATGGAGTCCGGCAGCAACGATCCCATGGCCGTGCTGCTCACCATCGCGCTGACGTCCTATGTCGGCGGGGAGGCGCTCACGGCCTGGTCCATGGCGGTGTTCCTGGTCCGCCAGCTCGTTCTCGGCGGGCTGTTCGGCTGGGCCTTCGCGAAGGTGACGATCTGGACCGTCAACCGCATCCGGCTCGACTACGAGGGCCTCTATCCGGTCCTCACGTCGGTGACGGTGCTGCTGTCCTACGGCGTCACGGCCTGGGTGGGCGGCAGCGGGATCCTGGCGGTGTACGCATGCGGCCTGGTGCTGGGCAGCGCCGACTTCGTCCACAAGCAGAGCCTGCGCGAGTTCCACGACGGCGTCGCCTGGTTCATGCAGATCGTCATGTTCGGCGCGCTCGGATTGCTGGTCTTCCCTTCTCAGCTGATCGAGATCACCGTTCCGGCCATGGCCGTCGCCGCCGCCCTGGTGGTCATCGCGCGGCCGATCAGCGTCTTCCTGGTGCTGTCCCGCGGTTGGTCGCTGCGGGAGCGCGCGATGGCGTCGTGGGTGGGCCTGCGCGGCTCGGTGCCCATCGTGCTGGCGACCTTCCCGTTGGCCGCCGGCGTCGATCACGCCAACACCATCTTCAACGTCGTCTTCTTCATCGTGCTCTCCTCGGTGCTGATCCAGGGCACGTCGCTGCCGTGGGTGGCCAAGAAGCTCGGCGTCGACCAGGAGCCGGACCCGTCGCGCCCGCGGCCGTTCGAGTACGTGCGCATGGCCTCGGGTCCGCGCGAGCCGGTCTCCCTCCGGGTGGCCCACGGCGCGATGGCCGACGGCGAGCAGATCGTCGACCTCGATCTGCCGGACGGGACGCTGATCGTCATGGTCACGCGCGGCGACGACTACGTGGTCCCGCAGGGCAGCACAGTGCTACGTGGCGACGATGAGCTGCTGGTCGTCGCCGGCGAGGACGGCGTGGACGTGCTGCGGGCGCTGTGCGCCGATCCGAACGAGGAAGAGAGCTGGGCCTGATGGGCTACACGGAGGCCACCATCACGCGCGCCCGCTTCAGGATCCCGGCGGGGAGCCAGGAAGCCGCGCTCGAGGGCCTGCAGGCGTGGCTGAGGGAGGCACTCGACTTCCACGACGACGTTGCAGACCTGGTCGCGGGCTTCAAGCTGTTCGGCATCAAGGCGGTACGCGACGACTCCGGTGACATCGTCGACCTGGAGTTCGACGGGGTGCTGCTCGCCGAGACCGACGACCTGTTCGCCGGCCTGGCGCCCTGGGTCGAGGAGGGCTCGTGGGTCGAGTGGCAGGGCGGCAACGGAAACGTCTGGACCTACCGCTTCGAGAACGGCCAGATGATCAACTTCGATCAGGGGTGATCCCGGCACGGCGGGATCAACTGGATCCCTGTGGTCCCGGTGCGAGGGTTCAGCTGCACTAGGGGTGGTCCCGGTACGGCGGGATCAACTGGATCTCGGTGGTCCCGGTGCGGGGGATCAGCTGGATTTCGTTGGTCCCGTACGGCGGGATCAACGCTGGGGGGGACTCGGGTCCTTCGGCGCGGTGGGTCCGGGCCGTTCGGCACTGCGAGCGCCGTGGCGGCGGGGCGAACATCTCTAGCAGCCCTGCAGGCCACGGACGGAGGACGGCCCGATGCGCAGCATCGTCTACTTCTACACGCACATCCTGCTGCCGTTCGCCACCAGCGCCGAGCTGCTGAGCGGCGACCCGGCGCTGTGGCTGCCCCCGCCTGCCGAGCCCGTCGGTCCGGAGTGGCAGGTGACCCTGCACGCCGATGGAGCGCTGCGTGAGGGCATGTCCGAGCACGAGGCCCTGGTCACGGTCGGGCCGACGTCGTGGGCGGAGCTGGGGCTGCTGCGGCGGATCTCGTGGCGGTCGTCCAAGTCCGAGCGTCTGGTGCCGATGCTCGACGCGGACCTGGAGCTCGTCGCCCTGGACGGATCGGGCTGCCAGCTGTCGCTGATGGGCTCGTACCGGCCGCCGCTGTCGGTGATCGGGGCAGCAGGCGACCGCCTGCTCGGGCATCGCGTCGCCGAGGCCTGCGTGCGCCGCTTCGTCCTGGACGTCGCCGAGCGCGTCGAGTCGACCCTGCTGCAGCGAGTCTGAGGCCTGATCCGTCGCGTCAGGCGCGCTCGCCGGCGCTGCGCCGGGCGGAGCGCAGGTCCGGCGCGAGGTGATCGCACAGCCCGTAGCCGACCACCTGGGCCCCGGCGCGGTCGAGGTCTACCACCGTCACCGAGCAGTTGGTGACCCGCTCGAGCTCGTCTGCCCTGCCGAGCAGACCGGCGACGGCGACCCTGAGGGCCCAGCCGTGGGTCACGACGATGCCCACCCCGTCTCCGACCTTGCCGGCGACGTCGTCGAGTGCCGCGAGCATCCGCCGGCGCAGGTCCGCGACCGTCTCACCGCCGCCGATCGCGATCTGCTCCCCGGCGCGGAACGCGGCGTAGGACTCGGGGTGCAGCACCTCGACCTCGGCGGACGTGAGCCCGCCCCAGGCGCCGACGTCGATCTCTCGCAACCGCTCGTCGACCACGACCGGGACGTCTAGAAGGCGCTCGAGCGGCTCCGAGGTCTCGGCGGCACGGAGGCTGTCGCTGCGGGCGATCAGGCAGGCGTCAGGGAAGGCGCTGGCAAGGTGCCTCGCTGTGACCACTGCCTGGCGCCGCCCGAGCTCGCTCAGCCCGATGTCGGTGTGGCCCTGCCAGCGTCCCTCGGCGTTCCATGGGGTCTCGGCGTGCCGCACCAGGACCAGGCGGGTCCTGCCGTGCGGATCAGCCATGCCGATCCGAGGCCGTGTCGGGCACGGCGACCGGCTCCGGGCGGTCGTCGAACACCGTCCGGGGCGCGTCCGACCACAGGCGCTCGAGGTCGTAGAAGGCGCGCTGCTCCTCGGTGAAGATGTGCACGACCACGGGGCCGTAGTCGAGCAGCACCCAGCCCGTCTCGGGCTGGCCTTCGCGACGGCGGGTGATGGCGCCCTTCCGCTGCTTCAGCTGCAGCTGGACCTCGTCGGCGATCGTGCGCAGCTGCCGGTCGTTGCGGGCCGAGCAGATGACGAAGAAGTCGGTGATCCCGAGCAGGTCCCCGATGTCGAGGATGTGGATGTCGGTGGCCAGCTTGTCCGCCGCGGCTGCGGCGGCGGCCTCGGCCAGCGCTCGGCTCTCGGTGACGTCCGTGTTCAGAAGGCTGCTCCTGGTCGGGTGCCGGAGCCTAGGTCTGCTCGTCCCCCGGTTGGTCCGCTATCAGATCCGCGCCCACGACGATGGTCAGATCCACGACGGACTGCGGCTGCCGGCTCACCTGGATGGTACCGACGCCCAACCGCTCCTGCACCTGGCGGGCCGCCGCCAGGGAACGCTCCGACTCGTCGTACACCAGGATCTGGGTCTCGGTGAAGTCAAAGCTGCGGGCGTTGTCGGTCAGCACGATGCGGAACGGCCCCTCGCCCAGGCGCTCATCGACGATCTGGCCGACCCCTGGCACCCCCACCCCGTTGAGCACCTGAACCCGCACGGCGTCCGCGCCACCGTCGGCGGGCACGCTCGCGGCGAGGTGCTGGTCGACGAGCTGGGCGACGGCCTCCTCGCGCGGGCGGTAGGTGGCGTCACCCTGCGGTCCCTCACCGCCGAAGGACTCCACCGGGAGCAGGACCACGTCGACGCCGTCCCCCTGCCCCGCGGTCGCGAGGCCGGCGAACAGGGTTCGCAACCAGTCCGGCTCGGCGGCGGTGTCCAGCTCGGGGATGCCGCCGCCGGCGAACGAGTCCAGCACCTCGGGGGCGCCCAGCGCGTCGAACAGGCCGGTCAGCACCTGCTGCTGGCGCGGGAACGAGGCGAGCTCGTCCTCGCCGGGTCCGATGAACGACCAGTACTCGGCCAGGCGCGGCCCGTCGAGCTGCTGCGAACCGGCCTCGAAGCGGACCTCGGCGCTGCCGTCGTCATTGCGCATGGCCAGGCGCTCCGGCACGTCGATGGAGAGCCCTCCGGTGCGGTCGAGCAGAGCGCCGAGGCCCGTCGTGTCGACCGCCCCCACGTGGTCGATGGCGATGCCGAGCAGGTTCTCCACCGTCGCCGCCACGAGGTCCGCACCGCCGTACTGCTGGGCCAGCCCGAGCCGGTCGAGGCCGACCCCCGGTATCTCCACGAGCGTGCCGACGGGCACGAGCACGGCCACCCCGTCGTCCTCTGCCGGGCCGGCGCCGAGCAGGGTCACGCCAGCTGCGGACCCGTCGTCCGCGAGCCGCACGAGGAGCAGCGTCTGCTGCTCGCCGACTGCCTGGGGCGCGGCGGCCGTCGTCGCGGGTGTTCCGGGCTCCTCCGTGCGGTCCAGCTGAGGCAGCGTCAGCGCGGCCGCGGCTCCCAGCACGAGGATGAGGATCGCAGCGGTCGCGAGCACGCGGCGGCGCGTCCGCGGCTCGTCCGCGCGCACCGGTGGAGGCGGCGTGGGACGTGCAGTCAGGGCAGGCGGTGCCGCAGGGCGCGGCCCCTCGGGCATGGGCGTCGACGCCGCAGGGCGCGGCCTCTCGGGCGTGGGGGCCGGTGCCGGACCGGGCTCGTCCGTGCCCGCCGCGAAGCGCCCGCGCGGCCGACGCCGGAAGGGGTTGGGAAGCCGCCAGCCCCCGTCCCTCCTGACGTGGGCGCCACGGGGCATGTCAGCCGACCCCGCCGGCCGACAGCCCGCGGCCGGGCAGGCCGTAGAGCCCGTGCTTGCGGGCGTACTCCTCGATCTCGCGCGGGATGAGGTAGGTCACAGACCGGCCGGAGGCGAAGCGGTTGCGCACGTCCGTCGACGAGATCGCCAGCGCCGGCACGTCGAGCAGCACGACCTTGTCCCGCAGCCCCTCGTGCTCGAGGTCGCTGAGGTCGTGCCCCGGCCGCGTGGCCGCCACGAAGGTCGCCAGCGAAAGGCACTCCTCGGCGTCCTTCCAGGTCAGGATGGACAGGATCGCGTCCGCACCGGTGATGAACAGCAGCTCGTCGTCGGGGACGATCTTGCTCAGTGCCCGTAGGGTGTCCACCGTGTATGACGGCCCGGGACGGTCGATCTCCAGACGGCTCACGCTGAAGGCCGGGTTCGCGGCCGTCGCCAGCACGGTCATGAGATAGCGGTGCTCCGCCGGCGTCACGTCGCGCGTCTTCTGCCACGGATGGCCGGCCGGGACGAACACGACCTCATCCAGGCCGAGGTCGGCCCGCGCCTGCTCAGCGGTCACCAGGTGCCCCAGATGAAGCGGGTCGAAGGTGCCACCCATGATCCCAACTCTGCGTGCCCTGGACATGGGCGCGAGTCTAGTGGGGCCCACCTGCGTGCTGCGGATGCGTCGCGGGCGCTCCTCCGCGACACTTGACCGCCATGAGCGAAGACTTCGAAACCGCCCTGCGGGCCCGGATCGCCCGCAACGCCGAGCTCGCGGCCGAGCGCGCCCGTGCGGAGCATGAGATGGATCGCGCCGTCGAGGAGGCCGCCGCACGCGCCGAGCGCGAGCGCGCGGAGCTCGCAGCGGCCCAGCGCGAACGCCACGCGCAGCTGGTCGAGGCCCTCAGCGCGGCCGCCCGCGGACTCAAGGAGGCCGACCCGGAGGGCTTCATCGTGCGCCTCGGCTGGACCCAGTCCGGCGAGGAGTTCATCGCGAAGATCTCGACCCGTCTGGTGGAGCCGGCGCGCTCGCTGCTGATCGAGCTGGACCGCGACGACGACGAGGTCCTGGCCCGCTGGCGCTCCGACCTCGGCAACGCCCTGGAGCTGTGGCGCCTGCTCGAGGTCGAGCCTCCGCTGCTCCAGCAGCTGGTGCTGCAGGTCGCCGACCAGGAGCTGTGGCGCGGGGCCGATCGCCCGCCGCCGTTCCCCGAATAGGTCGCGCGCCGGCTCAGTGCCGGAAGACGATCTGGTTGAAGTCCAGGTAGATCCGGTTGCCGTCGCGCACCTCGATGGCCATGGGGCTCAGCCGGTTGTCGATGTGGTCGTGCTCCTCGGCAGTCGGATACGACACCTTGACGACCCAGCGCTTGTCGCCCTCAGGCTTGGTGCAGTCGACGCCGGTGGAGCTCGCCGGCATCACGGCGTTGCGCATGGCCTTGTCGTAGATGTTCCGGTAGTCGGGGTTCTTCTTCATCGTCCGGACGGCGTGATGGGTGACCTGGTCTATCGCGTACCAGTCGATGCGCGCCCAGACATCGTTCTCCAGGTACTTGCCGATGAGGGAGAACGGCGGAGGGGGTGGTCGCTTCTCCGGCTCGGGCTCGACCTCCTCGCTGGTGGTCGTGGTCCTCTCCTCCTCGACCACCTCCGACTTGAGCTTCTTCTTCTCCCAGCGCTCCGCGGTCTGCCGCTCCCACTTGGTCGGCCGTCGGGAGGCCTCGGCCTGCTTCTGCTGCTCGATGAGCTTGTCCTCCACCGCATCGGCGAGCCGCTCGAGCGCTTTGAGCAGGTTGGGCGCGTCCTTGATGCCCGCCGCCAGCTTCGGGCTGATGGCGAACTTCTTGAACGTGATGTGCTGCGCACCTTCGGCGATGCGCTCGCTGACCATGGTGAGCTCCGAGCCCAACCCCTGCTCGGCGACGAACCTGCGCAGATCGAACGCCAGAGCACGAAAGCCCCCCATGGAAGGCGAGGGGCCGAGCGACTCCAGCGAGCCCAGGAGGTTTCTGTAGATCTCCTGGCAGGCCTTGAGCTTGCGCTGGAGCTCCAGGGCCTCCGCGCGGGCCTGGTCCAGCCGCCAACGCTCCTCCTCCATCCGCTGGTCGTGCTGGCGCTTGACCAGCGCGAGGTCGGGCGAGTAGGTGGTGATGGCCCTGGTCATCGTCAGGCGGCTCAGGGAGTCGAGCAGGATCTCGTTGGCCCACAGGTCCTGGCGGATGATCCGTCCGATGAGGAAATCCCAGTCGGACTGCGTCAGCTGCAGCACGGGCAGCGACTGACGTCCCGTGGACGGGACCAGCGCCCCGCTCTCCGACCCCGGCAGCTCTCCTCCGGACTCGTCCGACTGCTCAACCACCCCGGGGACCTCGAGCGGCAGGTCGTCCGACTGCCCGGGCTTCTCCGACAGGTCTGGTTGCTGATCCGGGGCCTGCTGCTGAGGGGGCGGCAGCTGCGGGGGCGGCAGCTGCGGGGGTGTCTGCTGCTGGCCCGCGACCTGTCGGCCACGCCCGAGCAGGCGGGCGAAGAAGCCCCAGATGCCCAGCAGCAGCTGGCCGCCGCCGAGCACCATGTGGCCCAGCTGCTCACCCACCAGCTCCGCATCCTCGGTCGTCATCCCGCCCCTCTGGATGACCGGTGGAAAGGGGGGCCCTGCGGAGCGCTGCGCGGTCGGCCCGGCGAGCAGCCGCTGCACCTGCCGGTTGCCGGCGAGCTCCTGAAGGGCGAGCACATCCTGCGCGCCCGCGATGGCTCGTGGCGGCCGCGTCGCGCCGCGTTGCGCCGCGTTGTCGGCCCCGTGACGAGAGCCGGACTGCACCGACGTAGCAGATCGCAACATGGCGCCTACCCGTGGCTGGAGTGCCCGGAGTCTAGGTGCGCAGAAGGCTCATCAACCGCCCCGGCGGTCGGCCCCGCGAGCAGATGCCGCTGCCCTTCCGGGCACACCCCGCATAGTGGCTGGCGGCGGCATGAGGCGCTGGCCTACGGCGCTTCCAGCCGCTCTTCGTCCTCGGCCACCCACTCTTCGGCGTCCTCGGACAACGCCTGGTCGTCGGCCTGGAGCTCGTCGATCTCGTCCAGCTCCTCCTCCGGCAGATCCGAGGGCTCCGGGTCGAAGTCGAACACGAAGCCGGCGATGTCGATGGTGTCACCTGCCCGCGCACCCGCCTTGATCAGCTCGCGCTCGACGCCCGCGCGGGCAAGCCGGTTTTGCAGATAACGGACTCCCTCCGAGTTGGACAGGTCCGTCATCAGCACCCAGCGCTCGATGCGCTCGCCCTCGACCCGGTAGGCCTCATCGGTCCGGCGCACTGTGAAGTCGGGGCCGGCCGGCGCGGGCCTGAGCACGGGACGCGCGACCGACACGACCTCGTCCGCCTCGGCGCGCTCCGCTCGCACCTGCCGGACCAGATCCGCCATCCGGTAGCGCAGGGCGTCGACGCCCTGGCCGGTCACGGCGCTGCCCACCAGGACCTCCCAACCCTCCGCCTGGAGGTCGGGCAGCACGATCTCCGCCACCTCGGGGTCGGCGTCCACCTTGTTCAGGAACACCAGCGCCGGCCGCTCGGTGAGGGGCGGGACGCCCGGGACCAGCTCGGCGGTGCGCTCGTAGGCCTCGAGCTCGGCGACGACGGTCCGCAGGTCCTCGCGCGGGTCGCGCTGCTCGTAGCTCGCGCAGTCGAGGACGTGGACCAGGGCTCCTGCGCGCTCGACATGGCGCAGGAACTCGTGCCCGAGACCGCGCCCCGTGCTGGCGCCCTCGATGAGGCCCGGGACGTCGGCCACGACGAAGTCAAGGTCGCCCGCGCCGCCGTCGCCACCCTCGACGCGGACCACGCCCAGGTTGGGGCTGAGGGTCGTGAAGGGGTAGTCGGCGATCTTGGGGCGCGCGGCCGACATGCGTGCGATCAGCGAGGACTTGCCGGCGTTGGGGAATCCGACCAGGGCGACGTCCGCTACCAGCTTGAGCTCGAGGGTGATCCAGCGCTCCCTGGGGCGCTCCCCCAGCTCGTGGAAGCGCGGCGCCCTGCGCCGTGTGGTGCGAAACGCGGCGTTGCCACGCCCGCCGCGACCGCCGGGCGCCACGATCAGCTCGGCGCCCTCGTAGGAGAGGTCGCCCAGCAGCTCGCCGTCGCTGTCGTGCACGACCGTCCCGACCGGGACCAGCACGACCTCGTCGGCGCCATCCGCTCCGCGGCGCAGGTCACCCTGGCCGTGCGCGCCGTCGCCGGCGCGGCGGTGCGGGCGGTGGTGGAAGTCCAGCAGTGTCGCTACGTCGTGGGTGGCGCGCAGGATCACCGACCCGCCATTGCCCCCATCACCGCCGTCGGGGCGGCCCAGGGGCTCGAACGGCTGCCGCTGGAAGGCGGTCACGCCGTTGCCACCGCGACCGCCGCGGACGTTGATCTTCACCCGGTCTACGAACACCAGCCGAGCCTACCCGTACGGTCGGACGACCCGAACGCCCGTCAGGTCAGGCCGGCTTCGAGGGCAAGGACCGCACCCACATGCAGGTGTTCGAGGGGCGGGCGTGCGGAACCACCGGGCGCTGCTGACGGCGCCGGAGAACCCCAGCGGCGTCTGGCGGGTGCGCATCGCCAACTACGGTCAGTTCTCGACCGAGAACGCCACGGTGCGCAAGATCGTCCTGACGCACTACTAGAAGACGCGCTTACCTCGGCGCTATCCATTGGGGCCATCGGCGGTGCTGCCGCCGGTGGCCCCTCTTCGTGTCCGCCGTTCGTGTCCGCCGTCAGCGCGCGGCGGCCTTCACGGCCTGGCGCACGTCGGCGACGAGGTCTTCGGTATCCTCGATGCCGACCGACAGGCGGATCAGGTCGCCCGGGACCTCGAGCGGGGAGCCCGCCACCGAGAGGTGGGTCATCTGCCCGGGGTGCTCGACCAGCGACTCCACGCCGCCGAGGGACTCGGCCAGCGTGAACACGCGGAAGGCGGCGCAGGCGCGCACGGCCGCCTCTGCGCTGACCATGCGGAAGGACACCATCCCGCCGAAGTCGTCCATCTGCTTGGCGGCGACGTCGTGATTGGGGTGCTCGGGCAGGCCCGGGTAGCGGATCTCGACGACGCCGGGCAGCTCCTGCAGGGCTGCCACGACCGCGCGGGCGTTGTCGCAGTGCGCCCGCATCCTGACGGCGAGGGTCTTGAGGCCGCGCAGCACCAGGAACACGTCCCAGGGGCCGGGCACCGCTCCGACGGAGTTCTGCAGGAAGCCGATCTGCTCCGCGAGGTCGGCGTCACTGGTCACGACGGCGCCGCCAACCACGTCGCTGTGGCCGCCGAGGTACTTGGTGGTCGAGTGCACGACCACGTCCGCACCGAGCTCGAGCGGGCGCTGGAGCGCCGGCGTCGCGAAGGTGTTGTCCACCACCACGATCGCACCGCGGTCGTGTGCCAGATCGGACAGGGCGCGCAGGTCGAAGACGTTGAGCAGGGGGTTGGTCGGCGTCTCGATCCACAGCATGCGGGTCTGGGGCCGCAGGGAGTCCTCGACGGCGGCCAGGTCCGCCAGGTCCACCGGGTCGAACTTCTAGCCCCAGGGGGCGTGCACCCGCGCCAACTGCCGGTAGGTGCCCCCGTAGACGTCGTTGGCCATGACGATGTGGTCGCCCGGGCGGAGGCAGCGCAGCACCGCATCGGAGGCCGCAAGGCCGGACGAGAACGCGAAGCCGTACGCGCCGCCCTCCAGCGAGGCGAGCGCGGCCTCGAGCGCATCACGGGTGGGGTTGCCGCTGCGGGCGTAGTCCCAGCCCTTGTGGACCCCGACCTCATCTTGGGCGAAGGTCGAGGTCTGGTAGACGGGGACGATGACCGCGCCGGTCTGCGGGTCGGGATCCTGACCGGCGTGGATCGCGCGGGTGGCGAATCGGGTCTCGGACCAGTCCTTGCCTGCCATCAGCCGTCCCGCCTCATCAGGAAGTCGAGGATGTCGGCGCGCGTGAGGACGCCGACCGGGCGCGGGCCCTCGCACACCAGGACCGCCGGGGCGGCCGAGGTGAGGACGCCCATGGCCTGGTCGACGGTGTCGCGCGCGTCGACGACGGGCAGAGGCTCCTCCATGACATCGCCGACGGTGCGGTCGAGGACGGCGGGGTCCTGGTAGGCCCGGTCCAGCAGGCCGCGTTCGCGGATGCTGCCGAGGACGTCGTCGCGGCTCTCGATTGGCTGGTGATCGCCGGCGGCGTGCGCGGGCTCGCTCTTGACCACGGGCATCTGGCTCACGCCGTAGGTGTGGAGCGTCGCGATCGCGTCGCGCACCGAGTCGTCGGGGTGGACGTGGACGATCGGCGGCAGCTCGCTGCCCTTGGTGGCCAGCACGGCCTCGAGGCGCGCACCGGTGCCGCTGCGGTCGAGGAAGCCGTTGGCGGCCATCCAGTCGTCGTTGTAGATCTTGCTGAGGTAGCTGCGGCCGCCGTCGGGCAGGAGTACGACGACCACGGCGTCCGCAGGCAGCTCACGGGCGACCTCGAGCGCCGCCCACGCGGCCGTGCCGCCCGAGCCGCCGATCAGGATTCCCTCCTCGCGGGTGATCCGCCGCGCCGTCAGGAAGCTGTCGCGGTCGCTGACGCGGACGAAGCGGTCGACCACCTGGGGGTCGAAGGTCTCGGGCCAGAAGTCCTCGCCGACGCCCTCCACCAGGTACGGCCGCGGCTCGTCACCGGAGTAGATGGAGCCCTCCGGGTCCGCGCCCACCACCACGACGTCGGGGTTGCGCTCCTTGAGGTAGCGCCCGACGCCGCTGATGGTCCCGCCGGTGCCGAC
>CAZVUW010000087.1:0-1899 GCA_964629825.1 uncultured Actinomycetota bacterium
CACGGTCGACTTCCGCCAGACCGTGGTGATCATGACCTCCAACCTCGGCAGCCACCTGCTGCTGGACGCCACCGAGCCGGACGAGGTCACCCGCGAGCGCGTGCTGGCCGTCGTGCGCGAGCACTTCCGGCCGGAGTTCCTGAACCGCCTCGACGAGATCCTGGTCTTCCACCGGCTCGACCGCGATGACCTCAGGGCGATCGTCGACGTGCAGCTCCGCCGGGTCCGCGAGCGCTTCGCCCAGCGCGATCTGGGCCTGGAGGTCACCGACGCGGCCAAGGACTGGCTCGCCGAGCGCGGCTACGACCCGGTGTACGGCGCGCGGCCGCTGAAGCGGGTCCTGCGCTCCGAGCTCGAGGACCGGGTCGCGCTGGCGCTGCTAGACGGCCGGATCAGCGAGGGCTCGACCGTGAAGGTGGACGTGGCCGACGGCGATCTGGAGATCAGTGCCGCGGCCGCCGCCTGACGGTGCGGTCTGGCTGCCGGGGGCCGCGGGCGTAGGCGCTAGCGGGGTGCGGCGGGTGTAGACGCCTGACGGCCCCCTCCGACGGGGCATGCCTACCATGTGGCATGCCCCGGCTGCGCAGCCGCGTGCCGATCGTCGTGTGGCTGCTGGTAGCGGTCCACACGCTTCTGCTGCTGCTCTGGAGCGTCCTGGTGCCGCCCTGGCGCGCACCCGACGAGCCGCACCACCTCGACATGGTCTTCGCCGCCCGCAGCGGGCAGGGCTGGCCGGGCCCGGGCGAACGCCAGATCAGCGCGCGCATCACCGGGACCTTCCCGCTGTCGGGCTTCGCGTTCGAGGGTGTCCGGGACCTTGACCCCCTGCGCGCGGAGGATGCGCCGCCGCGGGGTCGCCGCCCGTCCTTCCCGGAGGTGGCGGTGGACGGCCCCTCCGGCGCGGACAACTGGCTGTGGCAGCACCCTCCGCTCTACTACGCCGCAGTGGGCTCGACCCTGTCCGTGCTGGAGACGCTCGTGCCCGGCGCGGCCGGCTGGTCATGGGACACCGAGTTGGCCGTTGCGCGACTGCTGAGCGTCCTCATCGTCGCCTGGCTGCCTCTGCTCGCCTGGGCCGCGGCGGCTCGGCTGGGGGCGTCGCCGGCCGTGGCGCTGACCGCGGCGGTCGTATCGCTGGCCGTGCCGCAGCTGAGCCACATCGGCTCGACCGTCAACAACGACAACCTGCTGATCGCGCTGACGGGCGTGCTGACCTTGCTGGTGGTCGGCGTGGCCCGGGGCGATGTGCGGCGGCGGACCGCCCTGGCTGCCGGGAGCGTGTGCGGGCTGGCCCTGCTGACCAAGGGCTCGGCGGTGGTGCTGGCCGCCTGGCTGGTGGCGGCCTACGCGCTGGCCGCCAGGAGCGCGGGACGGCGAGCGGCGCTGCGCTCTGGAGCGACAGCGCTGGCCGCGATGCTCCTGGCAGGAGGCTGGTGGCTGCTGCGCAACATCGCGGTCTACGGAACCATCCAGCCGTCCTCGTTCGGCCGAGAGGCTCGGGCCGGCTTCGAGCCCGACATGGTGGAGTGGGCCTCGACCTTCGCCCGCTGGATGGTCGAGCGCTTCTGGGGCTCGTTCGGCTGGTACCAGGTTGCGCTGCCTTCGGTGCTGGTGTGGGTCGCGGCCGGGGTCGTCTTGGTGGCGGTTGTCATCGCGTTGCTGCGGCACCGCGGCGATGAGCGGCTCGATCTCCTGCTGCTGCTCGCGCCGATGGCCGGGTTGCTGGCCGCCGTCGCCTGGCAGGCCGGCCGGCTGTACGCGGACACGGGGTTCTTCGCCGCCATCCAGGGCCGCTACCTGTTCCCGGGGGTTGTGGGCCTCGCGGTGGTCGCGGCGGCGGGCCTGACATCCCTCCTCGCCACACCCGATTCGCAACGGCCCGATTCGCAACGGCTGGAC
>CAZVUW010000087.1:1999-13196 GCA_964629825.1 uncultured Actinomycetota bacterium
ACCGTCGGGGGGAGGGCCGTCGGGGGCGGGAGGACCGGGACGGCCGGGCGGATCGGGGGGACCGGGAGGACCGGGAGGACCGGGTGGCATGGGTGCCGCTGGGCGCCCTGGCCGGGGCGGTACTTCTGCAGGGCGCGGGGATTGCCGCCGTGATCCGTGGCTTCTGGGCTGCCGAGGGCGGTGGGCGCCTGGCCGCGGTGCTGGCCTGGTCTCCCTGGCCCGCCGCGGTACCGCTGGTGGTCGCCGCATTGCTCTTGGTGACGTTGGGCGCTGCGGGATGGGGCTTGCGCCCCCGGCACGCGGATGGCTGGACGGTTGGGTGGCTGATCGGCCATCCAACCGTCCACCCAACCGAGGAGGGCGCGCGCAGGGCGCATGAGGAGCAAGCGTGAGCGGCCGAGGGCGCGGGGGCCGCGCGGGATGAGCGGACGCTGGCGAGGTGTGCCTGCCGCCGTGTGGCTGCTGGTGCTCCTGAACCTCGGGCTCCTGGCGGGCTACGCGGTGCTCGTGCCGACCTGGCGGGCACCGGACGAGCCGCAGCACACCGACCTCGTCTTCGCGGTGCGCGACGGCGGCGGCTGGCCCGGGCGGGGAGAGCGTCGGCTGACCGCTCGGATCATCCGCTCCTACGACAACGCCCAGTTCGACTTCGAGGGGCGGCGGACCGAGCCGCGGCTCGAGGCCAGCCGAGCCGTTCCGCGCGGGGAGCGGCCGACCTTCGCCGAGATCGCGCCCGACGACAACATCGGCAGCCGCAACGGCCAGTTCCAGCACCCGCCGCTCTACTACCTGACCGTCGCCACGGCCTTCACCTTCGTCAGCTCGCTGGTGCCGGGCGCCGAGGGCTGGAGCTACGACGTCGTCCTGGTCGTGCTGCGGCTGGTCGGCGCGCTGCTGGTGGCGCCGCTGCCCCTGCTCGCATACCTGACCGCCCGCCGGGTCGGCGCACGCGAGACCGTCGCGGTGGCCGCGGCCGCTGTGCCGCTGGCCGTGCCGGGCCTGACGCACATCGGCGCGGCGGTGAACCCCGATGCGCTGCTGATCCCTGCCGTGGGCGTCCTTACGGTGCTGCTGGCGGGGGTGGCGCGCGGGGATCTCCGGCGCAGGACCGCGCTGACCGTCGGGGTCGCGACGGGCGTCGCGCTGCTGTCCAAGGGCCTCGCGCTGTTCACCCCCGCGATGGTCATCGCGGCCTACTGGCTCGGCGCCGCGGCGCCCGATCCCACCTGGCGGAAGTCCGCGGCGGTGGACCGGCGCTGGCGCGCTGCTGCCATGGTGCGGGTGGTCCAGGCCGGGGCGGTGAGCTTCATCTGCGGCGGCTGGTGGTGGCTGCGCAACCTGATCGTGCACGGTGCGATCCAGCCGACCGGGGCGGCGATCCCGCCGGCGCCGGAGGGCTTCACCCCCAGCCCCATCGAGTGGCTCGGCGCCGTGGTGAGCCTGATCCCGCCGCGCTGGTGGGGCTCGTTCGGCTGGTACCAAGCCGAGCTGCCGCCCGCCCTTGCGTGGGTGGCGACGGCCGCCGTGGCCGTCGCGGTCATCGCCGCCTTCGCGCTGCGCCGCAGCGGCGCCCCGCCACGGCGGCTGCTGGCGCTCCTCCTGGTGCCCCTCGCGGGCACTCTCGGCATCGTCGCGGTCGGCGCCTGGGGTTACTACGCCGAGTCGAGCCTGACGCCGGGGCTGCAGGGCCGCTACCTGTACGCGGGCGTGGTGGGTCTGGCGGTGGTCGTGGCGTGCGGGCTCGGCCGTCTGGTCGGCGGTCGTGACCGCCGCCTCGGGCTGGCGGTGCTGGGCGCGGCCGCGGTGCTGCAGGTGGTGGCCGTGCTGGTGATCGCCACGCGCTGGTACGGCATCCCGGGCGTGCGCAGCCCGGCCGCGACGCTGGCCGGCTTTCTGGCCTGGTCGCCCCTCGGGCGGCTCGGCCTGTCCTGCATCGTGGCGCTAGTCGCGGTTGGAGGGATCGGGGCGCTGGTGGCGCTGATGGGTCCTCCGCGGTGGCTGCTCAGCCCGCCGTCCGCGCGCGCAGGCGGGCGCCGAGCGCGGAGGCGAGCAGCAGACCCAGCCCCAGGACGCTGAGCCAGACCCCTGCGGTCAGCCCCGGCGCCTCGTAGGTGAGGACGACATCTCGCTCGCCGGGGGGGACGACGACGCCGACGAAGAGGTGATCGACGGTCACAACATCGGCTGGCGCGCCGTCGACGGTCGCCGTCCAGCCGGGCGTGTCCGCGTCAAGCACGACCAAGACGGCGCCCTCGTCCGATTCGACGCGCGCGCTGGTGCGTGCCCCCTTCATCCGCCATCTGCGCACCACCGCGGAGTCGCCCTCGGGCAGGTCGACGGAGGAGGTGGTCTCGACATGCGCGACACGGTCGAGCGCCTCGACGCCGGCGCGTTCCAGGGCGTCGTCGGCCTGGCCGAAGCCGACCGCCTCGGCACGCGGGACGGCGGACACCAGCGGTCGTGCGTGCGGGTTCAAGAGCAGCCGCACGCCGTCAAGCCGTCGTTCAGACCAGCCAGGCGGCGGCCCGCCCTCGCCCTCGGGGGCGAGCACGGCCCTCACCCCCGCAGCCGACAGCCACGGCTCCCAGCGGTCGACGTTCTCGAGCGTGAGATCCCAGCGGGTGGGGGAGTGGAAGACCGCGCCCAGCTCCTGGAGGACCTCGCGCTGGCGCTCGGTGAGGAACCCGCGGCTGCGGAAGTCGTTGATGCCGTACTCGAGGTTGGTGTTGGCGTGCCCGACCTCGTCGGCGCCGGCGACCCGGTGGGTCCGGGACAGCTCGCGCAGCTCGGCGGTGCCGGGTGCGTCCGGGAAGAGGTCCTGGCGCGGCACCTGGACGTTCCAGCCGCCCGCGAACGAGATCATGTCCAGCGCCACCAAGCTCGCCAGCAGCGCGGCCGCCGCGGGTGGTGCGCCCAGCGCCGCCCGCTCCGGAAGCCTCCGCGCGGCGAGCGCACCAAGCGCCACGACGATCGCCGCCCCTGCCAGCAGCCAGAAGCGGCGCAGCGCCGCATTGATCGCGACGGCGCGTGCCTCCGGGAAGCGCTCGGGCCCCAGGCGCTCGAACGCCAGGTCGGACAGCTCCCGGACGGCCCCGCTGAAGACGATGAGCGCGGCCAGGGCGGCGAGGCCGACCGCGATCGCCACCGCGACGCGGCGGTCCAGCCGGGCACGACCTCGGCACCAGCGCAGAGCGGCGTCGGCGCCCAGACCTCCGACGACGGCCACGCACAGCCCGAGCAGGGACTGCGCGCGCGCAGGCGAGTTGGTGGCGAGGCTCGGAACCAGCCCGAGCAGGCTGAGCAGCGGCGGGAACCCGTAGGCCGCGAGACCGGCGCCGATCCCCAGCCCGGTGAACAGCCACACCCCGGACCGGCGCGGTCGCAGCGCCCAGGCCACCGAGACCAGCGCTAGGGTCACCGCGCCCGCGTATCCGACCGTCTCCACGTACGCGCCCGGAAGCCAGCGGTCGTAGTGGACGACATCGCCGAAGACGTCGGGGACGACCATGGTCCACAGCGAGGTGGTCGTGAGGTGCGCCTGCAGGGCCGAGGCCCGGGCGCTCAGGTCGAGGGAGTCCAGCCAGGCGAGGCTCGGCAGGAGCGTGAACGCCACCAGCATCGTCCCGACGACCACACCGCCGCCGACGGCGATCGCGCGTGTCACCACGGCCGCGCCGCCGTGCTCGCGTGCGGCGACCAGGCCGTGCAGGGCCACGACGCCGGCGGCGATCAGGGCGTACAGCGTCACCGCCGGGAACCCGCCGAGCCACAGAGACGCCACGGCGATCGCCACGGCGGGTCCGCTCCACCACGGCGGGGCCGCACCGGTCGTGGCCTTTCGGACCGCCCAGAGCAGCCAGGGGATCACCGCACCGACATGCGACTGGGGCCACCCGAGCCAGCCGACCATGTAGCCGCACAACCCGAAGGACAGCCCCGCCACGGTCGCTCCCGCACGGCCGGCGCCGAGTCCCCGCACCAGGAGGTAGGCCCCGACCATCGCCGCGTACAGCCGCAGCGCCATCGACCACGACCAGGCCAGGTCGAACGGCAGGACCAGCGCCGGCAGGTTGAACGGGCTGAGAGCCCCCCAGCCGATGAACTGCACCCCCGGATAGCCGAGGCCGATGCCGCGCAACCAGGTCACGACCTCGCCGCCGCGCAGGCGCGTCAGCAGCTCGTTCTGCACCGGGTAGTACTGGTCGACCGTGTCGCGCAGCTCGAGGTTCAGCGGCGGCTCGGTCTGCTGCAGCCGCCAGGGGAGCTGGTGCAGGTGCAGGTCATGCGCGAGCGCCACTCGGCTGCCGACCAGCGATGGGCCGAGCAGGACCGCAACGGCGAGCGCGAAGAGGAGGAACGGCGCGGCGGCCTGCGCTCGCGCCGGCCACGGCGAGGGGGGCTCCAGGGGCGGCTCAGCCGTCATCGCGCCGAGGACGTCGGAGCGAGCGCAGACCGCCGCGAGCGGCCACGACCGCGGTCAGAGCCGCGTCGCTGGCGATGTGAACGACGCGGGTTCCGAGCGCAAAGGTCACCGCGCCGGCCTCGCCGAGGGCGGGGGAGACCAAGAGCAGCAGGCTCGCCTCTCGCACACCCAGACCCGCGGGCACGGGCAGGGCGAGCTGCCCCACGGTCCAGGCAGCGACGAAGCCCGAGCCGACGGTGATCGCATCCCCCGTCCCGCCCGACACGCCGTACCAGAGCGCCACACCCAGGACGGCCCACGCGACGGCGGTGAGCGCCAGGAGTGCAGCGGCAAGCCGATCGCCGAGCGAGCGCACCGCCAGGAAGCCCACGGCGGCGCTGGTGGCCACCCCGACCACCAGCCAGATGACCGCGGGCACTCCGAGCCAGTCCGCCAGCCGCCCCGCCACGGCGGCGCTGCCCACCATCCCCGCGCCACCGACCTGGAGCAGCGCGTGCCGGACCGTGACCGCCAGCCCGTGCCTGGTCGTCCCGCCGCGCTGCACGGTGCTGCCGACGATCCCCAGCACCGCCGAGCCGGGCACCGGCAGGTACTTGACCAGCTGCGCAGCCCCCCAGATCGGCAGGGCGGGGCCGCCGTAGATCGGGCGCAGGGTCAGCACCGAGGCAGCGTGATAGACGCCGAAGCCCACCGCCAGCGCGGCGATGCGCGCGAGGCTCACGTCCTCCAGCCAGTTTGGCGCCTCCTCTCCGGCCGACCCCAGGCTGCGTGCCAGGAAGACGATCGCCCCCACGCCGACAAGCAGGCCGACGTAGCGCGCGGCGCGCGAGCCGAGCAGCGCATCGGCCCACGACTCGACGCGGCCGAGGAGGGTCGTGGTCATCCCCTTCACTGTTGCAGAAGTTGCGCACCCGGGAGCGACACGGCTGGCCGCTGCGGCGCCGGTCGGGCATCCTCGCCGCTGCCGCGGCTCGCGGCGAGCAGGTCGACCAGCAGGGAGCAGCGCCGCGATGACCGGATCCGAGTTCGACGCCGACACCGCGATCGTCGCAGCCGGTGAGGGGCGGTACACCGGCACCATCACCGACCGCTGGAGCATCGGCGGCGTGCCCAACGGCGGCTACGTGATGGCGATGGCCCTGCGCGCCCTGCTGGACGCCACCGGCCGGCCCGATCCGCTCGGCGTCACCGGGCACTTCGTCCGGCCCGCGGAGCCTGGACCCGCGGAGCTGCGGGTCGAGCTGGTGCGGGCCGGGCGCAGCTCCAGCACCGCGATCGTCGCCCTCTCCCAGAACGGCTCCGAGCGGCTGCGGGTCCTCGGCAGCGCGACGGAGCTCGACCGGCTCGAGGGCTCCGACGCGGAGCACGGCCCGCCTCCCCCGGACCTTCCGCCGCCCGAGGAGTGCCTCCACGGCGAGGGGGTCCTGCCGGACGGCAGCATCGCCGAGATCGCCCGGCGCCTCGACCTGCGGATCTCCCCCGAGCACGTCGGCTGGGCCCGCGGAGCGCCCACCGGACGTCCCGAGATCGCCGGCTGGATCCGGCTGGTCGACGGACGACCAGCCGACAGCCTGCTGATGCCGGTCGTCGTCGACGGCTTCCCGCCGACCGTGTTCGAGCTCGGCTTCGCGGGCTGGGTCCCCACCCTGGAGCTGACCGTCCACCTGCGGCGGCGCCCGGCCGGCGGCTGGCTCCGCTGCGCGATCCGCTCGACCCACGTCAGCCGCGGGCTGGTCGACGAGGACTCGGCGGTGTGGGACTCCGAGGGCCGGCTGGTTGCGGTGGCCCGCCAGCTCGCCATGCTCCCCCGCTGAGCGCGTCGGGCAGCGCGGGCCAGCCGCGCGGGTGGCGAGGCGTCAGGCTCGGGTCTGCACCCAGGCGATCGTCCACGGCAGCGGGCGCTCGTGGCGCCGGACGGTGCCGGCCTGGCCGATGAAGCGCAGGAAGGCCGCGGAACCCCAGTGGTTCAGGTGCCCCGGTGTGTTCCCCAGCGAGCGCACGTGCCGGCCGGTGAACAGGTTGCCCAGGCGGAAGATCGGCTCGCGCGGGACCGAGGCGACGATGTGACCGCGCGACACCCGGGCCATCTCCTCCAGGCCGCGCTGCGGGTCGCGCAGGTGCTCCAGGACCTCGACGGCGACGACCACGTCGAAGTGGCCGTCCGGGAATGGCAGCCGCTCGGCGTCGGCGTGCAGGAAGCGCGGTCCCTCGACCCCTGACCACTCCCGGCGCAGACCCGCGTCGGGCAAGTCGAGCGCGGTGACATCGCCCCAGCGGTGGTGCAGAAGGCCGGCGATCTCGCCCTCGCCGCAGCCGACCTCCAGCACGCGCGCCGGCCGCGGCGCCATGCGCTCGACATCGTCGAGGACGCTCTGCAGGGTCCGCAGGAAGCGCATGGTGAGCATGCGGATCGCGGGGTTGCCGGTCGTGTACTTGTGGCAGTGGTTGCCGATGACGACGTCCGGCGTCTCGGCCGCTGCGGGCTCAGGCATCTCTGTGGGTCCTGACGATCAGGTCGGCGAGCAGGCCCACGGCGAACAGGATCATCCCGCCGAGCAGCAGGAGGAGGGTGTTCGCCGCGATGTTGAACGGTGCCCGAACCTGGTCGAAGACGAACTTGCCGATCCCGACCGCGAGCAGGGTCAGCGCGATGGGGCCGAACACGCGCAGCGGCTCGAAGTAGGTGATCATCCGCAGGACCTGGAGGATGTAGCGATAGGCGTCCTTGATCGGGTGGAAGTGGCTGCGCCCGGCCCGCTGGTGGTAGTCGATGGGGATGTAGTCGACGACGTGGCCGTTGGCGAGGAACGACAGGGTGATGGTCGTCACGCACGAGAAGCCCGGGGGAAGCAGCCGCAGATAGGGCCGTGCGACGTCGCGGCGGAACACCCGGAGGCCCGAGTTGAGGTCGGGGATCTTGCTCTGCGCCAGGTACTCGGCCAGGCGGCGGATCGCCCACTTGGCGGGCACGCGCAGCGCCTTGAGCGTCCCCTCCTCGCTGGTGCGGGCTCCGACGACCTGATCGGCGCCGGTCCGCTCGAGGTGGTCGACGAACTCGGGGATGCGCTCGTTGGGGTAGGTCATGTCCGCGTCGGTCCACGCGATGTAGCGACCGCGCGCCTGCATGCTTCCGATGCGCCGCGCGGTCCCCGAACCGCGGTTGACCGGGAAGCGCAGCAGGCGAACGAAGGGGAGGCCCTCAACGGCCTCCGGGGTGCCGTCGGTCGAGCCGTCGTCGACGACCAGGATCTCGAACGAGTAGGGCGAGTCCTTCAGGGCCGCGGTGATCCGGTCGACCTCGGCGCGGACATGCCCGACCTCGTTGTATGCGGGCAGCACGACGGTCACATCGAGCTGGTCGGGCTGGGCTGGGGAGTCGGTCACAGGGGCTTCCTTGGCGGCAGCGCAGCGGCCGGCGCGACCCGGCCAGCGGCGTTGGCCAGCATAACGGGAGCGCTGCAGAGCGGCCCGGAGCGGCCTGCGTACGATCGGCCCCATGCAGGAGCAGCCGAGCCTCGATCTGTCCACGCTCGCGGTCAGCGCCGGCCGCGGCCCGCGCGAGCCGGGCGGCCCCGTCAACGTCCCGCCCGTCCTCAGCACCGTGTATCACGAGGGCGGCGCCGTCGGCTACATGCGCGACGGGAACCCGACCTGGACGGCGCTCGAGGAGGCCCTCGGCGCCCTGGAGGGAGGGCAGGTCCGGGTCTTCGCCTCGGGTCTCGCGGCCGCCGCGGCGGTCCTGGAGAGCCTGCCCGTGGGCGCCCGCGTGGTGGCGCCGGATGGCGCCTATCTGGGTCTGCGCTCGCTGCTCGCCGATCTGGCGGGCAGCGGCCGCCTGGAGGTCGAGCTGGTGCGGATCGGACGCACCGACGAGGTCCTGGCGGCCTGTCGAGGTGCGGCCCTGCTGTGGATCGAGTCGCCCACCAACCCGCTCCTCGAGATCGCCGACCTGCCCGCGCTGATCGAGGGCGCGCACTCCGGCGGCGTCAACGTGGCCGTCGACTCGACCTTCGCGACCCCGCTGCTGGTGCGCCCGCTCGACCTCGGCGCGGACCTGGTCGTGCACAGCGCCACCAAGCTCATCAGCGGGCACAGCGATGTCCTGATGGGAGCCGTCGCCACTCGGGATGAGAGGTGGCTCGAGCGCCTGCACCACCACCGCGCCTTGCGCGGCGCGACCCCGGGCCCCCTGGAGGCCTGGCTGGCCCTGCGCGGCCTACGGACCCTGCCGGTCCGGTTGGAGCGGGCCCAGGCGAACGCCGCCGAGCTGGCTCAGCGTCTCGGCCGCCACCCCGCGATCGAGCACGTGCGCTACCCGGGCCTGCCCGAAGACCCCTGGCACGAGCGCGCCGCCGAGCAGCTGCGCGGCTTCGGAACGATGGTCTCGTTCGAGGTGGCCGGCGGAGCCGCGGCCGCCGATGAGGTCTGCCGCCGCGTCCGGCTGATCTCCCACGTCACCAGCCTGGGCGGCGTGGAGAGCAGCATGGAGCGGCGCGGCCGCTACCCGGAGGAGTCCGCGCTGCCACCCGGGCTGATCCGCCTCTCGGTCGGCTGCGAGCACGTGGACGACCTGTGGGCCGACCTGGCGCAGGCGCTCGGATGACGCTGCTCGCCTGGCAGACGGCTGGCCCCGCGGACGGTCCAGCGGTGGTCCTGCTGCACGGCTGGGCGAGCGACGCCCGGCGGGACTGGGCCGACACGGGCTGGGCCGCCGCTATGGGGGCCGCGGGACTCCGCGTGCTCGCCTGCGATCTGCCCGGGCACGCCGACTCGGCGGACGTCGCCCCGCCCGAGAGCAGGGAGCCGGCGGCCTGGACCGCCAGCGCGGTGCTGGCCGACCTCGAGCGCCTCGGGGTCACCGAGGCGGCGGTGGCCGGCTACTCGGAGGGCTGCCTGGTCGCCAGCCACCTCGCCGTGCTGGCCCCCGAGCGGATCGGGAGGTTGATCCTGGTCGGCTGCGACGACCGCACCGCCGTCCCGGACGGCGCCGCCGTGGGCACGGCCCTGCGCGACCCCGACGCCCCGCTGTGGAACCCGGCGGCTGCCGAGGTCGTGGCCCGCGCCAGGGCGGACCGACGGCACAACCTGGTGGCGCTGGCGCACTGGGCGGAGCGCATGACCTGGCCGGCCCTTCCCAGGCTCGGCTCCCTGCGCACCCCGGTCCTGATCGCGGTGGGGGCGCAGGACGCAGAGCGGCGCAGCCGCGTCCCCGCGCTGGCGCGCGCCCTGCACGACGGGCACGTGGTCACGGTGCCCGGTGATCACCGCTCCGCCCTGTCGGCGCCGCAGCTGCATGCCGCCGTGATCGAGTTCCTGCGCTAGCCCCAGCCCTGCAACCCCAGTGCTGGGTGTTGTTTTCGACGGACATGTCCGTCGAAAACAACATCTAGCTGGTGTCGCGCGCGCCGGCCGCGGTCGTCGGGCTTGCCGGATCTCTGGTTGGCCGGATACAAAGCCACGAGGCGGGGATGGGGGGAAAGCGTGTCTGACGGGGGAGCCGCGCTGGGCGGGCAGGTCGCGGTGGTCACCGGAGCGAGCAGCGGGCTCGGCCGGGAGATCGCCATCGCGCTCGGCACGGCCGGGGCGAGGGTGGCTGTCATGGCCCGATCCGCCGACCAGCTTGAGGAGACGGCGGCGCTGGTCGAGAAGGAGGGCGGGTGCGCCGTCGCCGAGGTGGTCGACGTCGCCGATCGCTCCGCGGTGGAGCGAGCCTTCGGACGCGTCGAAGAGCGGCTCGGACCCGTTGACCTGCTGGTCAACAACGCCGGTGTGGCCGGTCCCCTCGGTCCCTTCTGGGAGCTGGACGAGGACGAGTGGTGGGCCGCGATGGAGGTCAACCTCCGCGGCGCGGTGCGCTGCCTGGCCGCGGTGCTGCCCGGGATGGTCGCCCGCCGCAGCGGCCGCGTGGTGAACGTGGGCAGCAACGCCGGCATCCACCGCTGGCCGAACCTGTCCGCCTACTCGGTGTCGAAGTCGGCGCTCATCAAGCTGACGGAGAACCTCGCCATCGAGGCCAAGAAGCACCGCGTGCGGCTGTTCGCGATCGACCCCGGGATGCTGCGGGTCGGCATGACGGCGGCGCTGCTGGACGCCGAGATCCCGCCCGGCCACCCCGCCGCCGTGACGGCGGAGTGGTTCCGCCAGCAGCTGGCGGCGGGCAGGGAGGTGCCGTTGGCGCGCGGGGCCGAGCTGGTCGTCGCGCTGGCAGAGGGCAGGGCGGACGCCCTGTCCGGCTGCTACCTCACCGTGTATGACGACCTGGAGCGGCTGGTCGGGCAGGCTGCGACCATCCGGCGCAGAGATCTGCGCACACTCCGGCTGGGCGAGCCCATCGTGTGACCGCCGCCAGCCCAAGGGGCGAAGACGGCTGAGGTCCACGGCAGCCGGCCCACCAACCCACCAACGCGAATGGGTGGACGGATGGGTGGCAGATCGGCCACCCGACCGTCCACCCATCCACTGCGGTGGAACCTGACAGATTCGCGAGATGAGTCCGGTCCGACCCGGACCCCCTCGTCAGGCGATCGTGATCTCCTCGTTCAGGTAGACGTCCTGGATGGCGTTCAGCAGGGCGATGCCCTCGTCCATCGGACGCTGGAAGGCCTTACGGCCGGAGATCAGCCCCATGCCGCCGGCGCGCTTGTTGATCACGGCCGTGCGGACCGCCTCGGCCAGGTCGCTCTCGCCGGACGAGGCGCCGCCCGAGTTGATCAGCCCGTAGCGCCCCATGTAGCAGTTGGCCACCTGGTAGCGGGTGAGGTCGATCGGGTGGTC
>CAZVUW010000088.1:0-6838 GCA_964629825.1 uncultured Actinomycetota bacterium
CGATCTTCACGAACCCGCCGGCGGGGATCGCCTTCACCCCGTACTCGGTCTCGCCGCGCCGGGTGGACCACAGGGTCGGGCCGAAGCCGAGGAAGAAGCGCTCCGCCTTCATGCCGAACGCCTTGGCGGTCGCGAAGTGCCCGAACTCGTGCAGCATGATCACCGCGATCACGCTGATCACGAAGAGTGTCACGTACATGCGGGCTCCCGTTGACTGGGGCGGCTCTAGGCCAGCTGGCCGATCAGCTCCCGTGCCCGGTGGCGGGCCCAGCGCTCGGCCTCGAGCACGGCTTCGACGTCGGTGACGGTGGTCGGGATGTGCTCCTCCAAGACTGCCTCGACCACTGCCGGAATGCTCAGGAAGCCGATGCGCTCGGCGAGGAACGCCGACACCGCCTCCTCGTTTGCGGCGTTCAGGACGCCAGGGGCGGTGCCGCCCTGCCGACCCGCCGCGATGGACAGCGGGAGCATGCGGAAGGTCTCGGCGTCAACGGGCTCGAACTCGAGCGCGGTGGCGCGTGTCCAGTCCATCCGCACGGGGGCGCTCGCCAGTCGCTCGGGCCAGCCGAGGGCCAGCTGGATCGGCAGCCGCATGTCGGGGGGGGACAGCTTCGCGATCGTGGCGCCGTCGTGGAACTCGACCATGCCGTGCACGATCGACTGGGGGTGGACCACCACGTCGATGCGGTCGTAGGGGATCCCGAACAGCAGGTGCGCCTCGATGACCTCCAGCCCCTTGTTGGCGAGGGTGGCCGAGTTGATCGTGATGACGGCGCCCATCGACCAGGTGGGGTGCGCCAGTGCGTCGCTCGGCCGCACCTTCTCGAGCTCGTCCCGGGTGCGGCCGCGGAAGGGCCCGCCGCTGGCGGTGACCACCAGGCGGGCGACCTCGGCCCCGGAGCCGGCGCGCAGGCACTGGGCCAGGGCTGAGTGCTCGCTGTCCACGGGCACGAGCTGGCCGGGGGCGGCCGC
The DNA here is from genome assembly GCA_964629825.1 of uncultured Actinomycetota bacterium. Classification (GTDB taxonomy): domain Bacteria; phylum Actinomycetota; class Nitriliruptoria; order Euzebyales; family Egibacteraceae; genus CAZVUW01. Next base: position 973 of record CAZVUW010000088.1, read on the forward strand.
GCGCATCACCAGGTCCCCACCCGCGATCAGCGACTCCTTGTTGGCGAGGGCAAGGCGGCTGCCCGCGCGCAGCGCCTCGAGGGTCGGCACCAGCCCGAGGCTGCCGACCAGACCGTTGACGACGATGCCCGCACCGCAGCGCGCGACCTCTACGACCCCCTCATGGCCCTCCAGGACGTCGACGCGCGGTCCGAGGGCGTCCCGAACGACGGCCGCCGCTGCCGGATCGGCCATCGCCACGCACGCCACGTCGTGCTCCTTGGCGAGCTGGATGGCGAGGTCGCTGTTGCTGCCACCCGTGAGGGCGACGACTCGGAACCGTCCCGGGTTGTCCCCCACCACCTGCAGGGTCTGCGTGCCGATCGACCCGGTGGCGCCGAGCACGGCCAGGGTCGTCGCGCTCATGCCGGGCGCTCCGCGCCGGCCGGCTGCGGCTCCGGAAGGTCCCAGCGCTGCCAGGCGGCGCGGGCCGAGGGCAGCATCCTGCCGCTGCGCATGGCGTAGTCGGCGTAGAGCTGGCCGCAGGCCGCCGCGATGTCGCCGCCGCGGTTGGCGCGGATGGTGGCGGGCACGCCGGCGCGCTCCAGCACGCCGGCGAACGCGCGCTGGCGGCCGATGGCGGGGGCGCGCCAGGGCACGGCGGGCGTCGGGTTCATCGGGATCAGGTTGACGTGAGCGCGCAGCGGCCGGACCCGCGCGGCCAGCTCCTCGGCGTGGTCGAGACCGTCGTTGATGCCGTCGATCAGGATGTACTCGAAGGTGAGCCGGCGACCCGTGACCCGCTTGTACTCCCGGCAGGCCTCCAGCAGCTCCTCGATCGGGAACTGGCGGTTGACCGGCACCAGGTCGTCGCGCAGCTCGTCGTTGGGCGCGTGCAGGCTGACCGCCAGGGTGATCGGCAGCGCCAGCTGCGCGAGTCTGCGGATGCCGGGCACGAGCCCGACGGTCGAGACCGTGACGGAGCGCGCCGAGAGGTTGAAGCCGCTGTCCCAGCCCGCACGGCCCGTGAGCCAGCGCACCGCAGCGATCGTCACGTCCAGGTTCGCCAGCGGCTCGCCCATCCCCATGAACACGACGTTGGTCACGCGGCGCGGCAGCGCCTCCGCCGCAACCCCCGGGACCGCGAGGGCGCCGGCGGCCAGCAGGCGCTGCATGGTCGTGACCTGCCGAACCGTCTCACCGAAGGTCAGCTGCCGCCGCAGACCGGCCTGACCGGTGGCGCAGAACGGGCAGGCCATTGCGCAGCCCGCCTGCGTGGAGATGCACACCGTCGCGCGAGCGGCATGCCCCTCGGAGCCCGGGTAGAGCATCAGGACGCTCTCGACCTCGCTGCCGACCTCGCCGCGGTGGCGCAGCAGCAGCTTGTGGGTCAGCCCGCCGTCGGCGATCGAGTGCCGCACGATCTCGGGCAGCGGCGAGAAGGCCTCCAGCAGCCGCTCACGCAGCGCCGCGGGCAGGTCCGTCATCTCGCGCGGGTCGTCGACGCCGCGGATCAGCCAGGCCTGCACCTGCCGGGCGCGGAACGAAGGCTGGTCGGCGAGCAGCTCGGCCAAGCCGTCGGGGCCCAGGTCATAGGGGTCCATGATCGGCGTCGGTTGCCCTTCAGCGTCCGAGGGCGGAGAGGACCAGGTGAGCGGTCGGGAGGGCGAAGATGATGGCGTCCACCCGGTCCATGATGCCGCCGTGCCCCGGGAGGATGCTGCCCAGGTCCTTGATCCCCAGGTCACGCTTGACCAGGGACTCGGACAGGTCCCCGGCGGTGGCCGCCACCGCCACGCCCAGCCCGAAGATCAGCGCGGGGCCGAGGTCGAAGCCGGGGATGCGGGTGACGAGCAGACCCGACAGCAGCAGCACCAGCGAGATGCCGCCGGCGAAGCCCTCCCAGGTCTTGGCCGGGCTGATGCTCGGGGCGAGCTTGTTGCGGCCGAAGCGGCTGCCGAAGGCGAAGCCGCCGATGTCGTTGGCGACGGCCAGCCCCACCGTGGCGATCACGAGCCACGGGCCCTCATCACGAGCGAGCAGCAGCCCCACGAAGCTGGCCAGGAACGGCACCCAGAGGGCCATGAAGCAGGTGGCGCCGACGTTGGCCGTGATGCGCCCGACGCCGAGGCCGCGGTCCATGTCGTAGCCGGCGCGGGGGATGTCCTCGCCGGGGTCGAGCAGCGCCCAGGCCAGCGTGCCGAGGACCACCAGCACGAGCCCCAGCGACTGCGCCGACGCACCACCGCTGTAGGCGCCGAAGTGCATGACCAGCCCGGCACCGATCGCGACCGGCGTCGCAGGCCTAAGGCCCTTCACGCGGAAGGCGCCGTCGAGCTCGAGCAGCGCGCCGACGACGAGCACGGCGACGAACGCGAGGAAGGCGGTGTGCGACAGGAAGAGGGTGAGGAAGAACAGGACGGCCAGCACCACGCCGGAGGCGATGGCCAGGGGCAGGTTGCGACCGAGGTTGCCGGTGTGGCGGTCGCGGCGCGCCACGGGTTGGGGCGGGCGGTCGCGTGGAGGCGTGTAGTCCATGCCGGCGGGAGGGTCGGCGCGCGGCCTAGACCTCCAGCAACTCCTTCTCCTTGTTGGCCAGCAGGGTGTCGATCGTGGCGATGTGCCGGTCCGTCAGGTCCTGCAGCCGCTTGTCGGCGCGATGCGACTCGTCCTCGCCGAGCTCGCCCTCCTCCATCATGTCGGCGATGTCGGTCTTGGCCGCGCGCCGGACGTTGCGGATGGCCACCCGGCCCTCCTCCGCGCGCTCACGCGCGAGGCGGACGAACTCGCGGCGGCGCTCCTCGGTCAGCTCCGGGAAGACCACCCGGATCACCTGGCCGTCGTTGGACGGATTGAGGCCCAGGTCGGCCGAGGCGATGGCGCGCTCGATCGCCTTGAGCGAGCTCTGGTCGAACGGGCTGACCAGCAGCATGCGGGGCTCGGGCACGCTGATGTTGGCCAGCTGCTGGAGGGGCGTGGGCACGCCGTAGTACTCGACCGGCAGAGTCGTGATCAGCTGGGGGTTGGCCCGACCGGTGCGGATCTTCGCGAACTCGCCCTTGGTGTGCTCGATCGCACCCTGCATCTTCTCGTCGGCGTCGGCCAGGATCGCCGAGATCATCTCCTCGCTCACTGCACGCCTTTCATGCCGGGCTCCGCGTGGGCCCCTCGACCAGCGGGGAAGCGTCGTCCAGCTCCTCCGGGTGCACGAGCGTACCGATGGGCTCGCCGTTGACGACCCGGCGGATGTTTCCCTCCTCCAGGAGCTTGAAGACGACGATCGGGAGGTTGTTGACCATGCACAGCGAGATGGCCGTCTCGTCCAGGACCTTCAGGCCCATGGACAGGACGTTGAGGTAGGTCAGCCGCTCGAAGCGCTTCGCGTTCGGGTTCTTCGCCGGGTCGGAGTCGTACACCCCGTCGACCTTGGTGCCCTTGAGGATCGCCTCGGCATCGATCTCGAGCGCGCGCTGAGCTGCGGCCGTGTCGGTGGAGAAGTACGGCGCGCCAAGGCCCGCCGCGAAGATCACCAGGCGCCCCTTCTCGAGGTGGCGGATGGCGCGGCGGCGGATGTAGGGCTCGGCGAGCTCCTGCATGCTGACCGCCGACTGCACCCGGGTCTGAAGGCCGTAGCCCTCGCAGGCGTCCTGCAGCGCCAGCGCGTTGATGACCGTCGCCAGCATGCCCATGTTGTCGGCGCTGGAGCGGTCCATGCCCGACGCCTGCGGCGAGGTGCCGCGGAAGATGTTTCCGCCGCCGACGACCACCCCCAGCTGGACCCCGAGCTCGGCTACGTCCGCGAGCTGACGGGCGACCGAGCCGACGACCGTCGGGCTGATCGAGTTCTCCTCGTCGGCGAAGGCCTCGTCAGAGACCTTCAGCAGCACCCGCCGGTACTTCGGCTTCCCCTCGCTCACCTGCTCGTCTCCCCGGATCGACGGCCCCTGGCAGCATACCGATCGCCGCCGCGCTGATCTGAGCCGCCACATGAGCGGCTGGCCCTCAGGCGCCACCCCAGACGGAGGCGGCGAAAGCCCCCGCCGGTGGCGGGGGCCTCAGGTCCTACTCGCCGATCTGGAAGCGGGCGAAGCGGCGGACCTCGATCTTCTCGCCGCTGGTGCGCTGGAACTCGTTGACGAGGTCGCGGACGGTCTGCTTGTCGTCCTTGATGAACGGCTGGTTCAGCAGGACCTTCTCCTTGTAGAAGGCCTGGACCTTGCCCTCGACGATCTTCTCGATGATGTGCTCGGGCTTGCCCTCGTCGCGGGCCTGCTTCTCGGCGAAGGCGCGCTCCTTGGCGAGCACGTCGGGGTCGATCTCCTCCTCGCGCACGACCAGCGGCCGCATCGCCGCGATGTGCATGGCGATGTCGTTGGCGAGCTGGCGGAAGCCGTCGCCCTTGGCCACGAAGTCGGTCTCGCAGTTCAGCTCCAGCAGGACGCCGGTCTTGGCGGGCAGGCCCGGCGTGGGCGCGTGCAGGTAGGCGTGGACCAGCCCCTCGGAGGCGGTGCGCTCGCCGACGCGGCCCTCCATCTTGGCGCCGGTGCGCTCACGGACCAGGTCGGCGGCCTTCTGGAAGTCGCCGTCGGCGTCCGTGAGGGCCTTCTTGCAGTCCATCATCCCGGCGCCGGTGGCGTCGCGGAGCCTCTTTACGTCGGCAGCGGTGAACTCGGGCATGGCGATGCTCCTTAGGGGTGCTGATCGGGTGAGGTGTGGCCGGTCGGCCGGACCGTCCGGGCCTAGGCCTGCTGCTCGGGCGCGGCGTCCTCGGCCGGCTGGGCGCTCTCCGCGGGCTGGGCGCCCTCGACGTCCTCGGGGGCGACGCCGGCCTGGGCGGCGGCGTTGGCGGCCTCCTCACGCTGGAGGGCGATCTCCCACTCGGCGAGCGGCTCGATCTCCGGCTCGGCGGCCGGCGACACCGGCTTGCCGGCGGCTGCGGCAGCTGCGGCGGCCTGCTCGGCGACGACGTCGTCCTGGGTGCGGCTGGCACGCAGGGCGTGACCCTCCGCGACCGCGTCCGCGATGATGCGGGTGAGCAGGGCACCGGACCGGATGGCGTCGTCGTTGCCCGGGATCACGTAGTCGATGACGTCGGGATCGCAGTTCGTGTCGACCACCGCGACGACCGGGATCCCCAGCCGGTTGGCCTCCTGGACGGCGATGTGCTCCTTGACCGTGTCCACGACCCACAGGGCGGACGGCAGCTTGGTCATGCCGCGGATGCCGCCGAGGTTCTGCTCCAGCTTCCGCTTCTCGCGGTCGAGCCGGATGACCTCCTTCTTGGGCAGCAGCTCGAGGGTGCCGTCCTGCTCCATGCGCTCGAGCTCGTTGAGACGGGACAGGCGGGTCTTGATGGTCTCGAAGTTGGTCAGCATGCCGCCGAGCCAGCGGTAGTTGACGTAGGGCATGCCGACGCGAAGGGCCTGGAGCTCGATGGCCTCCTGGGCCTGGCGCTTGGTGCCGACGAACAGGATGGTGCCGCCCTTGGCGACGGTGTCGCGCACGAAGGAGTAGGCCTTCTCGAGCAGGCCGATCGACTGCTGGATGTCGATGATGTAGATCCCGTTGCGCTCGCCGAAGATGAAGCGGCGCATCTTGGGGTTCCAGCGCCGGGTCTGGTGGCCGAAGTGGACACCGGCCTCCAGCAGCTGGCGCATGGTGACGACGGACATGTTGAGCTTCCTTCCTCGCGGTTGAGCCTGGCACGACCGGCCACCAGAGGGTGGATGACGGACCTTGCCCCGCGCACCGTGCGCGAGGACCGCGGGTCCCGCGGTCATGCTGTGATGTCGCCGCCCTGCCCGAGGGCGTTGCAGGCGGCGCAAGAAGTCCGGGCGAGCCCGGACCGTCGAAGGATACACGCAATCGGGTGGCCGCCGATCGGCGG
>CAZVUW010000088.1:6938-13050 GCA_964629825.1 uncultured Actinomycetota bacterium
GCGGGATCAGGTGCGCCCGCCAGCGGGCCAGCAGCGTCAGCGGGTCGATGTAGTCGCCGTGCAGCCGCGCGCCCCAGTCGAGGTACGTCGCGCCGGCGGCCAGGCGCCCAAGCGCCTGCCCCGCTGCCACGCGCTGGCCCGCGATCACGCTGCGCGGGTCGAGCCAGCCGTAGGTGGTCACGAGGTCCCCGCCGTGGTCGACCGTCACCCATCCACGGCCGGCCACCGGCCCCGCGAACGAGACGGTGCCGGGCAGGGCGGCGCGAACCTCCTCTCCGGGGCGGGCGGCGAGGTCCACGCCGCGGTGGCCCGGGCCGTAGGGACCGGCCGGCGGCTCGAAGCGGCGCAGCACCGTTCCGGGCACGGGCCGCACGGCGGACGGAGGTCGGGCGGACAGGGCCACGGGCTCGCTGCCGGGCAGCGTCCAGGTCGCCAGCGCGAGCGTCAGCGTGAACGCCAGGCCTGCGAGCAAGCGCACTGGTCACCTCCCAGCCGAAGGTAGGCCGGGTGATGGCCGCGATGCCGAAGAACGCGCCGCTCGCCTGTGGACAGACGGGCGGGGCTTCACCCCCGGAGCGGTCGGAGCGGCTAGCCCCGGGTGCGCTCGGTGAGCTTGGCGCGCAGGCTCAGCACCGCCTTGGTGTGCATCTGCGACACGCGCGACTCGGTCACGCCGAGGACCTCGCCGATCTGCGCGAGCGTCATGCCCTCGAAGTAGTAGAGGACGATGACGACCTTCTCGCGCTCCGACATGCGGTTGACCGCGTCCGCCAGCAGCGACTTGAGCTCGACGTCCTCGTAGCTGCCCTCGGGGTCGGGCGAGCGCGGGTCCTGCAGGGTGTCGATCAGCGCCTGGCGCTCGCTGTCCTCGCTGCCGCCGAAGGACTCGTCCAGCGCGACGATCGAGGTCAGCGAGACCTGGGTGAGGGTGGTCCGGAGCTCGTCCACGCCGATGCCCATCTCGGCGGCCAGCTCGCTCTCGGTCGGCGAGCGCCGCAGGCGCGTCTCGAGCGCCGTCATCGCCTTCTCGACGTCACGGGCCTTCGACCGGACGCTGCGGGGGATCCAGTCGATCGAGCGCAGCTCGTCGATGATCGCGCCCTTGATGCGCGAGATGGCGTAGGTCTCGAACTTGAGGCCGCGGGTGATGTCGAACTTCTCGATCGCGTCGATCAGCCCGAACATCCCGAAGGACGTGAGGTCGGAGTGCTCGATGGTCGCGGGCAGACCCACCGACACGCGCCCTGCGACGTACTTCACCAGCGGGGAGTACTGGAGGATCAGACGCTCGCGCGCGGCGCGGTCGCCGGTCGCCTTGTAGCGCCGCCAGAGCTCGACGACCTCCGGATCCTGCGAGACCACCCCGCCTCCTCGCCGCTGGTTGCGGGCGGGGTCAGGTTTCGACATCCCTTGGCTGTCGTCCATCTGCTCCCCGCCGTCATGCCCGGGGATGGGCGTTGTCATAGCTGCGCCGGACATGTTCGCGAGTGAGGTGAGTGTAGCGCTGAGTGGTCGAGAGAGCCTGGTGACCAAGGAGCTCCTGGACGCTGCGGAGGTCCGCTCCGCCCTGCAGGAGGTGGGTCGCGTAGCTGTGTCGCAGGGTGTGCGGCGTGACGTGGCCGAGACCGGCGAGGGTCGCCGTGCGCTCGACGATGCTGCGCGCAGCCCGGTCGTGCAGCCGCCGCCCGCGGCGGTCCAGCAGCAGAGCCGAGGTCGCCCGCTCCCCCGCCGCTGACCCCGCTCCGGCGGCGAGCGCTGGACGCCCGTCGCGCAGGTAGAGCTCCACGGCCAGGCAGGCCGCCTCTCCGATCGGGACCACGCGGTCCTTCGAGCCCTTGCCGTGCAGACGTGCCGTGGCGGCGGCGAGGTCGAGCGCGTCGAGGTCCAGCCCGATCAGCTCCGAGATGCGCGCGCCCGAGGCGTACAGCAGCTCCAGCAGGGCGCGGTCGCGGAGACCCTCGGGGGTCGACGGATCAGGGACGGCCAGCATCGCGGCCACCTGCTCCGGGCGCAGCACGCGCGGCAGGCGCCGCTCCCCCTTGGGCGTGCCGAGGCCGGCAGCCGGGTCCGAGGCCGTCAGCCCCCGGCGGGTCAGCAGCGCGAACAGGCTGCGCGTGCTCGCCGCCTTGCGCGCAACCGACGCGCGGGCATACCCGGCGCCGACCAGCGCTGCCAGATGCCGCCTCAGGACGAGCGGCTCGACCTCGTCCGGGTCGTCGATGCCAAAGGACGCGCAGAAGGCCGCCAGCTGCACGGCGTCGGCCAGGTAGGCGCGGGTGCTGTGCGCGGCCAGCATCCGCTCCTCCTCCAGGTGCGAGCGGTAGGCGTCCAGGGCATGGCGCCACGCCGGCGGCAGGTCATCCACCGCCGTCGCTCGCCTCTCCGGCCCGCTGGTCACGCCCCGCAGCCTCGTGGCTACGGCGGGGCGAGGTCAAGTAGCGCGGACCAGACCACGCGCTGTCGCGGCTGCGAGCCCGCGGGCGACCAGCTCGGATGTGGCCGCGAGCACGGCCGGCAGCGGCAGCCCGCTGGCCGCCGCGAGGTCGCCCGGCGCGGCGGGCACAGCACCGAGCAGAGTCAGCACCGCGGCCGCCGCGGGGCTCATACTCGCCGGGACCGCAGGCTGGTGCGGCGCGGTCGGCGGATCGGCAGCGGTCCCCGCGCGATCGCCGGCGTCCTCGAGGCCGGAGCGACCTTCGGCAGGGATGCCGGACCGACCCGCGCCTTGGAGGCAGTCGGCGAGGTCGTCGAAGCGGGTCAGCACCTGGGCGCCGTCGCGGATCAGCGCCAGCGGCGCCTGGCTGGTCGGCGCTGACAGCGGGCCTGGGACGGCCCAGACGTCGCGCCCCTGCGCCGCGGCCAGGCGGGCGGTGGCCAGTGCGCCGCTGCGGCGGCCGCCCTCGACCACGACCACGGCGTCCGCAAGCCCGGAGATGATGCGGTTGCGCGCCAGGAAGTTGCGCGGCTGGGGCGGGGCATCCGGCGCCAGCTCCGTGACGAGTCCCCCGCTGGCACGCACGTCCTCGCGCAGGGCCGCGTCGCCACGCGGGTAGTCGACGTCGAACCCGGCGCCCAGCACACCCACGCTCGGCCCGCCCACCTCCAGGGCGCCGCGGTGAGCCGCCTGGTCGATCCCGCGTGCCATCCCCGACACGACCACCACTCCGCGCCGCGCGAGCCACCGCGCCAGCTCGGTCGCGGTGCGCAGGCCCTCCAACGTCGGGTGGCGCGTGCCGACGACGGCGACCGCGGGCCCGTCGGGCAGCAGCCCGCCTCCGGCCCGCAGCGCCAGCCACAGGGGCGCGCCGAGCTCCGGCCATGCCCAGGCGAGCCGCCCCGGGTAGCCGGGCTCGCCGACGACGCGGATCATCGCACCAGTCGCTGCGAGCCGCGCCCTGACCGCCCCGATCCGCTCGGGCGGCGCGGCGGCGCCGGCGGCGCGGACAGCCTCCTCCAGCAGCCCGACCACGCGTTCGGCGCTCACCTCGCCGTCGGGCGCGCAGACTGAGCCGTCGTCGAGGGGACCGCTCTCGAGCAGGGACCGCACGGCGCTGGCCAGCCGCTCCGGCGTCACCCAGCCGGAGGCGAGCAGCGCCAGGCAGCGGCGGGCCAGCGCCGAGCCGGTCACGGCAAGCTCGCTCATCGGCCGGCGAGGGCCGCGCCGGCGCCGGGTCGCAGCGGCAGCCGGTGAGCAAGAGCCTCCTGTGCGTGCTCGACGGCGATGATCTCACTGCCGTCGAGATCGGCCACCGTGCGGGCCACCCGGAGCGCACGGTCGAAGCCGCGGCCGGTCAGCAGGCCTCGCTCGAGCGCGTCGGCCAGGGCCCGCAGCGCCCGCAGGCTGGCGGTGCGCCTCAGCGCCCGCGCGGGAGCGGCGGAGTTGGTGCGGCCCGCACCCCAGCGCTCGGCGGCGACCGCCCGCGCCCGTGCCACCCGCTCGGCGACCACCGCGGAGGTCTCGCCGGGCTCGCCAAGCAGGTCTGCGGCGCGCAGGGGGTGGACGGCGGGCGCCAGGTCCAGCCGATCGGCCAGCGGCCCGGACAGGCGGGAGCGGTACGCCCAGGTGCGCTCCTCTGTGCAATCACAGGTCTCGCCGCCACCGCACGGGCACGGGTTGGCGGCGCAGATGAGCTGCGCCCGCGCGGGATAGGTGACGGTTGCGCGGGAGCGTGCGATCCGCACCACGCCGTCCTCGAGCGGCTCGCGCAGCGCCTCCAGAAGCGATCGGGGCCACTCGAACAGCTCGTCCAGGAACAGCACCCCGCGATGCGCCCGCGAGACCTCGCCCGGCCGCGCGACACCGCTGCCGCCGCCCAGCAGCGCCGCAGCGGAGGTGGTGTGGTGCGGGGCGCGCAGCGGGGGGCGGCGGTCGAGCAGCGGGCCGTCGCCGTCCACCACGCCGCACACCGAGCGGATCGCCGCCACCTCGAGCGCGGCCGCGCGATCCAACGGCGGCAGCAGCGACGGGAGGCGCTCGGCCAGCATCGACTTGCCGCAGCCGGGCGGGCCGACCAGCAGGACGTGATGGCCTCCGGCGGCGGCGAGCTCGAGCGCCCGCCTGGCCTCGAGCTGCCCGCGCACGTCCGCCAGATCGGGAAGATCCTCGGCGGCTCCGGACCCGCCCTCGGAGGCGACGGCCACGAGTCGCGCCCGCGCCCGGCCGTCGAGGACCTCCAGGGCCTCGGTCAGGTGGCGGATCGGGATGACCTCGATCCGGGGGACGAGCCCGGCCTCGGGCGCGTTGCCCTCGGCCACCAGCAGCCTCCGCACCCCCCACCCGGGCAGTGGCGACGCCGATGGGAGCACCCCCGGGACGGCCCGCACCCGCCCGTCCAGAGCGAGCTCGCCGAGCGCGGCGGTGGCCTCGAGCGCCTGGGGCGGCAATGCGCCGACCGCGCAGGCCAGGCCCAGCGCCATCGCCAGGTCGAAGCGGGCGCCGGCCTTGGGCACCTCCGCCGGCGCAAGGGAGATCAGGGCCTTGCGCTGCGGCAGCGTCACCCCGGCGGCAGCCAGTGCGGTCTTCACCCGGTCCGCGGCCTCGCGCGCGGCGCTGCCGCTGGAGCCGATCACATGCAGCAGCGGCAGACCCGGCCCGAGGTGGGCCTCGACGGTCACGGCGACCGGCTCGAGGCCGACCACCGCGACGGTCAGCGCGCGGCCGAGCATCGTGAAGTGCGCTGGCGGTCCATCGCCTCACGCTAGGACGGCGCCCCGGCGCGGCCGCCAGATTCGCGCCTGGGGCTGTGGACGACGCCGCTCAGGTGATGCCGCGGATGTGCACGACCTCGGCCCTGCCGCCGCCGGGGGGCCAGCACACGCCCAGCGCATCGATGCGGACCGCGGCGGCGGCGGGGGCCTCGCGCGCCAGCCATGCACCCGCCAGCCGCCGCAGCTGCGCCAGCTTGCGCGGTGTGATCGCCTCCAGCGGGGTGCCCGCCGCCACGCCGCGGCGGGCCTTGACCTCGCAGAAGACCACCACGTCGCCGTCGCGGGCGACGATGTCGATCTCGCCCCGCACGGGGCCATCCGCGCAGCGCCAGTTTCGGGCCAGCACGGACATGCCCTCGGACTCGAGGTGGCGCACCGCCATCTGCTCGCCGATCGCGCCGAGCGAGCTCGACCTGCTCATCGGCTCAACCTAGGCGCAGCCGGGCGGTGCCGCGGCGCCTCCTGTGGACGGCCGCTCCGGCGCCTAGAGGATCAGCCCGGAGGCCCAGGCCAGGAGGGCCGTGATGACGACGACCGCGACGATCAGCAGGACGATGTCGCGGGTCTTGGAGTCGCGGTAGCGGCGGGTGGCGTTGAAGCCCAAGTCAGCTGCCCTCGGTCAGGAACGGCGGTGCTGCGTCGGTCCCTGACTCTATGTCCTCGATGTTGACATCGCGGAACGTGAGGACGCGCACGTGCGGGACGAAGCGTGCGGGCCGGTACATGTCCCAGACCCAGGCGTCGGTGAGCTCGAGCTCGAACCAGATGTCGCCTCCGACCTGGTGGGGCCGCACCTTGACGTCGTTGGCCAGGTAGAAGCGCCGCTCCGTCTCGACCACGTGCTTGAACAGCCCGACGACGTCCCGGTACTCGCGGTAGAGCTGGAGCTCCATCTCCGTCTCAT
>CAZVUW010000089.1:0-13008 GCA_964629825.1 uncultured Actinomycetota bacterium
CCTGGGTCTTCGGCGGGGTGCGGTTGATCTCGTCGGCGAGCAGCAGGTTGGTGAACACCGGCCCCTCGCGGAAGGAGAACCGGCCCTCGTCCTGGTGGTAGATCAGCTGCCCGGTCACGTCCGAGGGCATCAGGTCAGGGGTGAACTGGACTCGCTTCTCGTCGAGGTCAAGCGCCGCCGCGAGCGCCTTGGTGAGCAGGGTCTTGGCGGTCCCCGGGACGCCCTCGAGCAGCACGTGCCCGCGCACCAGCAATGCGGCCACGAGCGCCGTGAGGGCGCCCTCCTGCCCGATCACGGCTTTGCCGACCTCGTCGCGGACGGCCAGGACGGCCTCGCGCGCGGCCGCGGCGGTGCTGGTCTCGCTCAACTTCTGCTCCCGGTGGTCGTGGCTGTCGGTTGGAGCACGGCCGCGCGCTGCCGCTCGATGGCGGCGGCGAGCTCGATCAGCTCGGCCTCGTCGCGGGGCGGGGGTCCGTCGAGGACCGCGCGCAGCTCATCGGCGTCGGCGGCGGTGCGGCTGGCGACCACGCCGGCGAGCATGTCGTCCGGCAGCTCGCGCGGCAAGCCCAGCCGGCGCCGGATCCCGAGGCGCAGGTCGGCGCGCAGCTCGTCGGCGGCCTGCGCCAGCCCGCGGCGCTCCTGCAGGAGCCGGCCGGCGGCGGTGACCAGCTCGGAGGCGGGGATGGCGACGGGCTGGGGCTCGGCGACCGGCTGGCCCAGGCGCCGGGCGCGCCAGGCGATCACGAGCAGGAGGGCGATCAGCAGCTGGAGCCCGAACAGCTTCACGTTGCCGGGGATGAGGTCGACCAGGCTCTGCTCGCCCGCTCCGGGCAGGCGCGTGCGCAGGATCGCGACCCGGCCGTCCGGGCGGGCGAGCAGGCCCGCCAGCAGCTCGGGATGTCCCTCCACCTCCAGGCGTGCGTTGACCAGAACGTCCGGTCCGCCCAGGGCGACGACGACGCCCCGGCCGTGCGCCGTTGCCACCAGCCAGTGCCCCTCGTCGCGCGGGAAGCAGCCGACGGCGCCCTCGGGGGTCGAGTACACGACCGCCGTGGACTCCGGCAGCACCGAGGGCACGTCGCGCAGGGCGGCCAGGTCGCAGCTCGCCTCGATCGGGGCGACGCCCACACCGCCCACGGCGGCCGAGCCGGCCGTCTCGGGCGCCAGCGGCGAGCGCGGGTCGGTCAGGACGAGGACGCCGCCCGCATCGATCCAGGCCTCGAGCTCCTCGCGCTCGTCGTCGGACAGGTCGTCGATCAAGAGCAGGGCCCGGTCGACATCCGCCGAGAGGGCGGCCGGCTCCACAGCGACGTCGACCCCCAGCTCGACCAGGGTGTCGACGACCGCCTTGGTGCCACCGGGAGCGGTCGAGGTCGGGTCCAGCGGTGGGCCGCCAGCGGGCGCCCCGGCGACGGCGGCGGCCAGGAGGATTGCGGCGACCACCCCGGCCACTGGCAGCGCCCGGCGGGTTCCACGCAGGCCGCCCGCCGCGCTCACGCGCTCACCCCCGCGCGGCGCAGCCGGACGGCGGACAGGGTTCGGTCGGCCGCCTCGGCGAGCGCACGCGACTCGGCGGCGCCGACCCTCTCCGCGCCGTACCAGGCGCGCTCGAACAGGCGCGTGGCCTCCTCGAACGGCGGACCTGCGGCGGGCTCGGCGGCACGCAGGGCGACGAGGTACTCCCCCGCGGTGCGGCCTGCCACCTCCTCGAGGCGTCCGGCGGCCGCCAGGGCGGCGACCAGCGCGCGGTAGCGGCAGCGGACGGCGTCGCGCCAGCGGCCGGCCTCCTCGTGCGCTGCGGCGTCTGCGAGCCAGTCGGACTGCGAGCGCCCGATGTCGTCGGCGGAGGCGACCGACCGCAGGGTCGGGTCGGCACGCAGGCTCCGGGTCGAGCGCATGAGGATCCAGATCAGGCCGAGCACCAGCAGGGCGAGCACGGCCCAGCCGGCCACGGTGCCCGCCGCGGTCCCGGAGAAGGCGGACAGGAGCCGGCCGAAGCCCTCGGAGAGGGCGGCGAGAAGCCGGTCGAGCAGGCCCGGCTCGAGCCCGTCGTACTCGGAGCGGCCGAGCACCTCGGCGACCGCCCGCCGTGCCTCCTCGGCTGAGACGGCCGGGGATGGCAGCTCAACCTGCACGGGCGAGCCCCCGGTCGAGGAGGCGCAGCACGTCCAGGGCCTCCCAGCGGACCAGCGCGTCGAGGTAGATGACCACCACCACCAGGATGAGGTAGGGCGTTGTCACCAGGCTGGCGAGCGTCGAGCCGGCCGAGGCCAGCACCCAGGCGGCCCGCTCGGGCAGCGCGAACACCAGCAGCGAGGGGATCATCCCGAGCGCGAGCTGCACGAAGCCGGACACCGCCAGGGCGAGGATCAGGGTCCCGCCGCTCTGCAGGAAGCGCGGCCGGATCAGGGCGACCGAGCGGCGCAGCGACGCCAGCGGTCCCCGGCGCTCGACCACGCTGATCAGCGGCGCCATAGCCACCAGCACGAACAGCACCACGGCGGCGGGAAAGCCGAGCAGCACCAAAGAGGCGCCGAGCAGCGGCGTGCCCACCGCGGCCAGCGCCGCGCCCAGCAGCGGCATGCCGAGCACCGCAAGGGCGCACAGCAGCCACGTGCCGGCCAGGGCGGGCAGGCGCGAGGCGACCGCGCGCAGGACCTGCCGATCGCCGAGCCGCTCGCCCAGGGCCGAGGAGACGGCCAGCCGCGACACGGCCGCGACCGCCAGGGGCATCAGGAGCAGCGCGTTGGCCAGGCTAACCAGGCCGGTCGCGCCGCTGGCCGCGGTCTCGGCGCCCATGACGGCCGAGAAACCCTCCGGGTCGGCGAACAGCTCGGTGAGATCCAGGCTGAGCAGCCCCCGCGACAGGTAGGCCTGGAGCAGCTGCGATGGCACCACCGCGAGCGCCACGTACAGGAGGAACCTACGCAGGTGCGCGCCGAGCAGCAGGAAGGGCTCGTCCAGGAGATCCCCGACTGTCATGGGGCGAAGGGGCAGCATCGGCTCGCCGTCCGGCCGCCCGGTGACGGTCAGCGCCCTCCAGCCGGCGGCCCGGCCCTCATCCGACTCCCTGACCGAGGTGACCACCCGCACCCCTTGCTCGCTCCTGCGCCCGCAGCGGGTCGCGCCAGGCGGTCGGCAGCATACCGAGCGCCCGGGCGTGCCCTAGGATCGCGCCATGGCCGATCACGTCGACGTCGAGATCGACGGGCACCTGGTCGAGGTGTCGAACCCGGACAAGGTCTTCTTCTCCGAGGGCCCCTACACGAAGCTGGATCTCATCCGCTTCTACGAGTCGATCCGCGAGCCGCTCCTGAACGCGATGGGCGGACGCCCGGTGCTGCTGCAGCGCTTCCCAAACGGTGCCGACGGCTCCTCGTTCTTCCAGAAGCGCGTCCCCAAGAACGCCCCCGAGTGGCTGCAGACGACCACCGTCAGCACCGTCAACGGCACGACCTCGCAGGCCCTGGTGGTCGCGGACATCGCCCACGTGGCCTGGGCCGTCAACCTCGGCTGCCTCGGCTTCCACGTCTGGCCCGCCCTCGCGGCCGACCCCGAGCACGCCGACGAGCTGCGGCTGGACCTCGACCCGCAACCGGGCGTGACCTTCGACATGGTCCGGGAGGCGGCGGATCGGGTCCGCAGCCTGCTGGAGGAGTTCGGGCTGGTCGGATACCCGAAGACGACGGGACGCCGCGGCATCCACATCTACCTGCGGCTGCTGCCGCGCTGGGACTCCTACCAGGTGCGCTCCGCGGCAGTGGCGGTCGCGCGCGAGCTCGAGCGGCGCCACCCCGATCTCATCACGGCCGCCTGGTGGAAGGAGGAGCGCGGCCGGCGCGTGTTCATCGACTACAACCAGAACGCCCCCCACAAGACCGTGTTCGGCGCCTGGTGCGTGCGCGCGCGGCCGGGGGCGCAGGTGTCGACGCCATTCGCCTGGGACGAGCTCGAGACCATCCAACCCGACGAGCTGACGATGGGGACGGTCTCGCAGCGCGTCGCCGAGCGCGGCGACCCGTGGGCCGAGATGACGCGCCAGCCGCAGGACCTCGGCCCGCTGCTCGAGCTGCACGAGCGCGACATGGCTGCCGGTCTGATGGATGCGCCGTGGCCGCCGGTCTACCCGAAGATGCCGAACGAGCCGCCGCGCGTGGCGCCCAGCCGCGCCAAGAAGGAGCCCTAGACCCGCCCGGTGTCAGCCACGTCCGCCCGAGCGGCGGAGAAGATCCAAGACCACCTCGGTGCGCAGGGCGTCCAGGTTCCGCTCCTCGGGCGTCGCGGCCGGCAGGAAGGCGTCGGCTTCGTCCAGGGCCTCGGCGGCGGTCGGCTCCAGCACAGTGTCCAGGCCGTCGGAGCGCTCCTCCGCCACGCCGAGCCGCTGCGCGGCGCGCCGCCGGGCGCGCTGCACCGTCTCCGCGTCCGCCTCGGCGAGCAGGTCGGCGTAGGCCTCGGCCAGGGTCGCGAGGGCCACGTCGACGCTGGCGGGGTCGTAGCCGGGGACGCGCAGCGGGAAGTCGACCTGCGTGATCTCGGCGGGGCTCGGGAGGGGGCTCCAATCGGGTGCGCGCGGCGCCGGGGGATCCACGAGCGTGTCGCTTCGCAGCGCAAGGAGCACGACGACAAGCCCCGCGAGGGTCAGTGCGCCCACGACGAGCAGCTCCATGGCTGCGCAGCCTACCCGTGGCGGGCCGCGGAGCCCCGGTGGCGGCACTGGCCTAACATCCCGCAGATGCAGCTGCGACTCGGTGGCGTCACCCTCGACCTCGCGCGACGCACGGCCGTCATGGCCATCGTCAACCGGACCCCGGATTCGTTCTTCGACCGCGGGCGCACCTTCGAGCTGGACCGTGCGGTGGAGCACGCCCTCGGCCAGGTGGCGGCCGGCGCCGACATCATCGACGTGGGCGGCGTCAAGGCCGGCCCCGGCCCGGCGGTGGACGTGGAGGAGGAGCTCGAGCGGATCCTGCCGTTCGTCGAGGCGTTCCGCCGGCACAGCTCGGCGCCCCTGTCGGTCGACACGTTCCGCGCCGAGGTGGCCGCACGCGCCCTGGACGCCGGTGCGGACCTTGTGAACGACGTCAGCGGCATGTCCGAACCCGAGATCGCCGACGTGGTCGCTGAGCGGCCCGGCACCGCCCTGGTCGTCATGCACGCGGGGGCAGTCCGCACGCGGCCCTTCCGCCCCACATACCTGCCGGATGTGACCACCGTGGTGGTGGAGCGCTGCCGGGAGCTGGCCGCCGAGGCCGAGCGCCGCGGCGTCCCGCGCGAGCAGATCATCGTCGACCCGGGGCACGACTTCGGGAAGACGACGCTGCACTCGCTGGAGCTGACGCTGCGGCTGCCCGAGCTGGCCGAGCTGGGCTACCCGGTCCTGGTCGCCCTGTCGCGCAAGGACTTCCTCGGCGAGGTGCTCGGCGGAGTGCCGCCCGCGGAGCGGCTGGAGGCCTCCCTCGCGGCCGCGGTGCTGTCGGTGGTCAACGGCGCCCGGATCGTCCGGGTGCATGACACCGCGGCGACGGTGCGCGCGCTGCACACGGCCGAGGCGATCCTGGGCTGGCGGCGCCCGGCCGTGAACGCGCGCGGGCTGGAGTGAGCCGGCCCTTCCGCCCCGCGGCGCGGCAGGATGGAGGGCGATGAACACCACTCCCGCAGTGCTGCCCGGTCGCAACGACCCCTGCTGGTGCGACAGCGGGCGCAAGTACAAGAAGTGCCACGCCGCCGCGGATGCCGAGCGCGCACGTGCCGCCGCCCGCGCCGCGCGGACGGCGATCGACCTCTCCCAGCGCGTTCGCCCCGGGCGCGTGTCGCCGCCGCGGCCGGTCCCCGAGTCCATCCCACGACCGGGCTACGCCCAGGACCCGCCGCAGCCGATCCCGCCGCGCCGTCCGGCCGCCCCCACCCCACCCGAGGTCGTGGAGCGCATGCGCGTCGCGGGCCGGATCGCGCGCACCGTCCTAGAGGAGACCGGCAAGCACGTCCGTCCCGGCATCACCACCGACGAGCTCGACCGCATCGCCCACGAGCTGACGATCGAGCTGGGCGCCTACCCCAGCCCGCTGGGCTACCCCGGCGGCGCCTTCCCGTTCCCCAAGTCGATCTGCACGTCGGTCAACGAGGTCATCTGCCACGGCATCCCGGACGACCGCGAGCTGCGCGACGGCGACATCCTCAACATCGACGTGACCTGCTACGTGGACGGCGTCCACGGGGACAACTCGATGATGTTCCTGGTCGGCAACGTCGACCCGGAGAAGCGGCGCCTGGTCGAGATCACGGAGCGGGCAATGTACGCCGGCATCGCGGCGGCGCAGCCGGGCGCCGAGGTGCGCGACATCGGCCGCGCCATCGATGAGGTCGCCGGCGCCGAGGGCCTCGGGATCGTGCGGGCGTTCGTCGGCCACGGCGTCGGCGAGCAGTTCCACACCGAGCCGACGATCTACCACTACTACGAGCCGGAGGCGCGGACGCGTCTCGAGCCCGGCATGACGTTCACGGTCGAGCCGATGCTGAACCTGGGCACGTGGCGGCACGCGCTGTGGGACGACGGCTGGACCGCCGTGACCGCGGACCTGTCGCCCAGCGCCCAGTTCGAGCACACCATCCTGGTCACCGAGGACGGCGTCGAGCTGCTGACGGTGCGCGAGGGCGCCGAGCAGCCCTTCCTGCGCCGCTAGCGACCTACAGCAGCAGGTTGGTCGACCCGCCGTCGACCGGCACGACTGCGCCGGTGACGAAGGACGCGCGCTCGCTGGCCAGGAAGGCGGCGACCGCGCCGAGCTCGGCCGGGTCGCCGATGCGGCCCAGGGGGATTCGCTGCGCCATCGCGGCGAGCCCCTCCTCGACATCGCGGCCGCCGGCGGCGGCGAGCTGCTCCAGCCGCGGCGTGCGGTGCGAGCCGGGGGCCAGCACGTTGACCGTGATCCCGGAGGCCCCGAGGGCCTGGACCAGGGACTTGGCGTAGCCGAGGACCCCGGCCCTGGCCGTGTTGGACAGCGCCATGTTCGGCATGGGACCGCGCACCGACTGCGAGGTGACGAACAGCACGCGCCCCCATCCGGCCGCGCGCAGATGCGGCAGGGCCTCCTGCACCAGGCCGATCGAGGACAGCAGGCTCAGCTCGACCGCCTGCCGGTAGTCCTCGACGTCGAAGGCCGTCGCCGGCCCGGCCGGAGGTCCGCCGGCGTTGGCGACCACGATGTGCAGGCCGCCCAGCGCCTCGACCGCCTTACGCACCCAGCGCGACCGGTCGTCGTCCGAGCGCAGATCCACGGCGGCGGTGTGGACGCGGCCGCCCCCCAGCTGCTCGAGCTCCGCGGCGGCTGCGGCCAGCCGCTCCGGGTTGCGCGCCGCGATGGACACGTGCGCGCCCTCCGCGGCCAGCTCCCGCGCGATCGCCAGCCCCAGGCCGCTCGATCCTCCGCCGATCAGGGCGCAGCGGCCCTCGAGTCCAAGATCCATGCAGCCAACCTACCGGCGGTGGTCAAAGGCGCAGGTCAGCGTCGCGGTCGAACGGGATCTCGCCCTCGCAGTGCGGACCGACCGGCGGGATGACCTCGCCCACGCGCGCCACCTGCAGGCCGGTCGTGACGCTCAGGAAGTGGACTCGCAGGCGTCCCTGACGGTCCACGCTGAGGTCGTAGCGGTCGAGGCCGCGCGGAGCTGGCCCGCGCACCACCCTGCCCGCCGGGTCGAAGCGCGAGCCGAGCGAGTTGGACCCGAAGTAGCCGGACGTGGGGCACCAGGACACGCCGGAGGGGCCGAACTCCTCGCGCAGCGGGCCGGAGGTGCTGAGCGCCAGGAGGTCGCCGTCGACGACCGTCAGCCAGGCACACGGGGACTGGGACAGGCAGACCCGGTGGGGGCGGCCGGAGACGGCGGCGCGGACCGTGTCCTCGTCCCCGACGACGAGGACGCCGGAGGAGGGCGCCAGACCGGCCCAGAACACGGCCGCCACGGCCAGCAGGCCGGCCAGGACCAGCAGGGGGATGGCGGTGCGCAGGATGCGAGCGAGCGGGTCGAGCTCGCTGGAGCCCGGTCCCTGGCTCGGGACCAGCTCGCGCAGCCGCGGTGGAAGCTGGTCGGGGGTCAGCCCGAAGCGCGGGTCGGCGCCGTCGAGCGGCAGGACCTCCTCGGGCGGCGGCACATCCTCGGGCGGCGGCAGATCAGCCCGCGGCGGCGCCTCCTCCGGCGGCTGCCCCACGTGCTCCACCTCGTCGTGCTCGTCTCCGCGCATCGCGGACCTCCGACCGCACGGCGGCTGTGACACCCCAGGGACGTTACGCTACGAAGCGGTGCCCGTCCGTGCCCTAAGGGGGTCCCCGATGCCCAAGCCGAGCAAGTTCGTGTTCGTCTGCATCAACGAGCGCGACCCCGCACATCCGCGTCCCAGCTGCTATGGCAACGGGTCGGCGGACGTGTTCAACGCTCTGCGGGAGGAGCAGGGGCGGCGCCTCGCCACCGACGTGAAGATCGTCGCCGGCGGCTGTCTCGAGGCCTGCATGGTCGGACCGGTGGTGGCGGTCTTCCCCGACGACGTCTGGTACGGCGGTGTGATCGAAGAGGACGTCTCCGAGATAATGGATCACCTCGAGGGCGGCCCGCCCGTAGAGCGGCTGATGATCGGTGACGCGGAGTTCGACCTTCGACCACCGGAGATGATGGGCTAGCCGCGCCCCAGAACAGGAGGACTGACGTGACCGACCTCATGCCGATCCAGGGCTATGACCACATCGAGTTCTATGTGGGCAACGCCAAGCAGGCGGCGCACTACTACCGCACGGCCTGGGGCTTCACGCCGGTGGCCTACGCCGGCCCCGAGACCGGCGTGCGCGACCGGACCTCATGGGTCCTTGAGCAGGGCGACATCCGCTTCGTTCTGACCGCCGGGCTCGACCCCGAGTCCGAGATCGTCCGCCACCAGACCCTCCACGGCGATGGCGTGAAGGACGTCGCCTTCGCGGTGCCCGACGCCGAGCAGGCCTTCCGCGTGGCCGTCGAGCGCGGTGCCCAACCGGTCCAGGAGCCGACCGTCCACGAGGACGACCACGGCAAGCTGGTGACCGCGGCGATCCGCGCCTACGGCGACACCATCCACTCGTTCGTGGACCGCTCCAACTACGCCGGCCCGTACGCGCCGGGCTTCCAGTCCCTGAGCGGCGGCGGCGAGGCGCAGGGGCTCAAGCCGCTGTGGACCGTCCCGGCGGGCGAGAGCGTCGGCATCAAGCTGATCGACCACGTCGTCGCGAACGTGGAGCTCGGCAAGATGAACGAGTGGGTTTCCTACTACGCCGACATCATGGGCTTCACCCAGCTCGTCCACTTCGACGACCAGGCGATCTCCACCGACTACACCGCACTGATGAGCAAGGTCCTCTGGGACGGGGAGGGCCGCATCAAGCTGCCGATCAACGAGCCGGCCGAGGGCCTCAAGAAGTCCCAGATCGAGGAGTACCTGGACTTCTACAAGACCCCGGGGGTCCAGCACCTGGCCCTGGCCACCGACGACATCATCGAGACGGTCTCCCGCCTGCGCGCCAACGGCGTCCGCTTCATGCGCGTCCCCGACACCTACTACGAGGACGTCCGCGAGCGCCTGGACTGGAGCTCCATCGACGAGGACCTCGCCAAGCTGGCCGAGCACAACATCCTGGTCGACGCCGACGACGAGGGCTACCTGCTCCAGATCTTCACCGAGCCCGTCCAGGACCGCCCGACGGTCTTCTACGAGGTGATCGAGCGGCACGGCTCCCGCGGCTTCGGGGTCGGCAACTTCAAGGCCCTGTTCGAGGCCATCGAGCGCGAGCAGGCCGCGCGCGGCAACCTCTAGCGTCATGCAGGCCCGCTGGGAGCAGGGGCGCCCCGACGGACGCCGGCAGTCCTGGGACGAGTACTTCCTCGGTCTGGCGCAGTCCGCGTCCACGCGCTCGAACTGCTCCCGGCGGTCCGTCGGCGCGGTGATCGTCCGCGACCGGCACATCCAGTCGACGGGCTACAACGGGCCACCGCGCGGCTACGGGCACTGCGACACCGGTGCCTGCCCGCGCGGGGCCTCGAGCGAGCCGACCGGGGCCGACCCGAACTACGACAACTGCGTCGCCATCCACGCCGAGGCCAACGCGCTCCTGTTCGCCGACGCGCACGAGCGCGAAGGTGCGACGCTGTACACCACCGCGGCCCCCTGCTTCTCCTGCGCCAAGCTGATCGCCAACTCGGGCATCGCCGAGGTCGTTGCGGGGGGCGGGCGCTACCCGGGCTGGGAGGAGACGCGCCGCTTCCTGCTCGACTGCTCGGTGCGGGTGCGGATGCTGGACGGGCAGGAGCACGCGATCCCGCTGCCGCTGAACGGCTGAAGGAGGGCGGGTCGGCGAGCCGCCTTGCTAGCGGGGGAGGGCCAGCTCCGCGAACGCGTCGGCGAGGCGCTCCAGGCGGGCGCTGCCGCGCTCGCGGGCCGCGGCCACATCCGAGTCGGTGACCGGCTCCACAATCTCGATGTAGGCCTTTAGCAGCGGCTCTGTGCCGCTGGGGCGGACCTGAGCGCGCGAGCCGTCCGCCAGCCTGAAGCCGAGCAGGTCAGTGGGCGGCGTGGTCAGCTCCTCGACCGTGCCGTCGCTGCGGCGCCTGGTGCCGGCGCGGTGGTCGTCCCAGGCCACGACCTCGACACCCCCGATGGCGGTGGGCGGCTCCGCGCGCAGCCGGGCAAGGGCCGCGTCGATGGCGGCCTTGCCCTCGGGGCCCTCAAGCCGCGCCGAGCGACCGGTCGTCAGGTGCAGCCCGTGGCGGACGGCCAGCTCGTCGAGCGCCTCCAGCAGGTCCGAGCCTGCGGCCTTGCGCTCCGCGGCCAGGGCGGCCATCACGAGCGCGGCGGACATGCCGTCCTTGTCACGGACGGCTGAGCCGCACATGACGCCGAGGGCCTGCTCGTAAGCCAGGACGAGCGGCCGGTTCGCCGCCTCGGCCGCGGCCGCCGCGCCGGCGAGCCACTTGAACCCGGTCAGCGTCTCGGCGTAGTCGGCGCCGTGGGCCTCGGCGATGCGGGCCAGCAGCTGGGAGGAGACGACCGTGGTCGCCACCGTGGCCGGCCCGGTGGTGCGGCTGAGCAGGGCCTCGGCCAGGACGCAGCCGATCTCGTCGCCGCTGAGCAGCCGGTAGCCGCCGTCGGTCGGCACGGCGGTCGCGATGCGGTCGCCGTCGGGGTCGTTGGCCAGGACGAGATCGGCGCCGATCTGGTTGGCGAGCGCCAGCGCCGCGTCCATGGCGCCGTGCTCCTCCGGGTTGGGGAAGCGCACGGTCGGGAAGTCGGGGTCGGGCTCGGCCTGCTCCGCGACGACGTGGAGGTCCTCGAAGCCGGCGCGCTGGAGCAGCTCGGTCAGCAGACGACCGGCGACGCCGTGCAGCGGCGTGTACACGACGCGCAGGTCGCGCGGACCGGGTGGGACCAGAGGCAGGGTGGCGGCGAGGTAGGCCTCGGCGAGCTCCGGTCCGAGGTCGGAGATGTCGCCGCCCAGTGGCAGGTCGGCAATTGACTCGACGGCCCTGGCGGCGCTGGCGATCTCGTCGTCGAGCGGGGGGACGATCTGGGCGCCGGCCGACCAGTAGACCTTGTAGCCGTTGTCGCTGGCCGGGTTGTGGCTGGCGGTCACGACCACGCCTGCCGCGGCGTCGAGGTGGCGCACGGCGAAGGCGACCAGCGGTGTCGGCACAGGGTCGGGGAAGCGGACGACGCGCAGGCCGGCGCCGGCGAGAACCTGGGCCGTGTCCTCGGCGAGCTCGGCGGAGCCATGGCGGGCGTCCCGCCCCACGACGACCACGCGGTCCCTGGCGCCGGGCTCCTGGAGGATCCGGGCGGCAAGGCCCGCGCTGACGCGGCGGACGACGGCGCGGTTCATCCTCCCGGGACCCGCTCCGAGGGTCCCGCGGATGCCGGCGGTGCCGAAGGTGAGCGGTGCGGCGAAGCGCTCGGTCAGCGCGGCGGTGTCACCGGCGTCGATCAGCGCCTGCAGCTCGGCGCGGGTGGCCGGGTCGGGGTCGTCGTCAGCCCAGGCGCGGGCGGTGGCGATCAGGTCCTCGGCGTCGTGCACGGGCGGAGCATAGGGCAGCGGCGGGTTGAGCCCCGGCCGGGCCGGGAACGTCGGGGCGCATGAGCTCAGAACCTGCTGTTGCCCTTGACCTCGACGGCACCCTCGTGGACAGCGTCTATCAGCACGTCATCGCCTGGGATCAGGCACTGACCGCCGCCGGCTACGCGGTCCCCCTCTGGCGCATCCACTCCGGCATCGGGATGGGGAGCGAGCGGATCGTTCCGTGGCTGCTCGGCCGGCAGGTGCCCGACCTGGAGGAGCTGAAGGAGGCGCACGAGAAGCGCTTCGAGGCCCTGGCCGACGGCCTGCGCGCGACCGACGGGGCGCTGGATCTGCTCGATGACCTCGAGGCGCGCGGGGTGGACTACACGATCGCGACCTCGGCGAGCGGCCCGACCAGGGAGATCCTGCTCAAGGCCCTCGGCCGCCAAGACCTCCCGGGCACCGACGCCGACGACGTCGACTCCCCCAAGCCCGCGCCGGACCTCCTGCTGGCAGCCTGCGCCGAGCTGGAGCGGGACCCCTCCGTCGTCACGCTCGTCGGCGACAGCCCCTGGGACGCCGAGGCCGCCAGCCGCGTCGGCATGCGTTTCATCGGCGTCCGCTGCGGCGGCTTCGGCACCGCCCAGCTGACCGCCGCCGGCGCCTACGACGTCGTCCACTCCCCCCGCGACCTGATCGGCCGCCTCTAGCCCCGCCACCGAACCGCCCTTCGCCGCCCGACCGCCCCCCGCCGCCCGACCGCCCCCGCCGCCGACCCCGGCGGCCCGCCCAGCACGCCTCGCCCACCACCCACTTGGATGTTGTTTTCGACGGACATGTCCGTCGAAAACAACACCGGCCGCACGACCGGCCGCGTGCTCAGCCGGTCGCCAACCCGTTTGCGGCATATACGCCGCAAGTGGGTCGCCGAACCCTGCCGGTC
>CAZVUW010000090.1:0-5745 GCA_964629825.1 uncultured Actinomycetota bacterium
ACGGCAAGCTCCGGGTCGTCTCCGACCCCTCGGAGTGCCGCAAGCCCGAGCAGGCCATCTCCTGGAACCAGGAGGGGCCGGAAGGACCGCAGGGGCCAGCGGGGCCACCAGGTGAGGCAGGACCCGCCGGACCGCAAGGCGAGACGGGAGCGCAGGGCGAGACCGGACCCGCCGGACCGCAGGGTGAGACCGGACCCCAGGGCGCAGCAGGACCCGCCGGACCGCAGGGTGAGACCGGACCCCAGGGCGAGACCGGACCCGCCGGCCCGGAAGGCCCACAGGGCCCCGCCGGCCCCCAGGGCGAAACCGGCCCCGCCGGCCCCCAGGGCGAAACCGGCCCCGCCGGCCCCCAGGGCGAGACCGGCCCCGCCGGGCCGCAAGGTGAGACCGGCCCGGCTGGACCCCAGGGCCCCGCAGGACCTCAGGGACCGGCAGGGCCGACGCGGGCGGCCTCAGGCTTCGTCACGGGCAATGGCACGCTCATCGGCGCCACCGGAGCCCGGCCCACGATCACGCGGACCGGACCGGGCGTCTACTCCTTCGACATCAACCTCGGCGGTGTGGGGTGCCCGATAATCTCGCTGACCTCGTACGGCCACTCCAAGACGGTGTACTGGTACGGCGGCGGCTGCGGCGGTGGGTGGTTCGGCACCGACGTGCACGTCGAGGGCGGCGAGGACGCGTCCTGGTCCTATCGCATCGTCGGATTCGACAGCACGACCGAGGCCGCAGCCCTCGGTGAGGAGGCCATCGAGTTCACGGCAGGCGACTGAGCCCCCGCGCCCACAGCCATGTCAGAGCGCCCGGTCAGCCCCGACCGGGCGCGCTGTCATACAATGGTTGAAGGTTCCACCATTTCGAGTACTGTCGAGGGCAGCAACCAGCCCGACCCTGGGAGCAGCCCGATGACTCTCCTGTCGCCCGACACCAGCAGCACCGCGGCCGCCGACGCGCTGATCGATCCCCGCCATCCCTTCGTACGGCATCTGAAGCACGTGGCCGCGATCGACGAGGCCAAGCCGCACCGCGTGTGGACACCGGACGACGGGCCCCTGCCGTCGCTGTACATCTCCCACGGCGCGCCGCCGACGCTCGAGGATCCCGAGTGGATGCAGGAGATGTTCGTCTGGGCGCGCAACCTGCCCAAGCCCCGCGCCATCCTGATCGTGTCGGCGCACTGGGAGTCCGACGACCTCGGGATCACCAGCACCGTGCCGACCGAGCTCGTCTACGACTTCGGCGGTTTCCACCCGCTCTACTACCAGCTGCGCTACGACACGCCCGAGGCGACCGGGCTCGCCCGGCAGCTCCTGGCCGTCATGCCGCAGACCGAGACGCTGTACGAGCACCGCGGACGCGGCCTTGACCACGGCGCCTGGATCCCGCTCAAGATCATGTACCCGCACGCGGACATCCCGGTGCTGCAGCTCAGCCTGCCGACCGTTGCGAACATCGAGAAGCTGCTCGACCTCGGCCGGCGGCTGCGCGCGCTGCGCGAGGAGGGCGTGCTCGTCATCGGCTCGGGATTCATGACCCACGGCCTGCGGTACCTGGACTGGAGCAACCTCGAGAAGATCCCCGGCTGGTCGTCGGAGTTCGACGCCTGGGCGGCGGATGCTCTGGCGCGCGGCGACGTCGATGAGCTGTCGGCCTTCCGCACCCGTGCCCCGGGCGCCCAGTACGCGCACCCCACGGTCGAGCACTTCACGCCGCTGTTCGTGACGCTCGGAGCGGCGACCGACCCGAGCGCGCCCGTCACCACCACGATCGAGGGCTACCGGATGGGCCTGTCCAAGCGCAGCTTCCAGGCCGCTTGACGGGTCAGAACACCTCGGCAAGACGCGAGGGGTGCGCCCTGCCGCCCAGGCCGTAGAACTCGAGGAAGCTCATGATCAGGGGCCGCCACCGGTCGGGGTCGATGTGGTGGCGATGGTCGGGATCAAGAATCGACTCGTGGGCGTGGGTGCGGACGACCTCGACCTCGATCGCCAGGGAGTGATCCGAGGGCTTGCCGATCGGGAGCATGCGGCGGACGAGGCCCTCGAGCTGGATCGGAGCCTCGGCCACGCGCGGCGCCGCGACCACCTCGGAGGGCAGCGGGCGCAGTCCCGCACGGGCGAACTTGTCGCGGACGTGCTCGAAGCCCATCCGCTGTTTGTAGGCCGGGACCGGGTTGCTGCCGGTCGTGCAGGCCAGCCGGTCCACCGCGGACACCAGATCCGCCGAGGGCAGGCTGAGGACGCACTCGCGTTCGCGCCGGAGGTTCGCGACCGTGTGCGATCGCGCACCCATGCCGATGACCGCTGTGTGATCCAGCCACCAGGCCGAGGAGATCGGCGCGAGGTTGGCCGACCCGTCCTCGTTGCGGGTGCTGATCAGCACGACGGGCGTGCCGAGGTAGAGGATGGATGGGTCGATGACGCGCTGAGGCGGCACCCTCGGCGTCTCCGAGGGACCGGTCCGGAGCTCGTCTGAGCCGAGGCCGGCGATCGGTGTCATGGCGCAGATCTCCTGGAGTGCGGATGCCCACCCTGCAGACGCTGCCACCGGGCGATTCGTGAGCCGCCCATCGACGGAGAGCAAGAACGGTCAGGCGCACGGTGCCGCGGAGCGACAGACTCTGGTCATGCCTGCCCACGGACGTGACCGCCTGCGCGAGCTGCTCGACGCGGTGCTCGAGGGCACCGACGAACCCCATTCGCCCGGCACCCCCGCGCGCCGCCTTGACGAGATGGCCGGCGAGACGTTCACCTCGCCGTACCACTTCAGCCGCCTGCTGACCCGCGTCGCGGGCGAGCCGCCCGTCGCCATGCGACGCCGGGTGCTGCTCGAGCGCGCCGCGTGGCAGCTCGCCAGCGGGACCTCTGTCACCGACGCGGCCTGGGCTGCCGGCTACGAGTCCATGGAGGGCTTCAGCCGCGCCTTCAACCGGGCGTTCGGACGGACCCCCTCCAGCGAGCCGGCGGGGAGCCACTGGCTGCCTGCCCCGAACGGCATCCACTTCCATCCCCCGATGTCGCTGTGGGTCCAAGCGGAGGAGCGGCCGATGAACCCGCTCACCGAGCAGCTGGTGGCTCACGACCTGGATGACACCGCGGCCCTGCTCGAGATCGCCAAAGGCCTGCCGGAGAAGGAGCTGCGCGCCGTCAGGCAGCCGGGCCTCACCGTTCTGTCATGGGACGGACCGGAGGAGTCGATCGCCGCCGTCCTGGACAACCACGTCTTCGCGAAGGAGGTCTGGCTCGCCTCGATCGAGGGCCTGGACATGCCGCCCCGCGACGAGGCGGTGACCGCCGGACACCTGCTGGAGCGACACGCCGCGCTGGCTCCGCGCTGGCTGGCGGCCGTTCGCGACATCGACCGCCGCGGTGCGTGGAACGACCGGCTGATCGACGCGCTCTGCGAACCGCCGGAGAGCTTCGTCCTCAGCAGCGTGATCGCGCACGTCCTCACCTACGCCGCGCACCGGCGCCAGCTGGTGCGGCGGATGCTCGCCCAGGCAGGCCGCGACGTCGACGAGGGCGATCCCATCCTCTGGCTGAGGGCCAGGAGAGGAGAGACGGCATGAGCAGGACCATCTACTACACCGCGACCAGCCTCGACGGCTACATCGCCGACCGGCAGAACTCGCTGGCCTGGCTCTTCCGCCAGGCCCAGGACGAAGCCGGACCCCTCAACTACGTCGAGTTCTTCGCGGGCATCGGCGCGGTTGTGATGGGCTCCACCACCTACGAGTGGATCCTCGACCACGAGGACGGCGCCTGGCCCTACGAGGTCCCCGCGTGGGTGATGACCACCCGCGACCTGCCCAAGGCCGAGGGCGACATCCGCTTCGCCCGCGGCGACGTGCGCGCGGTCCACGCCGAGATGACCACGGCTGCCGGCGGCAAGGACCTGTGGGTGGTCGGCGGCGGTGACCTGGCAGGTCAGCTCGCCGACGCCGGGCTGCTGGACGAGGTCATCGTCTACATCGCGTCGGTGACGCTGGGCGGCGGCGCGCCGCTGCTGCCGCGGGCCCTCAACCTCAGGCTCGAGGAGCTCGCCCGCAACGGCGACTTCGCCTGCGCCCGCTACACGGTGCTCGGCCGCGCCGAGGACGTGAACGTCGACGGCTAGCCGTGCCCGCCCCTCGCCTGTCGCCCCGGCTGCGCGCGGCGGTCGAGGCGCTGCCACTGCGGCCGGGGCTGCGCGTCCTGGAGATCGGCGGTGCCCCCGGTGCCGCCGCCAGAGCCGTCGCCCACCGCATCGCACCGGGGCACGTCCTGGTGATCGACCGCTCGGCCAAGGGCGTCGCCCTCACGCAGCGCCTAGCCGCCGAGGAGGTCGCCGCCGGCCTCCTGAGCGTCCGGCAGACGGCGGTCGAGGACTTCGAGCTGGCCGCCGGCGAGGCGCCGTTCGACCTGGCGTTCGCGGTCCGCGTCGGCGCTCTTGACGGCCGCCACCCCGAGGTCGAGGTGCCTGCCCTGCAGCGGATCGCCGCCGCGCTCGCCCCGGGCGGCCGCCTGTTCGTGGACGGCTGCGAGCGGCTGCTGTAGCTCAGAGCCTGTGGGTGTCCGAGCCCCGATGGCCGTCAAAGCCCAGATGGCTGGACGGTTGGGTGGCTGATCGGCCACTCAACCGTCCAGCCATCCCGGTGGAGTGGGAGCAGAGGGCGCCAGGCTCCCGACAGGTGCCTCAGGCCTCGCTCCCCCACCGGGCGCGGGCGGCCGCGGCGTAAGGAGCGAACACCGCGCCTGCTCGGTAGGCCGCGATCATGGTGTCGGCCGAGGCCTTGCCGGTGCCGGCGATGTCGAACGCGGTGCCGTGGTCGACCGAGGTCCGCACGATCGGGATGCCGACGGTGACCGAGACCGTGTTGGCGAAGTCATAGGTCTTGGCCGCGATGTGCCCCTGGTCGTGGAAGTGGGACAGCACGCCGTCGAAGCGGCCCTCCAGGCCCTGGTGGAAGACCGAGTCGGCGGGGACGGGGCCGACCACCGGCATGCCCTCGGCGCGTGCGTCCTCGCAGGCGGGGGCGATGTGCTCGATCTCCTCGGTCCCGAAGTTGCCGCCCTCGCCGCCGTGCGGGTTGAGCGCGGCCACCGCCAGGCGCGGCTCCTGGTGCCCGTACACCTGCAGGGCCTCCCAGGAGCTGCGGATCGCGGCGAGGACGCTCTCGCGGGTGATCGAGTCGATCGCCTTGCGCAGCGACATGTGCCGCGTGGTGAAGAAGATCTTCAGGTCCTCGACGACGAACATCGTGGCGTGGGCGTCGCTGCCGGTGAGCTCGCCCAGCATCTCCGTGTGACCGAGGTGCTTCGAGCCCGCCGCCCAGATGGCCTCCTTGTGGATCGGCGCGGTCACCACGGCGTCGACCTCACCGGCCATGGCGGCGCGGGTGGCCATCTCGATCGCGGCGATCGCGGCCCGCCCGGCGCGGGCGTCGATGACGCCCCAGGGCAGGTCCTCGTCGAGGGTGTGCGTGTCGAGGACGTCGACGGTGCCGGGCTCGAAGCGCGCCTCGGCCACCGAGTCCACGCCGCGGACCTTCAGATCCAGACCGCATACCTCGACGGCACGGCTGAGGGTTCGCGGGTCGCCCACCGCCAGCCCGCGGGCCGGCACCTCGTCCGCCACCGCCGCGAAGGTCCGAGCGGTGATCTCGGGTCCGATGCCCACGGGGTCGCCGAGGGTCACAGCCAGGATCGGGCTACTGCTCTGATCAGGGCGACTACCGCTGTCGCTACTTGAGTCGCTCTGACCAGG
>CAZVUW010000090.1:5845-12950 GCA_964629825.1 uncultured Actinomycetota bacterium
CAGGGCGACTACCGCTGTCGCTACTTGAGTCGCTCTGACCAGGGCGACTACCGCTGTCGCTACTTGAGTCGCTCATGTTCCGGCCTTTCGGGTCGTGACACTGCGGCTGCGCAGCTCGTCGATGCACGTGACGGCAGCCATGCGGTCGCCTATGAGCCCGCCCTTGGTCACCAGTCGGAGCCCCTCGTGCGGTCCGCCGACGAGCCTTCCCGTCACGGCCAGCGGCAGCACCTCGTCATCGACCGCGATGCCCCGCCCGCCGAGCGCCCGGACCACACCGACGGTCACATCTCCGCCGGTGACGTAGATCCCGCCGACGTCGACCTGCTCGATGGTCTTGCGGGTGATCTCCCCGAGCTCGGCCGGGATCCGCTCGGCCCGGTCGGCGTCGAGCTTGATGATCGAGCCCTCGTCGACCGCGGTGCGCAGCCCGACCACGCCACCCGGCGGAGCGGCGCGGAGCTTGGAGACCAGCGCCTCGACCACGCCGGCCACGTCCAGCTCTCTGACGTCGACGTCGAGGAAGTCGGTGTTGTGCACCTGCTCGGCGGCCAGGGACTGCTCGCGCGTGGTGCGGCTGACGCTTCCGACGATCATGAGCAGGGGTGGGATGGATCGGCCCTCCTCCCCTGCGGCCAGGCCCATGCTGGTGGCCAGCTCCGGGCCGAAGGGACCGGGGTCGACGGTCATCCAGTGGACGCCGTCGCGCTCGCTGACCTGGACGGCCGCAGCCGCCAGGGTCGCCAGGTCCCGCCGCTCGGTGGCGTCCGCGATGAGCACGTCGACGTCGGCTGCCAGAGCCTCCACCAGCTGGTCGGGCTCGCCATGGATCGTTTCCAGGTGGACCTCGGCGAGCGCGACGTCAACCTGCTGCCGGACGATCTCGGCCACGCGGGACGAGGTGACGGGGTTGAGGTGGTCGCTGGCGGCGGCACTTCGCCCCACCGGCACGCCGTCCACCAGCTGGATGCCGCCCACGGTCACCCGGCCGGCCGAGGGGAAGGCCGGGACCATCAGGGCCCGTGCCCCCGCGTGACGTCGGCGCACCGCCTCGAGGGCGGCCAGCAGCTCGGCTCCGATGTTGCCGCGCAGGGTGGTGTCGGTCCGCTTCACGACCAGCGCAACGTCCCCGACGGCGTCGACGACGCGGGTCACGCGGCTCGCCGCCTCCTCGGCGGAGACGTGCCGCGAGTCGGTGTTGCACACCACCACCCCGGCGTCACGTGCGAAGCCCTCCACGTCGCCGAGGTCCGGCACCGAGACCGTCGGCAGCCCCACGCGTGCGAAGCGGGCCCCGGTGGCGTTGGAGCCGGTCAGGTCATCGGCGACTACCAGGACTGAGGCCATGTTGCTCAGAAGAAGATCGAGGCGAGCCCGAGGAGGATCCCCGTCGCCAGCCACATCGCCGTCGTTATGCCGCTCCAGCCCTTGAGCGCGTTGGTGCCCTCGAGACCGGTGAAGCGGGTGACCACCCAGAAGAACGAGTCGTTGAAGTAGCTGAAGAACATCGCCCCTCCGGTGGCCGCGAGCACAGCGATCACCGGGTTGAGGTCAAGCCCGCCCGCGATGAGCGGCGCGGTCAGCGAGCCCGAGGTGATCATGGCGACCGTTCCCGACCCCTGAGCCAGCCGCACCAGCGTGGCGATCAGGAACGGGATCAGGAACGCCGGCAGCGGCAGATCGCCGATCGCCTCGGCCATCGCATCGCCGACGCCCGACTCACGGAGCACGTTGCCCAGGGCTCCGCCGGCGCCCGTGATCGCCAGGATGATCCCGGCGGAGGAGATCGAGCCGGTGAGCCAACCGCTGGCCGTGTCCCGATCAACCTCGCGTGGCACCAGAACGTAGAGCGCGAACACCAGCCCGAGCAGGATCGCGACCACAGGGTTCCCGAGGAAGCCGAGGATCGGGTGCGGATCCCCGTCGTCGGACAGGGCCGCCGACACCGTGTTGCCGACGATCAGCAGGATCGGGATGACGAGCGGCAGGCTTGCGATCAGCCGCCCCGGGCGCTTGCTCGGCCGGCGGATTGCGTCCTCCACTCCGCTCGACGCGGACGCGCCGGCGGAGCCGCCGCCCTTGCGAGCGGGTGCGCCGTCCACGGCCTCCTCGGCACCGCCATCCGCGCTGCTGTGTCCGAGGACCGCATCCGGGTCGGTGCCGACCCGTGCCAGCTCACGGCGGACCTCCTCGGTGATGGTGTGCTCGAGCCGCGGTCCCATGTAGCGCGCGTACAGCACCGCGACGGGGAGCAGCAGGAGCGCCAGCAGACCGCCCCAGAGGATCACCAGGCCGAGGTCCACCTCGAGCAGCCCGGCGACCGCGAGGGGACCCGGGGTCGGCGGCACCAGGTGGTGCGTGGTCACCATCCCGGCGCCCATTGCGAGCGAGATCCCGACGAAGCTGCGCCCGGACAGCCGGCTCAGGGAGCGGGGGATGGCGTGCATGATCACGAACGCCGAATCGCAGAACACCGGCACCGAGAGCAGCGCTCCGGTTCCGGCCATCGCCACGTCCTCGCGGCCCTTGCCGGCCACCTTCAGGAACATGGCGGCGAGGGTGTCGGCGGCCCCCGACAGCTCCAGGATCTTGCCGATCATCACGCCGAGCACGATCACGATCCCGATGCTGGCGAGCGTGTTGCCGAAGCCGGTCGTGACCATGCCGACCGTCTCGACCGGTGAGACGCCCGCGATCAGGCCGGTCACGATCGCCGCCGTGACGAGCGCGAGGAACGCGTCGAAGCGCGTGAGGAGGATCAGACCGATCAGCAGACCGACGCCGATGACGAGCGCTGCGAGGAGCTGGAGGTCCACGCTCATCCCCCTCGTGTAGTTGTCCGCGCCGCCCGAACGGCGGGGCCGGAGCGCGGCGCAGACCGCAACTATCGGATTCATACCGGAAAGATCGGGCCGTGCCCAGGGGCGGGGAGGGAAATTCGCGTACCCGCAGGCGTAGCCTCCGACCGTGGCCAGACGCGGACATCCGAACCTGGGAGGGCCGGCCCATGGACTCCAAGCCCGCAGAGACGCGCAAGCCAGCGCTGGCGCTCGGACCCATCGCCCAGGTGTCGTTGATGGTCCGGGACCTGGAGCGCGCCGTGCCCTTCTACCGCGACGTCCTGGGCATTCCCCACCTCTTCACAGCGGGGGCGATGGCCTTCTTCGACCTTGAGGGCGTGCGGCTGTATCTGCACGCGATGGACGAGGAGGACTGGCGACCGAGCTCGATCCTGTACCTGACGGTCGAGGACATCGAGGGCGCCTATCGGTCGCTGCAGCAGCGCGGAGTCGAGGCGGTGGGCGCGCCGCACCTGGTGCACACCGCTCCGGACGGAACGCAGGAGTGGATGGCCTTCTTCGCCGATGGCGAGGGCAACACCATGGCGCTGCTCGAGCGGGTGGCGCCGGCACCGGCCGAGACCGCATAGGTCACCCTCGGTCCGCGCGGGGTGGGAGCGAGACCGGGCGCAGGTACTCCCCGACCGGCGTTCGGACCCACCAGTCGCCGGTGCGCCGCCGCTCCGCCGGGGAGGTGAACCGGTAGCGGTAGATCAGCGCGCGCACATGGGTTGGCGGGCGGTCGGGGAACGGGTTGCCGGCGAGCAGCCGCAGGGTGGCCGGGTCGCCCTCGAGCAGCCGCCGCGCCAGGCGTGGCAGCCACGGCTGGGCGTAGCGCTGCGACAACGCCGCGAACCACATCAGCCAGTCCAGACGCAGGTGATAGGGGGCGACCTGGCGCGGCCGCCGGGCGGGATCGCCGGGCTTGCCCTTGAGCTCGTACTCCCGCCAGACCTCCCCGCCGTCAAGGCGGTCGGCGTCGGTGCCCTCGATCACGATCTCGAAGCGCTCCCTGGTCACGCTGCCGAAGGCGCCGTAGGTGTTGACCAGGTGCAGGCGGTTGAACGAGGCGTTCATCACCTGATTCCGCGACAGCAGGTTGCGCAGCGGCCGCACGCTGAGCGCGACGCCGAGGGCGGTCACCGCCAGCACCAGCAGCGCGAACGCGGGCGGCTCGGCGGCCACGGTGGGCGGCTCCGTCGGCAGCCAGCTCAGCCAGCGATCGGGCAGGGCGCCCAGCGCGAGCACGATCGTGAGCGCGTTCAGCCAGGCGAAGTTGCCCGACGCCAGCAGCCAGGACTGGGTAACGATGACGACGATCGCCGCCGCTCCGGCGAGCGGCTGAGGCAGCAGCAGGCCGAACGGCGCCACCAGCTGGGCGAGGTGGTTGGCCGCGACCTCGACCCGGTGCAGCGGCTTGGGCAGGTGGTGGAAGTACCAGCTGAGCGGGTTCGGCAACGGCTGGGTCTCGTGGTGGTAGTAGAGGCAGGTCAGGTCACGCCAGCAGCGGTCGCCGCGCAGCTTGATCAGCCCGGCGCCGAACTCCAGCCGCCACAGGGCCCAGCGGAGCAGCAGGAGCACGGGCAGGGGCACGGCCAGGTGGGCCGGTCCCAGGAAGGCGGCGAAGAAGCCCGTCTCGAGCAGCAGCGACTCCCAGCCGAAGCTGTAGAAGGACTGGCCCACGTTGACCACGGACAGGTACAGCGCCCACAGCCCCAGCCAAACCGCCAGGAAGGCCCAGGTGGGGAGCCGCTCCGCGACGCCGAGCACGACCAGGGCCGACAGGGCGACGCCGACCCAGCCCACCGCCAGCGCCAGCCGGTCCGAGTAGCGCCAGCAGAACAGGGACGGCGAGCGCCGGAAGGTCGTCCGCCGCACGTACTCGGGGACCGGAAGCAGGCCGCGCTCCCCGAGCAGAGCCCTGAACTGCGTGATGACCGCGCTGAACGCGATGAGATAGACCACTCCGAGGGCGCGGTGCAGGACCAGCCGTGCCAGCTGGTACTCGTCCGCCCACAGCCAGTCCAGCTCCATGGCAGCTCCCGCTCGCCGTGGTCGCGATCGGTGTTACCAGACGCGATGGGTACACATAGCGCGAGCGGAGGCAACCCCATGGCAGACAGCAGCAAGATCCAGGTGATCGACCGCCCCGAGCACAGCCGGTTCGAGGCGCATCGCAACGGCGAGCTGGCCGGCGTGCTCGGCTACGAGCAGCGCGGCGACCTGCTGGTCGCCCTGCACACCGAGGTCGATCCGCGCTTCAAGGGTCGCGGCATCGGCTCCGAGCTGGTCCGGGGAATGATCGACCAGCTGCGGGCCGACGGCAGACGGCTGCAGCCGGTGTGCCCGTTCGTCAAGGCGTGGCTGGAGCGCCATCCGGAGCAGAACGACGTGCTGGCCGGCGAAGGTTCGGCCTGATCGAGGCGTTCTGAGGCGACCGGCGGGTCGATCGGACCACGCCGGGCTCCCGTCAGGACGCGTCTACGGCCGGCCGATCAGAACCCTCCAGACCTCCGGACCGCTCTCCACGTACTCCCAGGTGAACTGCTGCGGGCGCTCGGCCGCCAGCTGGTAGTAGAGCGGCTTGGGATCGTGGTCGTTGACCAGGCAGAACGACTGGCCCGGCTCGAGAGCCTCGTAGGTCGCGAAGATCAGCTCGTGGCGCCGGGCGGGCGCCTCGCTGCGGACATCGAGCTCGGTGGTCTGCATTCCCATCGCTCCTCCGTCGTCGGCCGGATGGAGAATATCACCGATCTAGATCGTTTTTTCTCTGTCTACGGGCTAAAATGATGCGCAGTCCGGGCACCCGGCTTCGGAGGCAGGCACATGTTCCGGTTGGCAGACGCCACTCCACCGGCCACGTCGGATGTCCTGGCGCGCCTCAACGACGTCATCGATCCGGAGATCGGGATTGGGATCGTCGACCTCGGGCTCGTCTACGACGTCCAGATCGATGACCACCAGATCGAGGTCACCATGACCGTGACCACGCCGGCCTGCCCCCTCGGCCCCTACCTCCAGCAGCAGGTCGAGGACGTGCTCGGCCCGGTCGCCGCGCACCGCCTCGTGCTCGTGCGCATCGTCCTAGAGCCGCCCTGGAGCCCCGACCTCATCACCCCTGAGGGCCGCGCACAGCTCGGGTGGCCCGCATGAGCGCCGGCACGGACGTCCGGCGGGTGCCACGCGGACGGCTGCTCCTGCTGGGCGGTGGCGGCGTCGGACTGCTGATCGGCATGTGGACCGGCCTGGGGCGGGCGGGCATGGAACCGGCCTTCGGACCGCTCGCCGCCCACGGCGTGATCATGGTCCTGGGCTTCCTTGGCACGCTGATCGCCCTCGAGCGGGCGGTCGCCATGCGGGCGCGCTGGTCGTACGGCGCACCCGCCCTGAGCGCGGCCTCCGTCCTCTGGCTCCTGGCCGGCCTGCCCCCGGCCGGGGCCGGCGTGCTGCTGACCGCGGCGGGCGTGCTGGTCTCGGCCGTCTACCTCGCGACCCTGCGGCGACACTTCGAGCTGCATCTGGCCGTGATGGCCGGCGGCGCCTGCGCCTGGGTCGTGGCCGCCGCGCTGTGGTCGAACGGGTGGAGCCCGGTCCGCCTGACTCCGATGCTCGCGGCGTTCCTGGTGCTCACCATCGTCGGCGAGCGGGTCGAGCTGTCACGCCTGCGCAGGCCGTCCGCCCGTGCGCGGCGGTGGCTCGCGGCAGCGGTGGGACTGTTCGGGCTTGGTGCGGCGATCGCGCTCATCGCCCGCCCGGCCGGCCTGGTGATCGCCGGAGCCGGCCTCATCGCGCAGACGGCCTGGCTGCTCCGGCACGACATCGCCCGTCTGACCATCCACCGCGCCGGGCTTCCGCGCTTCGCCGCCGCGTGCATGCTGGCCGGCTACTTCTGGCTGGCCGCCGCGGGCGCCCTGTGGATCGGCCTCGGCGCCGGCCTGGACGGCGGGCTGCTCCACGACGCCGCGGTGCACGCCGTGTTCCTGGGCTTCGTGATCTCGATGGTGATGGGCCACGCCCCGATCATCCTGCCGGCCGTGCTGGGCGTGACCCTGCCGTTCCGCCCGTCGGCCTGGGTGCCGGTGGTGCTGCTGCACGGCTCGGTGGCGCTGCGGATCGCCGCGGACCTGGCCGGCTCGGGATGGCTGCGCGGCTGGGCCACCTACGGCAACACGGCCGCGCTGCTGCTGTTCGTGGCGACCGCGATCGCCACCGCCCGCCGCCCTCCCCAACCCACGCAGCCCCAGCCCAAGGTGTTGTTTTCGCCG
>CAZVUW010000091.1:0-12762 GCA_964629825.1 uncultured Actinomycetota bacterium
GCTTCAAGGACTACATCGCGATGCCGAAGTTCAACCTCTACCAGTCGCTGCACACGACCGTGGTGGGGCCGGAGGGCAAGCCGCTCGAGGTGCAGATCCGCACCAAGGCGATGCACCGAACGGCCGAGTACGGCATCGCCGCGCACTGGAAGTACAAGCAGATGGCGCGCAGCGGCGAGGTGCCGCGCGGCGCCGACGGCGAGACCCAATGGCTCGCCCAGATGCTCGACTGGCAGTCGGAGACCGCCGACTCGGGCGAGTTCCTCCAGAACATGCGCCTGGACCTGTACGCCGACGAGGTGTTCGTCTTCACCCCGGCCGGCGACGTCGTGGCGCTGCCGCGCGGGTCGACCCCGGTCGACTTCGCCTACGCGATCCACACCGACGTCGGGCACCGCACCGTCGGCGCCCGCATCGGCGGGCGGCTGGTGGCCCTCGAGTACGAGCTGCGCAACGGCGAGACGGTCGAGATCCTGACCTCCAAGGCTCCGGATGCGGGCCCCAGCCGCGACTGGCTGGACTTCGTCGGCTCTTCGCGGGCGCGCTCCAAGATCAAGCAGTGGTTCTCGCGCGAGCGGCGCGTCGACGCGATCGAGAAGGGCCGCGAGGAGCTGCGCAAGGCGATCGCGCGCCAGGGCGCCGGCTGGAAGCGCCTGGTCGCCGGGCCCGAGCTCAAGGGCGTCGCCGAGCAGATGAACTACGCCGACCTCGACTCGCTGTACCGCGCGATCGGGGACGGCCACATCTCCGCGGCGACCGTCGTAAACCACCTCACCGCCTCGGTGGTCGAGGAGGAGGCCGAGACCCCCGAGCCCCTGCCCTCGAGCGCGGCGGCCATCCCGGTCAAGGCCTCGGACGCCGTCGTGGTCGAGAACACCGATGACGTGTGGGTCACCCTGGCCCGCTGCTGCACGCCGGTGCCGGGCGATGAGATCCTCGGATTCGTCACCCGCGGGCGCGGCGTGTCGGTCCACCGCACCGACTGCCCGAACGCCGTCGACCTGCGCCGCGACCCCGAGCGCCTCGTCGCCGTGCGCTGGGACACGTCCGCGCCGGCCACGTTCCGGGTCACGGTCCAGGTCGAGGCCCTGGACCGCAAGCACCTGCTGCGCGACATCACCACGGTCCTCGGCGACCTGCACGTGAACATCCTGTCGGCCAACGTCGGCACCCGGCGCGACCGAATCGCCTATCTGCGCTTCACGTTCGAGATGGCCGACATCACCCACCTCGACCACGTGCTGAAGCAGATCAAGCGGGTCGAGGCGGTCTACGACGCCTACCGCGTGGTGCCCCGCCCCGCCCGCACCGGGGTCGGCTCCGACGGCGACGACTCCGACGGCTGAGCCCGGGCTAGGTGGGGGTTGGTAGGGTCGGGCTCATGCTCGGCAAGGACTCCCGCTTCATCGAGGGCATGGCCCTCGGCCTGTGGCAGGCCAACTGCTACATCCTCGGCGACGTCGAGGTCGGGACCGCCGTCGTGGTGGACCCCGGTCAGGACGCCGAGGAGCCGGTCCTGGCACGGCTCGAGGCGCGAGGCGTCACCTGCGAGGCCATCCTGCTGACGCACGGCCACCTCGACCACCTGTGGTCGGTGCCCGAGCTGTCGCGGCGCTTCGACGTCCCGGTGCTGCTGCACGGCGATGACCGCTACCTGTGGGACGACCCCGGGGCGGCCTTCGGCGACCTGCCACCGGGGGCGCTGAAGGCGCAGTTCGGCCTCGACTGGGACCCCCCGGGCGAGGCGCTCGAGACCTTCGCCGACGGAACGACCTTCTCCTTCTGCGGCATGGTCATCGAGGCACGGCACACCCCCGGCCACACGCCGGGCTCCAGCGTCTTCCTGCTGACCGACACCGGCTCGGACGACCCGCTGCTGCTGTCGGGCGACCTGCTGTTCGCCGGGTCGGTCGGTCGCACCGACTTCCCGCGCGGCTCCTGGGAGCAGCAGATGGAGTCCCTGCGCCGGGTGATCCTCCCGCTGGACGACCGAACGCTGGTGCTGTCCGGTCACGGTCCGGAGACCACCATCGGCAGGGAGCGCCGCAGCAACCCGTACCTGCTCCAGCTGGCCTGACAGGGCCGCCCGACCGACTGACGTCCAGATGATGAGCATCCCCGAGCCCGTGAAGGGCGCCCCCGACTGGCTGCCGCCGCACGCCGCGCGCTTCGACGCGGTCGAGGCGGCCTTCCTGGAGACCGCGCGCCTGGCCGGCTACGAGCGCGTGCGCACCCCGGTGTTCGAGCACACCGAGGTGTTCGCGCGCGGCGTCGGCGCCTCGACCGACGTCGTGCAGAAGGAGATGTACACCTTCAACGACAAGGGCGGCCGCTCGCTGACGCTGCGACCCGAGGGCACCGCCGGCGTCGTCCGGGCCGCCCTGACCGCGGGCGTGCCGCGGGCCGGTGGGCTGCCGGTCAAATACGCCTACGCGGGGGAGTTCTTCCGCCACGAGCGCCCCCAGGCTGGGAGGCAGCGCCAGTTCAACCAGGTGGGCATCGAGGCGCTGGGCTCCGACGACCCGGTCCTCGACGCCGAGGTGGTGCTGCTCGGCTGGGAGGCGCTGCTGCGCGCCGGGCTCAGCGCGGACCGGCTGACCCTGCGGATGAACTCCCTGGGGGACCGCGAGGACCGCAGCGCCTACGCCGAGCGCCTCAACGCCTACCTGGACACCATCGACGACCTGCCGCAGGACGTGCAGCAGCGCCGCCACCTCAACCCGCTGCGGGCGTTCGACTCCAAGGCGCCCGGCATGGACCGGATCATGGCGGCCGCCCCCCTGCTCGTGGACCACATCAACGACGACGCCCGCGCCCACCACGAGCAGGTCGTCGCGCTGCTCGAGGCCGAGGGCGTGCCCCTGACCCACGACCCGACCCTGGTGCGCGGACTCGACTACTACTCGCGCACCACGTTCGAGTACCAGGCCGCGGGCCTGGGGGCGCAGAACGCCGTCGGCGGCGGCGGTCGCTACGACGGGCTGGCGGAGGACCTCGGCTCGCCCGAGCGCTTCCCGGGCATCGGCTGGGCGCTCGGCGTCGACCGGACGCTGCTGGCGCTGAGCCAGGGCGAGGGCGAGCCGCCGGCGCGGGCGCGCGTCCAGGTGTTCCTGGTCACGATCGACCGGTCGCTGGCCCCGGATGCCCTTCACATCGCGACCGCGCTGCGGCGCGCGGGCGTGGCGACCGACCTGGCCTTCGACGGGCGCAGCCCCAAGGCGCAGTTCAAGGTCGCCGACCGCTCGGGTGCCCGCTGGGTGGTGGTCCTCGGGCCGGACGAGGTCAAGCGCGGCGTGGTCACCGTCAAGGACCTGGACAGCGGCGAGCAGCGCGAGGTCGAGCGCGACCGCGTGGTCGAGGAGCTGGCGGCGGGCTGACCCCCCTAGCCCAGCAGCGGCCCGGCGGCCGTCAGCAGGGCGACCAGGACCAGCGCGGCGGCCATCGAGAGGGTGAAGGCCAGCCGCGCACCCGAGCGCAGGCCGACGACCAGGACGGCGCCCACGAGCAGCGCCACCGCCGCCAGGGCGAGCACACCGGTCGTGCCGAGCCGCCCGGCGGCGCGCAGACCCGCGCCCGCAACCACGGCGCCCAGCGCGAGCAGGGCCGCTCCGATCGCCGCGGAGACCCGCGGCCCCAGCCGCTGCGGCAGGCCGCGCACACCCGTGGCGCGGTCGTGCTCCACATCTGGCAGCGTGTTCGTGAAGTGCGAGCCGGCCCCGAGCAGCGCCGCGGCCGCCAGCGTCCACGCCGGGGCGCGCCCGCCTGCGGCCGCCGCGACGAACATGGGCAGCAGCCCGAAGGCCCCCGCGTAGGGGAGCGGGCTCACCGGGGTCGACTTCAGGCCCAGGTTGTAGGACCACCCGAGCCCGACCGCCGCCAGATGCAGCGTGCCCGCGGCTGCGCCCAGCGCGAACGACAGCGCGGCGCAGGCCAC
This sequence comes from uncultured Actinomycetota bacterium, assembly GCA_964629825.1. GTDB lineage: Bacteria > Actinomycetota > Nitriliruptoria > Euzebyales > Egibacteraceae > CAZVUW01. The sequence goes on from CAZVUW010000091.1 coordinate 3,935, forward strand.
CAGCGCCACGGCCAGCGCCGCACGGACCGCCTCGGCGCTGACCTCGCCGGCCGCCACGGGCTTGTCATGTCGGCCCGCGGCCCTGTCCAGCTCGCGGTCCAGCAGGTCGTTGCCCCAGCCGATCGAGAACTGCCCGCTGAGCACCGCGCCCGCCAGCGTGGCCAGCGCCAGTGCGTCGAGCCCGCCCGCGACCCCCAGCGCCGTGGCGATGCCGGTGACCACCAGCGAGGGTCCGAGGTGGGTCGCGCGCAGCAGGGCCCACACCACCGGCGCTGCGGCCGCTGCGGGCGGCGTCGTCATGCGCGCAGCCTAGGACTCGGGCCGAGCCCGCGGGGTGGTCGGTTGGCTGCGATGCGGCCGCCTCCGATAGCCTGCGCGGGGGCCGATCGCCCCCGTCGGCTGCCGCCGGCGACCGATAGCGGCCCTGCTGCCGCCCAGACGACGAGGAAGCTCGTGAAGCCCTACGGCTCGATGCGCACGCACGGTGCGGGCACGCTGCGCCCCGGGGACGAGGGGACCGAGGTCGTGCTCGCTGGCTGGGTCGCCCGCCGCCGCGACCACGGCGGCGTGGTCTTCCTGGATCTGCGCGACGCCTCCGGTGTGGTCCAGGTCGTCGCCGACCCGAGCGCCGGGGCCGCGCTCGAGGCCGCCCACGACGTCCGCAGCGAGTACGTCGTGCGCGTCCGCGGAGCCGTGCGCGTGCGGCCCGAGGGGATGGCCAACCCGAACCTGCCCACCGGCGAGGTGGAGGTGGCCGCGTCGGCGCTGGACGTCCTGTCGGTGGCCGAGCCACCGCCGTTCCCCATCGCCGACCGGGTCGAGGTGGACGAGCTCATGCGGCTCACCCACCGCTACATCGACCTGCGGCGGGAGGGTCCGGCGCGGGCGCTGCGGCTGCGCTCGCGGATCACCAGCACCATCCGGCGGGTGATGGAGGAGCACGGCTTCCTGGAGATCGAGACGCCGCTGCTCACCCGCTCGACGCCCGAGGGGGCGCGCGACTTCCTGGTCCCGAGCCGACTCCAGCCGGGCACCGCTTACGCCCTGCCGCAGTCCCCGCAGCTGTTCAAGCAGCTGCTCATGGTCGCGGGCATGGAGCGCTACTACCAGATCGCCCGCTGCTTCCGCGACGAGGACCTGCGCGCCGACCGCCAGCCGGAGTTCACCCAGCTCGACGTCGAAGCCAGCTTCATCGAGCCCGAGGACCTCTACGAGCTGGTCGAGGAGCTCATGTCGACGCTGTGGCGGGAGGTGCTGGACGTCGAGATCCCCACCCCGTTCCCGCGTCTGAGCTTCGCCGAGGCCATGAGCCGATACGGCACCGACTCGCCGGACACGCGCTTCGGGCTGGAGCTGGTGGACCTCGGCGAGGTGTTCGCCGGCACCGGCGTCGGGGTGTTCGCCGGAGCGCTCGACAGCGGCGGCTCGGTGATCGCGGTGCGCCTGCCCGAGGGCGGGTCGCTGACACGCCGCGAGCTCGACGCCTGGGTCGAGTTCGCGAAGGGTCGCGGCGCCAAGGGCCTGGCCTGGGGCGTCCACGAGGGCGACGGCACCCTGCGCAGCCCGCTGACCAAGTTCATGTCCGAGGATGAGGTCGCCAACCTGTTCGCGGCGACCGGATCCCAGCCCGGCGACGCGCTGTTCTTCGGCGCGGGCGAGACCCGCTTCACCCAGGAGCTGATGGGGGCGCTGCGCGTGGCCCTGGCCCGCGACCGCGGCCTGATCCCCGAGGGCGCCTGGAACTTCGTCTGGGTCACCGAGTGGCCGCTGTTCGAGCGCGGCGAGGGCCGCTGGGAGTCGGTGCACCACCCCTTCACCGCACCCACAGCGGAGTGGGAGGAGCGCTTCGAGGAGGACCCTGGCGCGGCCGTGTCGCGCGCCTACGACCTCGCTCTGAACGGCGTCGAGCTCGGTGGCGGCTCGATCAGAATCCACCGCAGCGACCTCCAGGAGCGCGTGTTCGCAATCCTCGGCATCGAGCGGGAGGAGGCGGAGGAGCGCTTCGGCTTCCTGCTGAAGGGGCTGCGGTACGGGGCTCCGCCGCACGGCGGCATCGCCTTCGGCCTGGACCGGCTGGCGATGCTGATGGCCGGCGCGGACTCCCTGCGCGACGTGATCGCCTTCCCGAAGACGGCCAGCGGCAGCGACCCGCTGACCGACGCGCCGAGCGAGGTGGAGGACTCCCAGCTCGCCGAGGTGGGTCTGCGCCGCCTGCCACCTCCGGCGAAGTCCTGAGCGGGGGATGTGGACTACCCCTGACCAGGGGATGCCGGACGGACTAGAATCCCGCAATGCGACGCCAACGCCTTGCCAGCGCCGCAGTGATCGCTGCCGTGCCCGTCCTCCTGGTCGTGCTGGCGGCCACGCCGGCGCTCGCGGTCGACATCCGGCTGACCACCGACGGGTTCGTGCCCGCGGCGGTGCTGGTCGAGGTCGGCGAGGAGATCGTCTGGATCAACCAGGCCGATCGCACGCACACCGTCGTCGGTGAGGACGGGACCTGGGACTCGGGGCCGCTGCGGCCCGGCGAGAGCTTCTCGATCGCGCTGCGGGAGCCCGGCACGGTGCGCTACGCGACGGCCGACGGCGAGCTGTCGGGCGTTATCCGCGTCACCGAGCCGACCGAGGAAGTGGACGAGCCCGACGGCGCCGACGCGCCGGCGACCGCCGTCCCCACGGTCGCGGCGCTGCCGGACACCGGCATCGACGTCGCGCCGGCGCTGGCCGTCGCCGTGGTGCTGATCGCGGCCGGCGCGCTGCTGCTGCGAAGGGCCCGGGCCAGGAGCTAGAGGGCAGCGCCGCTGAAGGCGCCCGCGGCCCGTCGGCCGGCATCGGTTAGTCTGCGCCGCTAGCGCTCTGCCCGCCCGTGGGCGCAGCGCGCAGTCCGTTGCAGTGCAGCCCGGCCGCCCGGAGCGCGCCGAGCAGCGAGGAGAGGGGACACGATGGGTTCGCGCGGGATCATCGGAGCGGTGGTCGGCGTCCTGGCGGTCGCCGCGTTGTTCGTGCTCGCCGGCGCCCAGCTCGACGTCAGCCCCGGCGGGGTCGCCGCCATCATCGCCGCGGTCGCCTTCGGCGCGGGGATGCTCGGGCTCATGAGCCTGCTGCTCAGCCTGATCGGCACGGTGCGCGAGCTCACCAACGCCGTCCGCCAGGTCACCGAGCAGACCGTGCCGCTGCTCACCAGCGTGAACGAGACGGTGGCCGGCGTGAACACCGAGCTCGCGCGCGTGGACACGATCATCGCCAACGTGCAGAGCATCTCGGGCACGGCGGAGAACATGGCGGAGGTGCTCCACGCCGCTATCGCCAACCCGCTGATCAAGGCGATCGCGTTCGTGTCCGGGACGGGTGCGGCCGTGCGGACGGCCCGCAAGGCGGCACGCTAGTAGCCCGGGCTGCGCCGGGCCGCAGCCGCGCCGCCGCAACGACAAGGAGCCCACGTGTTCAAGCGACTGTTCTTCGCTCTGCTGGGCCTCGGTGCCGGGGTGGTCCTCGGCGTGGCCGTGGTGCGCAGGGCCGAGCAGGCCCGCCAGCGGCTGTCGCCGGCCGGGATCGCCGGCGCCGCCAGCGAGCGCGCGAGCAGCTTCCGCGAGCGCCTGGACGTCGCTCTGGCGGCCGGACGCGAGGCGGCGCTCGAGAAGGAGGCCGAGTTGCGCTCCGTGTACAAGGTGCGACCGGCATCGGAGCTGGCCGAGACCGCCCCGGTCCCGCCCCGCCGGACCGGCCTGGGCTCCACCGACAGCCGCCAGGGGTAGGCGATGCGCTCATCCGAGATCCGCAGGACGTTCATCGAGTTCTTCCGCGAGCGGGACCACCGCGTGTGGCCCTCGGCCTCGCTGATCCCTCAGGACCCGACGCTGCTGCTCACGGTGGCGGGCATGGTCCCCTTCAAGCCGTACGTCCTCGGCGAGGACACGCCCACCCACCCGCGCGCCACCAGCGTCCAGAAGGTCGCCCGCACCAACGACATCGAGAACGTGGGCGTGACGACGCGTCACCTCACCTTCTTCGAGATGCTCGGGAACTTCAGCTTCGGCGACTACTTCAAGCGCGAGGCCATCCGCTGGGCGTGGGAGCTGTCGATCGAGGGCTTCCGCTTCGACCCCGAGCGCATCTGGGTGACGATCTACGAGGATGACGACGAGGCCGAGCGGCTGTGGCTCGAGGAGTCAGACGTCCCGGCCTCCCGCATCCAGCGCATCGGGGCGCCCCCGGGCGCCACCCGGCTCGACGCCTCGGACAACTTCTGGTCCACGGGCGGCGCCGGTCCCTGCGGCCCCTGCTCCGAGCTGTACTACGACCGCGGCCCGGAGCACGGCCCCGAGGGCGGGCCGGCGGTCGACGAGTCGAGGTTCATGGAGTACTGGAACCTCGTCTTCATGCAGTTCGAGCAGGACGCCGACGGCAACATCCTCGGCCCGCTGCCGAAGAAGAACGTCGACACCGGCATGGGCCTGGAGCGCATGGCGGTGCTCCAGCAGGGCGTCCCCAACGTCTACGAGACCGACGTGCTGCGGCCGATGCTGGACCGCGCCGCCGACCTGACCGGCATCACCTACGGCACGGACGAGCGCACCGACATCTCCCTGCGCGTGATCGCCGAGCACTCGCGCTCGGCGGCGATGCTGATCGCCGACGGTGTCCTGCCCTCCAACGAGGCCCGCGGCTACGTCCTGCGGCGCCTGCTGCGCCGCGCCGTGCGGCACACCCGCATGCTCGGCTACGACCGGCCCGTCATGCCGGCGATGATGGAGGTCGTCCGCGACACCCTCGGCGAGGCCTGGCCCGAGCTGATCAACCAGCGCCAGCTGATCGACCGCGTCGCCACCGCAGAGGAGGAGGGCTTCTCCCGCACCCTCGCGACCGGCATGTCGATGCTCGACAACGCGATCCGCCACGCCAAGGAGACGGGCGCCTCGGATCTGCCGGCCGACACGGCGTTCACCCTGCACGACACCTACGGCTTCCCGGTCGACCTGACCCTGGAGATCGCCCAGGAGCACGGCCTGGAGCTCGACCGCGACGCCTTCGCCGAGCACATGGAGGCCCAGCGGGCGCGCGCCCGCGCCGCCGGCCACCGCGGCGCCGACAAGGGCGTGCCGCTGGAGGTCTACCGGTCCGCCGCCGCCAGCGCGGGCTCGACCACGTTCGTCGGCTACACGAACACGGAGGCCGAGAGCGAGGTCGCGGCCCTGCTGACGCCGGGTGGTCTGGTCGACTCCGCCGGGGAGGGCGACGAGGTCGAGGTCGTCCTGCGCCGCACGCCCTTCTACGCCGAGGGCGGAGGCCAGCTCGGCGACCACGGGATCATCGAGACGCCGACCGGGCGCCTGGAGGTGGTGGACACCTTCTCGCCCGTGCAGGGCCTGATCGTGCACCGCGCCAAGGTCGCCGCCGGCGAGCTGCTGCCGGGGCAGGAGGCGCACGCCGTCATCGATCGCGAGCGGCGCCAGTCGATCACCCGCGGCCACACCGCCACCCACATCCTGCACGCGACGCTGAAGGAGGTGCTCGGCGACCACGCGGCCCAGGCGGGCTCGGCGATCGACGCCGGACGCTTCCGCTTCGACTTCCCGCACTTCTCCCAGGTCGCCTCCGACCAGGTGGCCGAGGTCGAGGAGCGGGTCAACCAGCGCATCGCCGCAGACCCCGAGATCACCGTCGTCGAGACGTCGATGGACGAGGCCAGGGCCCTCGGCGCGATCGCTCTGTTCGGTGAGAAGTACGGCGAGCGGGTGCGGGTGGTCAGCATCGGCGACTTCTCCCGCGAGCTGTGCGGTGGCACCCACGTCAGGCGGACGCCCGAGGTGGGGCTGTTCACCATCGTCAGCGAGGGCTCGGTGGCGGCGAACCTGCGCCGCATCGAGGCGGTGACCGGTCCCGAGGCCTTCCGGCACCTGACCCGCGAGCGCATGGTCGCCGAGCAGGTCGCCCGCATGCTGAAGGTCGGCACCGACGAGGTCGTCGAGCGCGTCAGCGGGCTGATCGAGCGGCTGCGCGCGGCCGAGAAGGAGCTCGCCCGCGCGCGTCAGGCGGCCGTCCTCGCCTCCGCCGAGCGGCTGGTCGAGGAGGCCGAGGCGGTCGGCGACGCCCGCATCATCGCCGCCGCGGTGCCGGGAGCGGACCGCGACGGCCTCAAGGCGCTGGCGCTCGACCTGCGCAACCGCATCGGGCACGGCGTCGTCATCCTCGGCACGACGACCGAGGATGGCAAGGCGCTGCTCGTGGCCGCCGTGTCGGGCGATCTGGTCGGCGCCGGCGTCAACGCCTCCGACGTCCTGCGGCCCGCGGCCGCCGTGGTCGGTGGCGGCGCAGGCGGGCGCGGCGAGATCGCCCAGGCCGGCGGGCGCGAGGGCGCCAGGCTGGACGAGGCGCTGGCGGTCGGGCGCAGCAGCGCCCGCGAGCGGCTGTCGGCCTGAACCCCACCGTGGCCCGCGCCGGACGTGTGCTCGGCGTGGACGTCGGGCATGTTCGTGTCGGCCTTGCGGTGAGCGATCCCGACCGCCTGGTCGCCACCCCCCTGGACACCATTGAAGGCGGAGCCGACCTGCCCGACCGGCTGGCGCGCCGCGCGCGCGAGGAGGCGTGCGAAACTGTTGTGATCGGTCTGCCGCTGTCCCTGAAGGGCGGGGACACGGACTCGACCCGGGTGGCCCGGGCAGTGGCCGCCGCGCTGGCCGAGCGCGGGCTGGACGTCCAGCTCTGGGACGAGCGCCTGAGCTCGGCGGAGGCGGAGCGCAGGCTGCTGGGGGCCGGCAGACGACGGAAGCAGCGCAGAGACGAACGTGACCGCGTGGCGGCGGCGATCATCCTGCAGGGATGGCTCGACAGCCAGCGCAACCGATCTGGGGAGATGTGACGAGGGTGTCAGGCGGTTCGAAGGGTTTCCTGGTCTTCCTCGCCATCCTGGCGGTGGCAGCCGGGGTCGGCTGGGCCTGGTTCAACAACGGCGCGGGCAATGACAACTTCGTCGAGGGCCGCACGGTCACCTTCCAGGTGCCGGAGGGCGTCGGGGCCTCCGCGGTCGGCGACCGCCTGGCCGAGGAGGGTGTGATCCGCTCGCCGCTGGCCTTCAAGCTGGCGGCCCGCGACGACGAGCGCGCCAACCGCATCCAGCCGGGCACCTATCAGCTGGTCAGCGGCATGTCCACCGACGAGATCCTGGAGATCCTGTCGGCGGCGCCGCCCGCGCCCGAGTCCTTCAGGGTCACCATTCCCGAGGGCCTGACGGTGACCCAGACCCTGGAGCGCCTGGCCGAGGCCGGCCCGTACACGGTCGACGAGCTGCGCGCGGCACTGGCCAACGTCGCGCTGCCGTCCTGGGTGCCGGAGCTGCCGGAGGAGGCGGACGAGTTCGAGGGGCTGCTGTTCCCGGACACCTACGAGTTCACGGTAGACACGCCGGCGCCCGACATCCTGGCCCGACTCGTGCGCCGCACCGAGGAGATCCTGTCCGAGGTCACCCCGCCCGAGGGCTACGACCGCTACCAGCTGCTCACCATCGCCTCGCTGATCGAGCGCGAGACCCGCCTGCGCGAGGAGCAGCCCATAGTCGCCTCGGTCATCTACAACCGTCTGGCCAAGCCGATGCGGCTCCAGATCGACGCCACGGTCCAGTACGCCCGCGGCGAGCACACCGACCGCGTGCTGTTCGAGGATCTCGCCATCGCCTCCCTGTGGAACACCTACGAGCACGACGGGCTGCCCCCCACGCCGCTCTCCGGTGCCGGCCGGAACGCCATCCTCGCGGCGGCGCAGCCCGCCGAGACGAGCTACCTCTTCTACGTCGTCAACGACCTGGAGACCGGCTCCCACGCGTTCGCCGAGACCGCCGAGGAGCACAACGCAAACGTCGCCGAGTTCCGCCGCATGCGTGACGAGGCCGAGAACGCGGGCGACGGCTAGCGCCGTGACCCCCACGGCCCGGACGCGCCTGGTGCTGCTGCTGGGGCACCCCGTCGAGCACAGCGTCTCACCGCAGATCCACAGCGCCGCCTTCGCCCATCTCGGGCTGGACGCCGTCTATCTGGCCGCCGACGTGCACCCCGACGACCTGCCCGCGGCTGTGGCCGGGTTGCGCGCCCTCGGCGCCGCCGGCGCCAACCTGACGGTTCCGCACAAGCTCGCCGTGCTCGACCTGGTCGACTCCAGGACCACCGAGGTCGAGGCCGTGGGCGCCGCCAACACCCTGTACTGGGACGACGGGCGCCTGGTCGCCGACAACACCGACGCCATCGGCCTGGAGCGCGTCCTGCGCGACACCGTCCGGGTCGAGCCCGGCGATGTGGCGCTGATCTTCGGCGCCGGCGGGGCGGCGCGAGCGGCCGCGGTGGCGCTCGGCCGCGTCGGGGCGGCGGTCCGGGTGCGCGCGCGGCGCCCCGAGGCCGCGGCGCTCATCGACGAGCTGGCCCGGGCGCACGCCGCCGCCGAGGCCGCCCCGCACGCCCGCCCGCGGCTGATCGTCAACGCCACGCCGCTCGGCCTGGCGGGGGAGCGGCTGCCCGACGACCTCATGGAGCTCGAGCCCGATCAGATCGCTCTGGACCTGATCTACGGCGACACGCCCTTCCTGCGCGCCGCCCGGGGGCGCGGCGCCACCGCGGTGGACGGGCTGGGGATGCTCGTCGGGCAGGCCGCGGCGTCGTTCGAGCGCTGGACCGGGCTGGCCGCGCCGGTGGACGGGAGGGCCGCCGCGGCGGCGCGGGCGCTCGGCGCCCGGTAACCCACGTGAGATGTTGTTTTGGGCGGGCCCGTGCGCCGCAAAAAACCACCGCCCGCCGGGGGGGGGGTGAGGTGTGGTACGCCGCTGCCCCACGCAGCCAGGGCGG
>CAZVUW010000092.1:0-9017 GCA_964629825.1 uncultured Actinomycetota bacterium
CGGTCGCCGACGACGACGTCGTTCTCGATGAAGACGTGGTCGCAGACGTTGCAGTCGCGGCCGATCACCGCGCCGGGCAGGACGTGGGCGAAGGCCCAGATGCGGGTGCCATCACCCACCTGCTCGCTCTCGCACAGCCCCTGGGGGTGGACGTAGACGCTCATCTTGCTCGGACTCCTGTCGGGTCGCTCGTCACAGCGCGGCCAGCGCCTCGCAGACGACGTCGACCTCGGCGTCGGTCAGCTCGGGGAAGCACGGCAGGGTGAGGACCTGCTCGGCCAGGCGCTCGGTCACCGGGAGGGACACCTCGGCGTCGGGCAGCCCCGGCTGGCGGTGATCGGGGATGGGGTAGTGGATGTCGGTCGCGACGCCTGCCGCCTCGAGCGCAGCCCGGGCCGCGGCGCGATCCTCGGCGACCGCCACGGCGAGGTGCCCGGCGTGGTCGGGCCCGTCGGCTGGCAGCACCGTGAGCGAGGCCGCCCCGGCGGCCCGGTAGCGGGCGATGATGGCGCGCCGGCGCTCGCTGGCGGCCGCGACGCCGGGCAGACGCACGCGCAGGATGGCCGCCTGAAGCTCGTCCAGGCGGCTGTTGCGGCCGCCGTCACGCGCGATCCGGTACTTGGCGTCCCAGCCGTACTGGCGCAGCAGCCGCAGGCGCTCGGCGACCGCGGCATCCGAGGTGACCAGCGCTCCGCCGTCGCCCAGGGCGCCGAGGTTCTTGGTCGGGTAGAAGCTGAACGTCCCCACCGCGCCGTATGCGCCCGCGGCGACGCCGTCGCGGGCGGCGCCGATCGCCTGGGCGCAGTCCTCGACCACCGGAACGCCGGCCTCGGCGGCCAGCTCGACCACCGGTCGCACGTCGGCCAGCCGGCCGTAGAGGTGCGTGACGACGACGGCGGCGACGTCGTCGTCGAGAACGGGCTCGACGGTCGCGGCGCTCAGGCAGTGCGTGTACGGGTCGACGTCGGCGTAGCGCGGCACGAGCCCGGCCCGCAGCGCCGCCACCGACGTGTACCCGCCCGCGTTGGCGGCGGTGAGCACGTGGCTGCGGCCCTGGACCGCCACGGCGCGCAGCGCCAGCTCGAGCGCGTCGGTGCCGCTGGCAACCCCGACGCAGTGCTCTACGCCGATGTAGGCGGCCAGCTCCTCCTCGAAGGCGGCGTGCTGGCGGCCGTGGACGTACCAGCCGCTGGACAGGACCTCGGCCACGGCGGCGTCGATCGCGGCGCGGTCGCGCTGGCACGCGCGGGCCAGGTCGTTGAGCGGAACCCTCATGGGCGGCGCGGGTAGGGCACGCCCACCGATGCCAGCACGGCCGGCAGCAGCAGCGACGGCAGTCGGGTCCGGCGCAGGGCGTCGCGCAGCAGCGACGCGGCCTCGGGATGGCCCTGCGCCCAGAGGGTCTTGGCGATCTGGCCGAGGCGGCGCGCGATGCGCTCGCGCGGGACCGGCGCGTCATCAAGGTGCTTGGCGATGATCGTGTAGGCGTCGCGATGCATCTGGACGCCGAGCGTGCGGGCCAGCGAGCCCGGCAGGCGCCTGTACCGCGCCACCACGCCGGGGGAGTGGTGCACAGGCCCGGTCTTGGCGAGGCGCAACCACATGTCCCAGTCCTCGTAGGACAGCGACTCGTCGAAGCCGCCGAGGCGCAGCAGGTCCTCGCGCGCGTAGAGGGTGGCCATCGCCGGGATGAAGTTGTTCGGCACCAGGTCGGCGAAGGTGTTCCCCGACAGCTTCGGGCGGGCGCGCAGCTGCCAGGCGAGGAAGGATTCCTCCAGCACCTCACCCTCGCCGTCGACGATCAGCGCATCGCTGTACACCAGCACCGGGCGCGGTGATCGGCTGGTCATCGCCTCGACCTGCTGGGCGACCTTGTGCGGCAGCCAGGCGTCGTCGGCCGCCACCAGCGAGATGTACTCGCCGCGGCAGGCCTCGAGCGCACGGTTGAGGGTGGCGCACAGCCCGACGTTTACGGGGTTGACGATGACCTCGGCGCTGTTGCCGGTCCGCTCCAGCCACTTCTCGGCGCGCTCAACCGTGTCGTCGGTCGAGCAGTCGTCGATCAGCAGGACCTCGCGGTGCTCGTAGGTCTGTGCGAACACCGACTCCAGGCACTCCTCGATCCAGGGCGACTGGTTGTAGGAGACCACGACGCAGGAGACCAGCGGTCGCTCGTTCACCGCCCCGTGATCTGCAGCGCGTTCCACCGCGGCTGCACCCTCCCCTCGCCCTGGTCGCGGCGCTGCAGGACGAACTCGCCCGACTCGCCGTTCAGGTTCACGACCTCGACCCTCGAGGTCGGCGCCATGCCCTCCGCCAGCAGGAACTCCCGCCCGTCGAAGGTGCAGTTCTCAACACGGTACTCCTCGCGGTTGCGCGTCTCCGGCATGTGGAAGGCGGCCACGCGCGCCCCGCGGATGTGGCTGTCCTTCAGCACGACCGGCACGCCCTCCTGAGCGGGGAAGCGATGGCCCTCGCCGGTGAAGCCGTACGTGCTGATGCCGGCGCCGTCGATCATCAGCCGCTCGTAGGTCTGCAGCGGCGCGTCCGCGGGCGTCGACTTGGTGCGGCGGGTCACGGCGTGCACGCCGACCCCGGCGATCCGGTTGCCGTGCAGGGCGCAGTCGCGGTAGAGCCAGTAGTTCGAGTAGGCGCCGTGGTCGATGCCGTAGCGGCCGTTGTGATAGGCGGTGAAGCGCTCGATCACGTGGACCTGCTCGTCGTTCTGCCATGCGAACGACCCCGAGCCGCCGTTGTTGTGCGCCAGGCAGCCGCTGAAGTCCCACACCGCCCGGCCGAGCTCGGTCCAGTGGAAGCCGCTGCTGGTCGAGGCGTTCATCGTCGCCCGATGACGCGTGACGCCGACGGCGACGCAGTCGATGCAGCGGTTGCTGCCGTTGCGGCCCTCCGACAGCGAGAAGCCCGCCAGCCGGTAGCCCTCGTTGCCGCCCCGCGCCGCCGTCACCTTGGAGGCGACGCAGCGCTCCCACAGCGAGTCGTGAGTCTGCGGCTTGTAGTTCGCCCGCCGCTCGGGCACGTCCCACCAGAAGCCGCCGGCCATGACGTCGTGCGCCACGCAGTCGCGCAGGGTGATCCCGTGGGAGTCGTGCGGCACGAAGCCCTGCGCCCCGCCGGAGTGGATGACGACGCCCTCGACCAGGCTCCCGCGGCTGCCGTCCTCGCACATGTGGAAGTGCAGGCCGTAGCGGCCGAGGACGCCGTGGGTCTTGCGGCCCTGCCCCTGGCGCGGGCCCATGTGGCGGATCTCGGCGTGAGAGATCTTCTGCGGCTTGGCGGCGTGCAGGAAGATGACGTGGGCGCGGCCGTCGGGCTGGCCCTCGATCACGGCGTTGCGGGTGAGGTTCAGCACTTCGGCGCCGTAGGTGCGCCGCTGCTGCTCCCAGTCGACGAGCTCGATCTGGGGGTGCGGGTGGCCGAGCGGCGTCTCCAGGCGCACGCGCCGGCCGTCCACGGCGGCGATGACGGCCTCGTCGTAGGCGAGCGCGTGCTCGACGTCCTGATGGAAGGAGCCGTTGTCGACCGACGGCGGCACGGTCGGGGTGATCGCGATGCGGTCGCCGCGTTGCCACCCGGTCGCGTCCGCGACGGTGATCTCGGTCTGGCCGGCCTCTAGCGAGCCCTCGGCGCGCGTCCAGGCGACCTTCGGCGTCCCGGCGAGGTCGAGGATCCCATCGTCGACGACCCACAGGCCGATGTCGGTGTCCAGCGGCCCGTGGGAGTGGCCGCCGACGAAGCGGCTCTCGTCGACGTCCCGGAAGGTGATGCGGTGCTCGACGGCGATGGACGACGGCCGCAGCGACAGGCGCCCGCCCACCACGACGTTGCCGCTGCTGTGCAGCGCCGCCGAGGCCGCGGGTTCGAAGGTCAGCTCCCCGCCGGGCTCGATCCGCACCCCGGCGATGACCACCGAGCCGGCCAGCACGACCGGGCGGTCCACCACGGCGACGTCGCCGGGTCCGGGTACGCGCCCGTCGGGCCAGCTGTTCGGGTCCCCCCACTGGCCGGGGCCGTCGGCGGGGTCGTGCAGAGGTTCCTCGGTCGGCTCGGCGGTAGGAGCGGCCTCGGGGTCGTCTGGGCGCTGCCGACGGCGGCGCCGACCCTCGCCTCCGACCACCTCGACGTCCGGCTCGTCCAGAGCCCCGAAGTCGCCGAACCAGCGGACCGCGACCAGAGCGGCCATGACCCCGAGCAGGCGGCGGCGGCTGAGGGCCAGCGCATCGGGATAGCGCGCCCTACGCCAGAGGTTCCGCAGGAGTCCCATCGCCGCCTTGTCGACCATCTCCGCGAGCGACCCTATCCTGCCATCGCGACGCTAGGTGGACCGGCGTAAGCGGTCACGGACCGTCAGCCCCGCGTGCGTGAGGAGCAGCAGCGGGCGGCCCTTCAGCTCGGCCAGCTCGCTGCGCAGCTCGGCGCGCTCGACCATGGCCCGCGCCAGCTCATAGCGCAGGCGCGACTCGCCATCGGCCTCCTGGCTCTCCGACGTCGTCGCCGGCAGCGGCTGCCACTCGCCAGCGGCGCTGCGCCAGCCGGGGTAGTGCTCATCCATGACGTCGCCCGCGTGGCGCTCGAATATCTCACGCTGCCGGCGCGTCCAGCCCTCCCAGCCGGCAACCTCGGCCACCGCGTTGGGGTGGCGGGTGGCCTGGCGGACCTCCTCCGGCACCTCGCGGCGGGCGTTCGAGCGCGGGATGTGGAAGCTCACCGACTCGATGTCCAGCCAGGTGCTGAGGTCGGGCAGCTGCGACGCGAGGTCCTCGATCCGCAGCACCCGCTTCTGCTCTGGCCCCAGGTCGGCGAGGTCGGAGGCGATGAGGCGGTTGACCCAGCCCCACTGCCAGCAGATCTTCTCGAAGGCCGACCAGCTCTCCCACTGCTGCGGCTCGACCGCGCGCGCGGCCGCGCCCGACAGCCGCCAGCGATCCCACTTGGAGCGCCGCCACGGCAGGGGGCTGAGGCGGCGATACGCTCCGCGCTGGAGCTCGGAGGCGACGAAGCTGCGGCCGTCGCGCAGCAGCCAGATGATCTGGGCCTCCGGGAAGGCGCGGCGGACGGCGGGAAGAAGCAGGGCGAGCCGGTTGTTGGTCTCGCCGTAGCGGCGTCCCTCCAGGCGAGCGGGCCGGGTGCGCCGCAGCAGCTCCACGGCGTCATCCAGGTTCAGCCGCCCGTACCGGAAGGCGGCGGACTCCTTCACCAGCTGGGGGTGCGGCTCGTGCAGGCACAGCATGTCCGGGGACTGGGTCAGGACCATCGACAGGGTCTGACTCCCGGAGCGGCCGGTGCTGACTACGAAGAGCATCCGACTAATGCTACCGGCAGTGAACGAAATCCGTTCACACTCCGTAACCAGGGAGGTTTAACATCGCAGGGGTGCGGGGAGGGTCGCGCCCTTCGCCATCGCTGCGAGACGGCACCCGATTTGGGGGTGCAGAGCCAGTCCTGGTGAGGGTCAAAACCACCCGAATGGGGGGTTGACTTCCCACCTGGCAGGGGGCATCGTTCAGTAGCACAGAGTAAGGTTTCACTAGCAGGACGCAACGGAGCGTCACGCTAGGAAGAGCGGATGGGCGGGATCGGTCGCTCGCTCACCAGCCCGGGGTGCCCGACGACAGATCGCCTGGGTACGTAGCGGACGGCCGGTGTGGCCTTCGGGGGGCTCATGACAGGCGGATCGGACGTGCTCACCGGGCGTGTCCTGATCGTTGACGACCGCTCGGCGATCGCCGAGAGCCTGGCGGAGGAGCTCGGTCGGCGGGATCTGCGGGCGCAGACGTGCCCGCCGGATCAGGTCGGGTCCTTCCTCCACGGCGTCACGCATGTGCTGCTGCCGACGGTCTGCCCCGGGGGGCAGGAGGTGCTGCGGCTCCTGCTCGGGTGCGAGCCGCCCGTCAAGGTGGTCTGGACGGGCGCCGCACCACCCCCCGCCGGTGCTGCGGGGACGTGGGTGGGACCCGACTGCACCCCCGATGACCTGGTCGCGCTGATCGCTCGGGGCGTCCGCCCGCGCAGCGCTCCGGTGCTGGGTCTGGCCAAGCAGCGCCACGGCGGCGAGGACGCCGACGTGAGCCGCGAGGTCGCCCTGGTGCGGACGCTGACCACGCGCGAGAGCCAGGTGCTCGAGTGCCTGGTCGGCGGAGCCGGCGGAGTCGCGATCGCGCGCCGTCTGAGCATCTCCCCGCACACCGTGCGGACGCACGTGCAGAACATCCTGACCAAGCTGGACGTCGGCAGCCGCACCGAGGCGGCCGCCGTGGCGCGCCGCGCGGGCATCCGGGCGCGTACGAACGGCTACGAGGACGGGATTCCGGCGTGACGTCCACCTGTCTGGTCGCCTGCCCCGACGCGCTCGTGGGTGCGACGATCGGTCCGGCGCTGGCACGCCGCTGCGACCTGGAGATCGTGGGCCAGGTCCGCGACGCCCAGGAGGTCCGCGCGAGCCTGGAGCAGTTGCGGCCCGACCTGCTGCTGCTGTCGGCCGACCTGCCCGGCGCGGAGGAGCTCTGCAGCGCGGTCGACGCGGAGCACCCCGGCACGCGGCTGCTCGTGCTTGGCGCTGACGGCTCCGACTTCGGGCTGCTCGAGGCGATGGAGAACGGAGCCGAGGGCTACATCAGTCCGCGCCAGTCCCTGGACGAGGCGGCGGAGGGGGTGCGCCAGGTCCTCGCGGCGCACGCCTACGTCCCGCCCGGGATGCTGGCGCCGCTGCTGCGCAACCTGATCGAGCGCAACCGCGAGGAAGACCGCGTCATCAACCTCTTCATGAGCCTGACGCGGCGCGAGCGCGAGATCGTGGAGCTCATGGTCGAGGGCTGCGATCCCGCGGCCGTCGCCGAGCTGCTCTACATCTCGCCGCAGACAGCTCGCACCCACATCCAGAACATCATCTCGAAGTTCGGCGTTCACAGCCGGCTCGAGGTCGTCGCGCTGGTGACGGCGCACGGGCTGATCGATCGACTGCACCAGAGGAGCGCCTGATGGCGGCAGAGATCGACCTTCGGGGCTGCCCCGTCCGTGATGAGACCTCGACGCTGACGGCCGAGGGTCGCGATCGCCACCTCCTTCGTCGAGGGGACGGGGAGGTGGTCCACATACTTAACGAGACGGCGCGCGCCATCTGGGAGCTGTGCGACGGGCAGACCGAGCCGCGCGAGATTGTTGAGAGCATCGTCGCGCTGTTCGATGCTCCGCGACAGACCGTGGTGCGCGACGTCGAACGAGCCCTGGCGGACCTCCATGCCGCAGGGCTGTTGCGCTGGGACGGGAACGGCCGACGGGAGAGCACATGACGGGCAGGGACGGCAAGGCCGACATCGGGCTCGAGACGCCGGCACAGGAGCCGATGAGCCTGCGTCTGGCGCGCTCGGCGGCCCGCCTGCGCACGGACGGCGTTCTGGTCATCCTCGACCTCGTGCTGGCCGCGTGCGCCTACGCGGGTGTGCTGGTGCTGCGCTTCGACGGCGTCGTGCCGGAGGGCTACTGGACCAGCTTCGGCGGGTTCTTGATCTCGACCCTCGCGATCGTGCTGGTCGCCAACTCGGTGTGGGGCCTGTACGGGCAGATGTGGCGCTACGCCAGCGTCGTCGAGGCCCGGCGGGTCCTGGGCGCGGGCCTGTCGACGCTCGGGGTGCTCACCGTCGTCTACCTCACCGGTGAGCGCACGATCCCCATGTCGGTGGTGGTCCTCGGCAGCGCCTGCACCTGCATGCTGATCGGGGTGCTGCGCTTCCAGTCGCGCCTGTTCGCCTTCCGCCGGCGCAGCGCCGGTGACATCACGCGCGTGCTGGTCGTCGGGGCAGGCGGCTCCGGCGGGGCCATGGTGCGCGAGATGATCCGCGAGCCCGAGCGCGGTCTGCGCCCGGTCGGGCTCGTCGACGACGACCCGCGCAAGCGGGGCCGCTCCATGCACGGCGTGCCCGTCCTGGGAACGATCTCGGACCTGCCACGCGTGATCGAGCGGACCGACGCGGACCAGGTCCTCCTCGCCATCCCCTCGGCCGATGGCGAGCTGGTGCGCAAGGTCGCCGCGCTCGCCGACCGCGGCCGCGTGCCGCTGCGCGTGCTGCCGAGCGTCGCCGAGCTGGTCGGCGGCGAGGTCACGATGCGCGACGTCCGTGACCTGTCGATCTCCGACCTCCTCGGCCGCCAGCAGATCGACGTGGACCTCGCCTCGGTCCGTGGGATCCTCGAGGGCCGTCGCGTCCTCATCACCGGCGCCGGCGGCAGCATCGGCTCCGAGATCGCCCGTCAGGTCGCCGCCTGCAACCCGGCGGAGCTGATCCTGCTCGACCACGACGAGACGCATCTGTTCGAGGCCGCACACTCGATCGGCGGGCGCTGCACCCAGGCGCTGGTCGACATCCGCGACTGGGACCTCCTCGACGCCGCCTTCCTGGATCACCGCCCGGAGGTCGTGTTCCACGCCGCCGCGCACAAGCATGTGCCGATCCTCGAGGCGCATCCGGGCGAGGCGATCCGCACCAACTCGCTCGGCACCCGCAACGTGGTCAACGCCTGCAACACCATCGGCGTCGAGCGGCTGGTGTTCATCTCCACCGACAAGGCGGTGCGCCCGAGCTCGGTGATGGGCGCCTCCAAGCGCCTCGGCGAGCACATCCTCCTGACCAACCGGCCCGAGGGCGCTCGCTACTGTGCCGTCCGCTTCGGCAACGTGCTCGGCAGCCGCGGGTCCGTCATCCCGACCTTCATGCGCCAGATCGCCGAGGGTGGGCCGGTGACCGTGACCGATCCGCGGATGACCCGCTTCTTCATGAGCATCCCGGAAGCCGTGCAGCTGGTCCTCCAGGCGGCCGCGTTCGCCGAGGGCGGCGAGGTCTTCATGCTCGACATGGGCGAGCCCGTTCGGATTCTGGACCTGGCCGAGCGGATGATCCGGCTGTCCGGGCGCGAGGTCGGCACCGACATCCCGATCCGCATCACCGGGATCCGCCCGGGCGAGAAGCTGCACGAGGAGCTGCGCGAGCCCGAGGAGCAGCCGC
>CAZVUW010000092.1:9117-12590 GCA_964629825.1 uncultured Actinomycetota bacterium
ATCCGCCCGGGCGAGAAGCTGCACGAGGAGCTGCGCGAGCCCGAGGAGCAGCCGCACCCCACCCCGCACCCGTCCATCGTGGCGCTGTACCCTCGGCCTCTGAGCACCGAGGTCCTGAGCGAGGGCATCGCCAAGCTCTGCGGTCACGTGCGCAGGCACGAGAACGACGACACGCGTGAGACGCTGTTCAACCTCGTCGCTCGACGCGGTGAGTGGGAGCCCGCGCTGCCGGCGTTCCTGGGAGGGGAACGGAGCCAGTGATGGAACCGCTCGACTACCTTCGGGTACTTCGACGCCGCTGGACCATCGTCGTCGGCGCCCCCCTGCTGGCCTTCCTGGTCGCTTACGCCCTGACGGCGGGCGAGCCGCAGAACCAGCCGACGGTTCCGATCGGCACCCGCTACGAGGCGACGCACACGCTCTACGCCGGCTACGCCGACTCCCCGCCGCCGGTCCCGCTGGACACGATGGCCTTCCTGGCGACCAAGGGTGAGATCCCGATGCGCGTCGCCGAGGCTCTCGACAGCGACCAGCCGCCGGCCGCGCTGGCGGCCCAGGTGAGCGTCACGGCGGACGCGCGGCTGGGCACGCTCACCTTCTCGACCACCCAGAGCCGGCCGGACTTCGCCGAGGACCTCGTCAACACCTACGCGCAGCAGGTCCTCCAGTACTTCGCGGACCAGGCCGAGGCCCAGCGGCTGGCGGCGATCGACAGCACCAGCCGGCTGATGGAGGAGCAGGAGAACCGCGTCCGCGTCCTGGACCACCAGCTCGCGGGGCTGCCCGAGGGCAGCGCGGAGGGCGACCTGATCCGCGCCGAGCGCGACGCGATGGTGCGCCAGTACAGCGCCACGGTCGAGCGCTTCCAGACGCTCAGCGCGCAGGGCGAGGCCACGGCGGGGCTGATCTCGCTGGAGGAGGGCACCGCCATCCCGGTGGCCGCCGAGGGCTTCCAGGCGCCCACGACCGCCGGCCCCCGCCGGCTGATCGCGACCCTCATGGGGCTCCTGCTGGGCCTGGCGCTGGCCTTCGTGGTCGACCGGCTGGACACCCGGATCCGCACGCGCCGGGCTGCCGAGGCGGCCTTCGACCTCCCCGTCGTGGCCGAGGTGCCGAAGCTGCGCCGGCGCGACCGGCGCCGCAAGACCCTGGTGACCGTCAAGCACCCGGCCTCGGTCGGCGCCGAGTCCTACCGCGTTCTGCGGCTCGGGCTGCAGCTGATGTCGCGCTGGATCCTCCCGGCCAAGGGCGAGCACGGCAGCGTCGACGGGCGCCCGCTCGAGCGACGCGAGGCCAAGGGACCCGCCAACGTGGTGCTGGTCACCTCGCCCGGGCCGGGCGAGGGCAAGTCCACCACCGTCGCGAACCTGGCGGCGAGCTTCGCCGAGGGCGGCAAGGTGGTCCTCGTCCTGGACTGCGACTTCCGCAACCCGCAGATGCACAGCTACCTCGGCGTGGACCAGTCCGAGGGCGTCACCGAGTATCTGCTCGCGGACGGCTCGCTCCGGCTGGAGGACCTCGCCCAGGAGACCTCCATCCCCGGCGTCTGGCTGGTGACGGCGGGCAAGTCGACCAGCCACCCCGCCGGCCTGCTCGGACCCGACACCAAGCTCCTCGAGGTCGCCGCCGCCCTGGCGGACGTCGTGCTCATCGACGTGGGCCCGCTGCTCGCGGTCAACGAGGCCGCGACCCTGGCGCCGCGCGTCGACGCGGTGGTCCTGACCGCCCGCAGCGGCCGCACCAGCGAGGACTCGGCGCGCCGCTCCACCGAGCTCCTGTCGCGCATCGAGGCGCCGGTGCTCGGCGTGACGCTCATCGGCATGCCGCGCTCCGAGCTGGGCAGCAGCTACCACTACCCGGCGGCGAGCCCCTCGCTGTCGCCCCTCCGCCGCCAGCGCACGCTGTCGAAGGAGGAGGAGGAGTCGGAGACGACGTGACCCGATGGGTGCGCGCGCCTGGGGTTCTGTGGCGCGAGACGTTCGATCAGGTGCTGCTGCTGGTGCCCGGCCGCGAGGAGATCGTGGCGGGCAACCTGTGCACGGCCGCGGTCTGGGATGCGCTCAGCGACCTGGACGACGCCGACGCAATCGCTCGCGTCGTCAGGGAGACCTTCGACATCGATGCCGAGGCGGCAGACCAGGACGTGCTGGAGGCGCTCCAGCAGCTCCGGGAGTGCGGAGCGGTGGTGAGCCATGAGCAGTAGCAGCATCCTCTGGGCGATATCGGCCTACGGCCTTCCCGGCAGCCGGCTCGAGCTGCCCACCCAGCCGCTCAAGGACCGCGCCTGGCGGGGGCTCCTGTTCGAGCTCGACCGCCGGCGCGTGGTCGGCCTGGCCCTGCGCGCCGCGCTGGAGGGCGCCCTGCCCGTCACCGCCCCGCAGATCCGCCAGCTCGCCGAGGCGCACAACGGGGCGATGATCTGGGCGCTGCGGATCGAGCGCGCGCTGCTGCAGGCCATCGAGCGCCTCGAGGACGTCGGTGTCGACGCGCGCGCGCTCAAGGGCACCTTCGCGGCGCACGCCCTGTACGCATCGCCGTCGGACCGCATCTTCGGCGACGTCGACCTGCTGGTGCGCTCCGAGGACATGGACCTGGCCGTGGCCGAGCTCCAGGCCCTCGGCTACGAGCGGCTCTTCCCCCAGCTGCGCCGCGGCTTCGACCGCCGCTACGGCAAGGCGGTCACGCTGCAGTCCGAGGAGGGGGTCCAGATCGACCTCCACCGCACCTTCCTGATGGGCCCGCACGGCCTGCTGCTGGACACCGAGCCGCTGTTCGCCTCCGCGCAGGAGGTCACCATCGGCGGTCGCCAGGTCAAGGGCCTGGACTGGGACGGGCAGGCGCTGCACGCCGCCTTCACCGTGGCCGTCGGGGACCTCACCCCCAAGCCGACCGCGGTCCGCGACCTCGCTGAGCTGCTGCTGCGGCGCATGGACGGCCACGAGGCCCTGCTGGAGCTGGCGGAGCGCGCCGAGGCCCTGGCGCTGGTCGCGCGGGCGGTCAACCTGACCTGGCGGCTGCTCGACCTGGCCGACATCCTGCCGATCAACCGCTGGGCGCAGCGCTACGAGCCGTCGCGGCGCGAGCTGACCCTGATGCGCAGCTACATCGGTCGGCGGCGCAGCTACGCCGCCAAGGCCTTCGACAGCCTGCGGGTGCTGCCGACCACACGGGACCGCCTGGCCTACCTGTGGGCGGTGGCGATGCCCGACCGCTCGTTCCTCCGGGGCCAGAAGGAGACGCCGCTGCACTGGCTCCAGCGCGGCTCCCGCGCCCTCGTGAGAGGTGGATAGCACCGTGGCCGCACGACGCGTGCTGTGGGTGATGAAGGGTCTCGGCCTCGGCGGGGCCGAGCGCCTGGTCACGTCCTCCGTCCGCCACTTCGACCCCGAGCGCTACGAGCTCGAGGTCGCCTACGTGCTCCCCTGGAAGGACGCCTTCGTGGGCGAGCTGGAGGCCGCCGGCATCCCCGTGCA
>CAZVUW010000093.1:0-12161 GCA_964629825.1 uncultured Actinomycetota bacterium
CCCCGCGGAACCCGCTCGCGCGCTCGAGGATGGTGCGGCGCTGCTTGCGGGAGTGGACCCCGCCCTTCACGCGTGCCATCGGTGATCGAACTCCTTGAGGTGGGTGGGGCCGCGTCGCTAGCGGCGGCCGAGCAGCTTGGTGGCCTGCGCCTTGTCGCCACCGCTGAGGGTGGACTGCCGCGACAGGCGCCGCTTCCGCTGGCTGGTCTTCTTCTCGAGGATGTGGTTGAGGTTCTGCCGGCGGTGCAGCACCTTGCCGGTCCGGGTGACGCGGAACCGGTCCTTGGCGCCCGAGTGGCTCTTCTGCTTCGGCATGGTGTGGGGTTCCTGTGGTCGGTTCGGGCCCGCACGACGAAGGCCGCTGCGGCGCGGCAGCGGCCTCTGGGATGCGTTCCCCTGCCGTCGGGACGCTGGGCGACCCGTCGGGCGGGCGGCGCCGGTGGCGCCGTGCGCGACCCGGACCGAGGCGACGGAGCCGCTGCGGCCCCGGTGCGCCTGCCGGGTGGGAAGCGAGTGAGGCCGCTTCCGCTTGGCTGGTGGAGTTGTCGTGCCGCGAGACGACACGCGCAGCAGCGGCGTCTCGCCGCGGCAGCCGCGAAGTGTAGCGCCTCGGCGGCGGGGGCGTCGGGCGCGTCAGCGGCGCGGCGGGGCGTCGCGCCCGGGGATCCACAGCCGGTCGGTCATCTTCCGCTCCTGCTGGGGCGGCTGCGACGACCGCCCGGCGGTCTGCCCCGCCGCTGACGCGGACCCCGACGACGCGGCTGCTGCCCCGGCGGTCTGCTGCTGGCCGGCGCCGGCGGCCTGCTGCTCGGCCGCCTCGTTCTCCAGCTGCACCTGGGCGATCTTCAGCTGCGCGATCTGCTGGCGCAGGCGCTCGACGAGCGCGGACGGCAGCGCCCGAGCGGTGGCGTCGACGAGCGCGGACAGGCCGTCGATGAGCGGACGCGCGTCGGGGCGCCCGAGCTTGACCTCGGCGCCCGTGGCCAACAGCGAGCAGGCCTGCGCCAGGAGGTCGCTGACCTCAGCGTCCCGCAGGGCCTGCAGGTAGGCCCGCATCTCCTCCTCGGTCGGCGGCTGCGCGGTGCGTGGGTCGGTCACAGCGGTCGCTCCTCGACTGCAACAGACGTCGTCGGCCGATCCTAGCGAGCGTCACCTGCGTGCTCTCCGGCGCGGTGGCGCCCCTCAGCCGAGGCCGAAGGCGGCCAGGTAGGCGCGCGACAGGGGGCCGCCTGCCAGGAGCCCCACGACCGCCCCGGCCGCGAGGTAGGGGCCGAACGGCAGCAGGTCGCGGCGGCCGCGCAGGCGCAGCGCGACGAGGGCGAGCGCGACGACGCCGCCGAGCAGGAAGGCGGCGAAGATCCCGACGACCACGGCCCCCCAGCCGAGGAAGCCCAGCCCCACGCCGATGAACCCGCCGAGCTTCACGTCGCCCATCCCCATCCCGCCGCGGCCGGCCAGCGCCAGCAGCAGCAGCAGCGCGAACACCGCCGCACCGCCGGCGAGGGCGCGCAGCGCCGCGGCGGGCTGGCCGTCGAGCAGCGCCGCCGCGGTCAGCAGCACCAGCAGCAGCGGCGTGAGCGGGTAGGTCAGGCGGTTGGGGATGCGCCGCGTCTCGGCATCGATGACCGCCACCACCAGCAGCGTCCACACGTACAGCAGCAGCGCCGGCAGCGCCCAGGCGGCCCCGACCCGTGCGGCGACGGCGCCGAACAGGGCGGCGCAGGCGAGCTCCACCAGGGGCGGGCGCACGCCGAGCGGCGTGCCGCAGGCGCGGCAGCGCCCCCGCCGCAGCAGCCACGACAGCAGCGGCACGCGGTCGCGCGCGCGGCGCGGGGCCGCGCAGGCGGGGCAGGCGCGCCGTGGGGCGAGCGCACCGCCGCGGGGGATGCCGACGATGGCCGCGTCCGCCAGCGACCCGCACAGCAGCCCCAGCACGGCGCAGACGACGACGAGCGGGTCCATCACCGAAGGCAGTGTCTCCCGGCGGCCGGCCCAGGCGGGTCGCGGCGGGGCGCCGTCCTGGGGACGGGGCCTCGGCGCCTACTTCAGGGACGCCAGCAGCCGCGCCGTCTCGATCGCCGCCAGCGCCGCCTCCCAGCCCTTGTTGCCCTGCTTGCCGCCGGCGCGGTCGACGGCCTGCTCGAAGGTCTCGGTGGTCAGCACCGCGTTGGTGACCGGGACGCCGGTGGCGTCGGCGATCGCGCCGACGGTGGCCGCCTGGTCGGCCACGTAGGTGAAGTGGGCGGTCTGACCCCGCACCACGCAGCCCAGCGCCACGATCGCGTCGAAGCGGCCGGACTCGGCGAGGCGGCGCACCACCACCGGCAGCTCCCAGCTGCCCGGCACCCAGGCGAGCTCGATGTCGTCGTCGGCGACGCCGTGACGCCGCAGGCAGTCGACGGCGCCCTCCACCAGCTTGGCCACCACGACCTCGTTGAAGCGGGCGGCGACCAGCGCCACCCGCAGCCCCGCCCCGTCGTAGGAGCCTTCATGGACCTTCATGCCGGCGTCTCCTTCCCGGTGTCGTCGCCGGTCGTCGCCGGCGGGAACGTGCCGCCGCCGATCAGCGCCTGGGCCGCCGGCGGCACCTCGACCTCGGCGTCGGTGTCGATCAGCGTACGGCCCAGCTGGATCAGCTCGTGGCCGAGCTTGTCGCGCTTGGTCTCCAGGTAGCGCAGGTTCTCGTCGGTGGGCGTGGTCTCCAGGGGCACGCGCTCGACGATCTCGAGGCCGTAGCCCTCCAGGCCCGCGCGCTTGGCCGGGTTGTTCGACAGCAGCCGCAAGGTCGACAGGCCCAGGTCGGTGAGGATCTGCGCGCCGGTGCCGTAGTCGCGCAGGTCGGCGGGGAAGCCCAGCTCGATGTTGGCCTCGACGGTGTCGCGCCCGCCGTCCTGCAGCTTGTAGGCCTGCAGCTTGTGCATGATGCCGATGCCGCGACCCTCGTGGCCGCGGATGTAGACGATGACGCCCTCGCCCTCCTCGGCGATCTGGCGCATCGCGTCGCGCAGCTGGGTGCCGCAGTCGCAGCGCAGCGACCCGAACACGTCGCCGGTCAGGCACTCGGAGTGCATCCGCACCAGCACGTTCTGCTTGCCGGAGGGGTCACCGCGGACCAGGGCGATGTGCTGGTTGGAGTCGACGTCGGACTCGTAGCCGATCGCCGTGAAGGGGCCGTAGGGCGTTGGGATGACGGCCTCGGCCACACGCCGGACCAGCTTCTCGGTGCGACGGCGGTAGGCGATCAGGTCCGCGATGGAGATGATCTTGAGGTCGTGGCGCTCGGCGAACTCCATCAGCTCCGGCAGCCGCGCCATGTCCATCTTCTTCTCGTCGACGATCTCGCACAGCACCCCCGCGGGCGCCAGCCCCGCCAGCCGGGCAAGGTCGACGGCCGCCTCGGTGTGCCCGGCGCGCTTGAGCACGCCTCCCTCGCGCGCCTCCAGCGGGAGGATGTGACCGGGCCGGGCGAGGTCCTCGGGCCGCGTCTCGGGGTCGACGAGCGCCTTGATCGTCGCTGCGCGATCGACCGCCGAGATCCCGGTCGTCGTGCCCCTGCGGGCGTCGACGGTGACCAGGAAGGCGGTCCGCATGCTGTCCGTGTTGGTCTCCACCATCGGCGGCAGCTCGAGCTCGCGGGCGCGCTGGGCGGTGATGGGCGCGCAGATGTAGCCGGAGGTGTGGTGGAGGAAGAAGGCGATCTTCTCGGGCGTGACCGCCTCGGCGGCCATGATCAGATCGCCCTCGTTCTCGCGGTCCTCGTCATCGACGACCACGACGATCTCGCCGCGGGCGATCGCCTCGATCGCCTCGGGGATCGACGCGAACTGGCTCATTGCTGCTCCTGTTCAGCGAGGGCGTACGGCGTGGCCAAGCCGGAGCGCAGCAGCCGCTCGACGTACTTGGCGACCACATCGACCTCGACGTTCACCGGCGCCCCGATCGCGAGGTCGCCCAGCGAGGTGGCGGCGAGGGTGTGCGGGATCAACCCCACGGAGAAGGTCGTGCCCTCCACCGCCGTGACGGTGAGCGACACGCCTTGGACGGCCACCGAGCCCTTCTCCACCACGTAGCGGCCCAGGCCGTCGGGCAGCGCGATCGTCATCCACAGGGAGCCGCCGTCCGGGCGCAGCCCGACCACCTCGCCCACGGCGTCGACGTGCCCCTGCACGAGGTGGCCGCCCAGGCGGGAGTCGGCGCGCAGAGCCGGCTCGAGGTTGACCGGCGCACCGGCCTCCAGGGCGCCGAGGGACGTGCGGCGCAGCGTCTCGGCCATCAGGTGCGTGGAGAAGGCCAGCGGCGCTCCGGCGCCGTCGACGTGCAGGTCCGTGACGGTCAGGCAGCAGCCGTTGACGCTGATCGAGTCGCCGATGACCGCGTCGGCGATCGACTCGCGGCAGGCGATCCGCAGCTGCGCGGCGCCGTCCGCGGTGGTCAGCTCCTCGACCTGGCCGACCTCGGTGACGATCCCGGTGAACATCAGTCGGTGCCTCCTCGGACCAGCGTCAGCAGGGCGTCGTCGCCGACCTGCTCGACCCGCTCTAGCCGGAAGCGCGGCGCCTCGACCAGGGTCGAGGGCCACGGGCCGCTGAGCAGCGGGTGGCCGCGCTCGCCGAGCAGCACCGGGGCGACGTGGATCTGCAGGCGGTCTGCCAGCCCCGCGCTGACGAAGCTGTGCAGCACCTCCGCTCCGCCCTCGACCAGGACACTCCGCACCTCACGCTGCCAGAGGGCGTCCAGGACGGACTTGAGGTCCAGCCCCCGGCCCTCGGCGCCGGGCTGGACCTCGACCACCTCGGCCCGAACCCCTCGCAGGGCGGACGGCGTCGCGGTCAGGATCAGGGTGGGAGCGGCCTCGTCGAGGACGGTGGCGTCCGCGGGCGTGCGGCCCCGGCCGTCCAGGACCACCCGCAGCGGCTGGGGCGCGCCATCGATCCGGCAGGTCAGGGCCGGGTTGTCCGCCAGCACGGTGCCGGACCCCACGAGCACGGCGTCGACCTCGGCACGGAGCAGGTGGGCCCGCCGCCGGGCCTCCTCTCCGGTCAGCCAGCGCGAGGAGCCGTCTGCCGCGGCGATCCGCCCGTCGAGGCTCACCGCACCCTTGGCGATCACCAGCGGCCGCCCGGTCGCCAGGCCGTGCAGGAAGACCTCGTTCTGGCGCCGCGCCTCGTCCTCGAGGAGGCCCAGCTCGACCTCGATGCCTGCGCTGCGCAGCGCGGCCGCTCCGCCGGCGGCGACCGGGTTGGGATCGGGCAGCGCGGCGACGACGCGCGCGACGCCGGCCTCGATCAGCGCTGCCGTGCAGGGTCCGGTGCGCCCGTGGTGAGCGCACGGCTCGAGGGTGACGTAGACGTCGGCGCCGCGGGCCCGGGGGCCGGCGTCCGCGAGTGCGCGGATCTCGGCGTGGGCGTGGCCGGCCCGCTCATGCCAGCCCTCGCCCACCGGCTCGCCGTCGCGCACGACGACGCAGCCCACCAGCGGGTTCGGCGACACGGTCCAGCGCCCGCGCTCGGCGAGGTCGAGAGCGCGTCGCATCCAACGTGCCGACGGTGCCTCCATGCCTCCCTCGCGGCCGGTCGTCGTGACGCGTCCCGGGGCAGGAAGACATGCGGAGGTCGGCCATGTGCGCAGGTCCAGGCGCGATCGCCTCGGCCCACGGCAGGCCGCCGTTCCCCGCTGCCCTCTTCCATCCGGACTGTCACCGTCGGCTCCGGCTTGCGCGCGCGAGCTGCTCGCGCGCCCGGATCCACCGGCGCGCGGCCCAGAGCCGACGCGCACGGGTCGCGGGCTTCGCGACCACCGGCGGCTCACGCCGCCGACGCCGCGTCACCGCCGGTCGGGAATTTCACCCTGCCCCGAAGGCGCGGTGACGGCATCCTCGCCGTCGCCTGGAAGCCTACCGTGCCGGCAAAGCCGAGTCCGCACGCGGCGCCGAGTGCTAGTCCGAGCGGTTGTCGACCGCGTACCCCCCGCCGTCGCGGCGCGACTTGACGTAGCGCTTCATCTCCGTCGCGACCTCGACGATCTGGCGGTGGTCCTCGTAGCTGCGGCCACGGGTGCTGGCCACACCGATGCTGAGCGTCGCCAGAGGGAAGCGACGCTCGACCCCCTGACGGTCAGGAAGCAGCAGATACCCGGCCTCGGCGTCCTCGGGGTCGTAGGCCCCCCGGACGCGCCGGTTGAACTCGGCGAGCGCGGTCTCGCACACGCGCTCGATCGCGTCGGGGTGGCAGATGAGCAGGAAGTCGTCTCCCCCGATGTGACCCAGGAACCAGCCCCGCCCGGCCTGCGCCTCGAGGGCGGATTGGAGCACCTCGGCGGTCAGGAGGATCAGGCCGTCGCCGCGCAGGAAGCCGTAGCGGTCGTTGAAGGACTTGAAGTCGTTCACGTCCGCGTAGCCGACCGCGAACTCCTCCCCCGCCGACAGGCGTTGTGCCAGCTCCAGGCTGATGCGGTGGTTGCCCGGCAGGCCGGTGACGGGCGAGACCGCGCGCAGCTCGGCGGCGCGCTGGAGCGTTGTCCGCACGCGCGCGACCAGCTCGATCGGGTCGAACGGCTTGAGCACGTAGTCGTCGGCACCGGCGGTCAGACCCACCACCTTGTCGGCGGTCAGGCTGCGGGCGGTCAGGAAGATCACCGGTATGTGGCTGGTGCGGGAGTCCGAGCGGAGCCGCCGGCACACCTCGAAGCCATCGATGCCGGGCATCATGACGTCCAGCAGCACGAGGTCGGGGCGCTCGAGGAAGGCGACCTCCAGGGCCTGCTCCCCGTCGACGGCGAGGAGCACCTCAAAGCCCTCCAGCCGCAGGTTCACCTCGACGAACCGCAGTATGTCCGGCTCGTTGTCCACGACCAGAACAGTCTCGCCCACTCCGCCGCTCACCCCCCGCCAATCTCGACGTACAAAGAGTAACCGCCAGCCGGCCTATCGGGGGACAATGAGGTCCCCCGACCGGGGGAGGGCGCGAGGGGAGGGCTCAGATGCGCCGTAGAACCAGCACGTACATGCCGTCGGTGCCGTCGCGGTCGGGGTCGAGCTGCACCCCGGGGTCGTCCGCCAGCTGCGCGCCCGCCCCGCCCAGGGCCGCGGCCGTGTCGTCGATCTCGAGTCGGTCGCCGGACAGGGCCAGCAGCTGCTCCGCCACCCCCCGCGTCTCCGCCTCCGTCCAGGTGCAGGCGCTGTAGACCACCCGTCCGCCGGGCCGCACCAGCCCGGCGACGCGGTCCACGATCCGGACCTGGAGCCGCGCCAGGCGCTCGGGGTCGCCCGGCTCCCGCTTCCAGCGCAGCTCGGGGCGACGGCGCACCACCCCGAAGCCGGTGCAGGGCGCGTCCACGAGAGCCGCGTCGAAGAGCTCCCCGGCCAGCGGCGGCTTCGTCGCGTCGGCGGCGAGGGTGGCGATCCGGGCCGCGAGCCCGGTCCGGGCGGCCGCCTGGGCGACCAGGCGGGCGCGGGTCGGCTGGATCTCGGTGGCGATCACCTCCGCACCGAGCTGCGCGAGGTGGGTGGTCTTGCCGCCCGGTCCGGCGCACGCGTCCAGGACCCTCGCGCGGGTGCCCTCCCGCACGACGGCGCGAGTCACCAGCATCGACGCCTCGTCCTGGACGACCGCGCGGCCCTCCGACACGGCGCGCAGCCGTCCGGGGTCGGCGCCGGGCGCGCGAAGGGCCTCGGGGGCATGGCGGCCGGGCTCGGCCTGCAGGCCCGCCTCGGCGAGCTCGGCGATCAGGCCGTCGCGGTCCCCGAGGCTGCGCAGGGTCGTCCCCGGCGCCCGGTTGCCTGCCTCCAGCACGGCCGTCGCGCGCTCCCCGAAGCGCTTCTGCGCCTCGCTCACCACCCAGGCCGGATAACCGAGGCGCAGGCCCACGGCCTCGGGGGTGTCGCCCTTCGGCCAGGGCAGGCCCTCGCGCTGGCGCGCGAGGTTGCGCAGCACCCCGTTGACGAAGCCGGTGACGTGCGGGCCGACCTCGCTCCTGGCGAGGTCCACCGCCGTGGCGACGGCCGCGCGGTCCGGCTGGCGCGAGTGCAGCAGCTGCCACGCCCCAAGGCGCAGCACGTCCAGCACCTCCGGATCGACCGCGGCGAGCGGCCGGCTGGTGACCCGGGCGAGCGCCCAGTCCAGGCTGCCCTGCCAGCGCAGCGTCTCGTAGGCGAGGCTGGCGGCGAAGGAGCGGTCGCGGGCGTCGAGGTCGCTGGCGCGCAGCGCCGCGTCCACCGCCGGCGCCGACCAGGCGCCGCCCGCGTTCACGCGCCGGAGCGCGCGGTAGGCGGCGACGCGGGACGCGACCCCGCCGGGCGGGGCCGAAACCTCGCTCACGCCCCCAGCACCTCTCCCTCGGGCCGGTAGCCGTTGGTGAAGGCGGGACCGCTCATGCGCGGCTTGCCGGCCGGCTGGACCTCGTCCAGCCGTAGGGCCCCGCGGCCGCAGGCGACCACGGGACAGCGCTCGTCGAGGCGGAGGACGGTCCCCGGTGAACCGGCGCCGTCGACGGGCTTGGCCCGGTGCACCTTCAGCCGCTCCCCGCGCAGGGTCGTGTGCGCGCCGGGGATCGGGTTGAAGGCGCGCACCGCGCGGTGCAGCTCCTCGGCGTCAAGGGTCCAGTCCAGGCGCGCGTCCTCGGGGGTGATCTTGGGCGCGTAGGTGGCCAGGTCGTGGTTCTGGGGACGCGGCTCGATCGTGCCGTCGACGAGCCCGCGGATTGCGTCGACCAGCACAGGGGCGCCCAGGACGGCCAGGCGCTCCATCAGCTCCCCGGCGGTCTCGTCCGGCCCGATCGGCGTGGCGGCCGTGGCCAGGATCGGACCGGTGTCCATCCCCGCCTCGAGCACGAAGCAGGTGACGCCGGTCTCGGTGTCCCCTGCGCGGATGCTGTGCTGCACCGGCGCTGCGCCGCGCCAGCGCGGGAGCAGGGAGAAATGCAGGTTGACGAAGCCGCGACCGCCGGCGGCGAGGACGTCGGGAGGCAGCAGCGCGCCGTAGGCGACGACCGCGCAGGCGTCGACGTCGAGCTCCTTCAGCTCTTCGAGGACCGCTCGCGGCTTGTCCGGCTGCCACACCTGCACCCCGGCCTCCTGGGCGAGCACCTTGACCGGCGGCGGCGTGAGCTTGTAGCCGCGGCCGGACGGCCGATCGGGGTTGGTGATGACCGCTGCGACCTCGACGTCCGGCGCGTCGAGCAGGGCCTGCAGGGCGGGCACCGCCGGCTGCGGGGTGCCGAGGAAGACGATGCGCACCGCTACAGCCGCCGGGCGACCGGGCCCGGCTCATCGGCGAGGTCGCGCTCGCGCAGGTTGCGCTCGAGCTCTCCGGAGCGGATCCGCCGCATGGCCTCCTTCTTGTCGTGCCGCGCGAGGTGGTCGATGAACAGGATCCCGTTGAGGTGGTCGATCTCGTGCAGGAAGATCCGCGCCAGGGTGCCGACGCCGGTGACCTCGTGGACCTCGCCGTGCAGATCCTGCGCGCGGATGCGGGCCTCGAGCGGCCGCCTGGTCGGGAAGAACAGCCCGGGGAAGCTGAGGCAGCCCTCCTCGCCCTCCTGGATCTCCTCGGAGGTCTCCAGGACCTCCGGGTTGGCCCAGGCTCCGGCGGTCGAGCTCCCGTCCTCCTCGAACAGCTCCCAGGTGAACAGCCGCTTGAGCACGCCGACCTGGTTGGCCGCCAGCCCGACCCCGGCGGCCGCCCGCATGGTCTCGAGCATGTCCTCGGCGAGCTTGGCGAGGCGCTCGTCGAACTCGGTCACCTCGACCGCGCGCTCGCGCAGCACGGGGTCACCGAAGATCCTGATGGGCAGCTTGGCCATGCCTCTACCTTCTCGCCTTCATAGAACGGGATCGACGTCGATCCGCACCTTGCGGTCGGCCTTGCTCCACCGGTCTCGCAAGGGCGCGATGGCCGCCAGCGTGCCACGTAGGTGGGATGTCTTCACCAGCGCCGCCCCTGCCTCGTCGGGTCCGAGCACCTCGTCCCCCTCGGGCAGGCGCTCGCGCAGCTCCGCGATGACCTCAGGTGCGTCTGCGGCCGGCGCCCTGACCGCGATCAGCCAGGCCGCCGGAGGGTAGCGCAGCTCCGCCCGGCGCGGCGCCTCCCGCTCCCAGAAGCCCAACGGGTCCCAGCGCAGCAGCGCCTGGATGGCGGGGTGCGCCGGCTCGCGGGTCTGGAGGATCAGCTCGCCGCCGCCGACCGCCCAGCGGGCCAGGGCGAACATCAGCCGCAGGGCGTCCTCGGCGGCGTCGTACTCGGGGCGCGCCAGGAAGGCGTCGGCATCCGGCAGGACCACCGCGTCGGCGGGCCGGTCCCCCAGCCACGCGGGTCGCCGCACCACGCTGCCGCGGGTCATGACGGCGATCGCGGGCCGGCCGGTGGGCCCGGGCGCGTCGAAGCCCTCCATGCGCGCGACCTCCGCGGCGGGGTGGCTGCGGGTCAGCTCCTGGGCGAGCCGTCCGGCCCCGGCGGCCAGGGGCGCGCTGCGCTCGCCGCCGCAGAAGGGGCAGGCGAACGGGGGGCCGTCCCAACCGCACGCGGGGCACTCCCACCGGTCGTCGCCGCGCCGGGTGCGCACGGAGCCGGCGCAGACCGGGCAGGCTAGACGGGCTCTGCAGCCCTGGCAGGCGAGCGCCGCACCCGCGCCGCCGCGGGCGGCGACGACCACCGCGGCGCCACCGTCACGCACGCTGCGAGCGAGGGCGCGGGTGGCCTGGTCCGACAGCCGCGCCCGGGAAGCGCCGGGCCGCGGGTCGGAGCGGTCTACCACCGTCACACGCGGAGCGGCGGCGCGCTCGTCCCCACGGGCGGCGGCCACGGGCAGGACGTGCCCCTCCTCGAGGAGGCGGTACAGCGCGGCGCTCGGCAGGTCGCCGAACAGGACGCAGGCCGCTCCCGCCATCCGGGCCCTGGCCAGGGCGACGTCGCGCGCGTTGTGCCGCGGCGCGCGCCGCTCCTTGTAGCCGGGGTTGGCCTCGTCATCGACGAGGATCAGGCCGAGGTCCCGCAGCGGTGCCAGCACGGCGCCGCGCTCCCCCACCACGACCCGCACGCGGCCGGCGCGGCCGTCGAGGAAGGCGCGGTAGCGCTGCCGATCGCTCGCTCCGCGCAGGTCCGCACCCGCGGCGCCGGCGACGGCCATGGCGGCGGCCGGCAGCGGCGCGGCGGGGTCGCCGGCCAGCACGAGCGCGCTGCGACCCGCGGCCAGGCAGCGCCGCACCAGGTCGGCCCCGAGCAGGGCGGGATCATGGGAGGGCAGCGCCCGCAGCCAGTAGGCCGGCCCCGCGCCGGGGCGCAACGGCCGGTCGAAGGCGGACAGCAGCGCCTCCGCGCCGTAGGGGGACCAGTCCGCGCCCGCGGGCGTCGCTCCAGCGGGCGCGGCACCTCGCGCGGGCGCCGGCTCGCGGAGCTCCTCCGAGGCCACCCGACGCGGCAGGGCGTGCCGCAGGACGTCCGCCAGGCTGCCCGCCCAGCGGTCGGCGACCCAGCGATACAGCGTCAGGTCCTGGGCGTCGAACCACGTCACCGCGCCATCGACGGTGATCAGGGGTCGGATCCGCTCGTCGTCGACCTCGGGGGCCGCGACCACGTCGACCACCCAGCCGATCCGGCGCCGACCGGCGAAGTCGACCCGGACGCGGCTGCCCAGGGTCGGCTCGAGGCCCTCGGGGATCCGGTAGTCGAAGGGGCGGTCAAGGTGGGCGGGGGCCACGTCGACCACCACCCGCGCGTAGCGCGGCGGCGCGGGCTGCGCCACCGCTGGGCTAGGCGCCGGCCGCGGAGCGCAGCGCCTCGGCGCGGTCGGTGGACTCCCAAGTGAAGCTGTCCCGGCC
Organism: uncultured Actinomycetota bacterium; assembly: GCA_964629825.1. Lineage (GTDB taxonomy): Bacteria > Actinomycetota > Nitriliruptoria > Euzebyales > Egibacteraceae > CAZVUW01. The sequence goes on from CAZVUW010000093.1 coordinate 11,813, forward strand.
GAAGTGGCCGTAGGCGGCGGTGCTGCGGAAGACCGGTCGCGTCAGCTCGAGGTCGCGGATGATGGCGGCGGGACGGAGGTCGAACACCTCCATGATCGCGTTGAGGATCTTCTCCGGGTCCGCGGTCTCGGTCCCGAAGGTCTCAAGCGCCAGGCTCACCGGGTGGGCGACGCCGATCGCGTAGGCGGCCTGCAGCTCGGCCCGGTCCGCCAGACCGGCCGCGACGACGTTCTTGGCGACGTAGCGCGCCGCGTAGGCGGCCGAGCGGTCCACCTTGGTGGGGTCCTTGCCGCTGAACGCGCCGCCGCCGTGGCGGGCCATGCCGCCGTAGGTGTCGACGATGATCTTG
>CAZVUW010000094.1:0-12156 GCA_964629825.1 uncultured Actinomycetota bacterium
TTGCGGACGGCCAGGAACTCGACGATGCGCTCCTTCACCTCGTCGAGGCCGGTGTGATCGGCGTCGAGCACCTCCCTGGTGGCGACCAGGTCCGAGGAGTCCTCGCTGCGCGTGGTCCAGGGGATGTCCAGAACCGTGTCGAGCCAGGTGCGGACCCAGCCGTGCTCCGGGTTGGACTCGCCCATGCGCTCGAGCCGGTCGAGCTCGCGCTCCACGGCCGTGCGTACGGCCTCGGGCGGATCGATCTCCTCGAGCCGCGCCTTGTACCCGGCGATGATGTCGTCGTCGGTCTCGCCGAGCTCGGAGCGGATGGCGGCCAGCTGCTCGCGCAGCAGCATCTCGCGCTGGCGGCCCTCAAGGCGCTCCTGCGACGCGCGCAGGACGTCGTCGCGGACGGTTAGCTCGTCCAGCTGCTCCTGGGCCCAGGCGAGCACGATCTTCAGCCGCTCCGCCAGGTCGACGGCCTCGAGGACGGCGACGCGCAGCGCGGCCGGGAGCTCCGGGGCGTAGACGGCGGTGTCGGCGAGGGCGCCGGGCTCGTCGACGTCGGGCAGGTGGGCGGCGATCCGGCCGGCGCCGCGCCGTTCCAGGACCTCGGTGATCACGGCCCGGTACTCGCGGGCCAGCGCGGTGACCTCGGGGCTGGGCGTCCTGTCCTCGGTGACGGGCGTGACCGCCACCAGCAGGGCATCGCCGTCGCTCAGCTGCCCGCTGCCGACCGTCGCGCGCTGCGTGCCGCGCAGCAGGACGGCCTCGGGGTTGCTGATATTCGGCTCCACCTGCTCGATGACGGTGACGGTTCCGACGCCGCTGTAGCGGCCGTCGAGGCGCGGCACCAGCACCAGCCGACGGTCCCGCTCGAGAGCGGCCCGGACGGCCGCCCGCTCCTCGGGCGAGTCCAGGCGCAGGTTGACGACCATCTGCGGCACCACCGCGCCGCCCGGCAGCGCGAGCAGCGGCAGCACCGTCGTGGTGGCCTCTGTCATGCGGTCTCCTCCAAAGGCGTCGCGCAGCATCCCTGCGCGTTCCTAGTACCAACTCGCGAATCGCTAGTGACATTCCCCAGTGGGCAGGAAAGAGCCGCGGAGGTTGCCGCGCCAAGCCGCGGACGTTGCCAGCGCCAAGCCGCGGGCGTTGCCAGATGCGCCTTCTAGTAAGCCCGCTCGGGCTGCACCACGGCGAGGCGCTTGATGTTCTGGAGGTTGCGGTAGCTGACGTTGTCCGTCGTGGAGTTGCCGCCGAAGGTGCCGCAGCCGAGCGTGAACGCCGGGGTCAGGCCGGTGGTCAGGCCGCAGACGCCCTGCGAGCCGGGGGAGTCGACCAGGATTCGGCTGGCCGGCATGGCGGCGCCGAAGCGGTCGATCAGGGCCTGGTCGCGGCTGTGGATGATCGCGGTGTGGCCGGTCCCCTCGGCGCCGAGGATGTGCAGGCAGGCCGCCAGGCCCTCCTCCTCGCCCTGGACCGTGAAGAGCGAGAGCAGCGGCGCCATCTTCTCGCCCGCCAGCGGCCCGCCCTGCTCCAGGTCGGCGGGGACCACCAGCAGTCGGATGTCGTATGGCCGGGTGATCCCCAGCGCCGCGGCGATGCGCGCGGCGGCCTGTCCGCTCATCTCGGGCCGCAGCGCCGTGCCGTCGACGATGGCGCCGGCGGTGAACCGGGCGGTCTCAGCGGGGTCGAGCACCGCCGCGCCGGCCCCCTCGAGGGCCGCGATGAAGGCGTCGCGCACCGCGGCGTCCACGACCAGGTTGTGCTCCGACCCGCAGATCAGCCCGTTGTCGAACGACTTGCTGACCACGACCGACATGGCAGCTGCCTCGACGTCCGCCGTGGAGGTGATCCACGTGGGCGCGTTGCCTGAGCCGACCCCGATCGCCGGCGTGCCCGAGCTGTAGGCGGCCTTGACCATCCCGGGGCCGCCGGTCGCCAGCACCAGCGCGACGCCCTCGTGCGACATGAAGCGCACCGTCTTGCGCCGATCGCTGCGGCCCACGACGGCCTGGACGAGGTCCTCGGGCGCGTCGTGCCGCCGGAGCGCCTCGTGGATCAGCCCGGCGGTGCGCTCCCCGACCTTGGAGCAGCGCCGGTGGAAGCTGAGGATCAGGGCGTTGCGCGCCTTCAGCGCGATCAGCGTCTTGTAGATGGCCGTGGCGACCGGGTTGGTCATGGGGATGAGGCCGAAGACGACGCCGACGGGCGCGGCGATCTCGACCACGCCGTCCTCGGAGGGCGGCCCGAGCGGCCCGGCCCCCGGCTTGCCCTCCATCGACCGGTAGACGGCGATGCTCGCGTAGGTGTTCTTGATCGTCTTGTCGCCGACGTCGCCGACGCGGGTTTCCTCGACCGACTCCTTGGCGAGGGCCTCGGCGTTGAGGGCGATGGTCTCGGCGATGTCGCGCAGCATGGCGTCGACGCGTGGCTCGTCCCAGCCCTGGAACGCCGCCTGGGCGGCCGCGGCGCGCTCGACGACCTCGTCGACCTCCCGGTCGCGACCCTCCTCGAGCACGTGCTCGGTGAGGAGCTGGTTGGACTGCCGCAGCTTGCGGGCCGCGTGCTCCCCGAAGGCGGTCAGCACGGCTGCGGCCAGCCGCGGGTGCTCGTCGGACAGGCGGCTCAGCGACTCCGCCGTCAGCCGGCGCAGCCGCACCGGCCCATCGGCCACGGCGGTGGCGCTGCGCGGCAACCCGTCGAGGAGGCTCAGCTCGCCGAGGATGCTGCCGGGGCCGAGGACGGCCAGGACCGAATCCGAGTCGAGCTCCGGCCGGGGGACCTCAAGGCGGATCTCGCCCTCGTCGATCCAGTAGGTCGCGTCTCCGGCGTCGCCGGCGCGGAACAGCGTCTCGCCAGCCTCGAGGCGGCAGTGCTCGAGGCTGCGCGCCAGGGTTGCCGAGTCCGCGTGGCTCAGCGTGGCGAACGGCGCTGGCAGGATCATGGTCGGTCTCCCTCACTGCTCGGCTCGCGACCGTCCGGGGTGGCGCCGGACGCCGCGGACGACACGGCGGCAGCGCCCGGCAGCCTTCTCACCGCCTCCCCGAACGGCTGCAGCGTGTCGCTGAGCGCGACGACGTCACGGCGGTCGATCGAAACCAGCTCCACCCGGGTCTTGGCTCGCACCGTGGCGGTGCGGCGCACGTTCTGGAACACCGAGGTCTCACCGAAGTGGTCGCCGGGGCCCAGGGTGGCGAGCCACTCCTCGCCGTCCGGGCCGGCGCGGACCACGTCGACCTCGCCCGAGGCGACCAGGCTCAGCCTGCGGCCGACGTCACCCTCCCGGACGATGACCTGACCCGGCTCGTAGAGCTCGCGGCGGATGCCGACCGGCTCTCCGAGGCGCAGCTGCGCGACCTCGCGGCCGGCCAGCGGCGTGATGATCCAGTCGAGCAGCAGCCGCACCTGGCGGTCCCAGGTCGGGATGTAGGCGAGGAAGAAGCTGCGCCACACCACCCAGGCCAGGCGGCCGGTCATGCGAACACCCTTGACCTGCGCGACCGCGTTGCGCCGTCCGAGGGAGCAGGCGTCGCCGAGGCCCTTGAAGCGCAGGGGCACAAGGTTGCGCCCGTGGGTCAGCCGCGCGAGGTTGCGTCCGATCAGCCGCCCGGCCTGCATCGCGTAGATGGCCAGAGGCGGGCAGGTGCCCCCGCGCGGGTGCGGGACCGCTGCGCAGTCACCACCGGCCCAGATCCCGTCGGCGCCGAGGACGCGCCCGTGGACGTCGGTGCGCAGGCGGCCGCGCTCGTCGCGCTCGCCGGGGATCTGGTCGAGCAGTGGTGGCAGGGCGGTGCCGGTGCAGGAGATGATGGTCCGCGTCGGCACGCGCTCACCGGTGGAGAGGATCGCCTCCTCTGGCGTGGCGGCCGCAACGCGGGTGAGAGTCCGGATCTGCAGCGTTGTGGCGGTGAGGTAGCGCTCAGCCCAGTGCTGGAGCTTGGTGTGGTGGGGGGCCAGCTCGGGCAGCAGGTGCTCGCCCGAGTGCACGAGCATCACCGTGACCTCTGACGGGTCGATGCTCGGGTAGGTGGTCCTCGCCAGGCGGTGGGCGTAGTCGTCCAGCTCGGACGCGACCTCTACTCCGCCGTAGCCGCCGCCGACCACGACGAAGGTCAGCAGGCGCCGCCGCTCCTCGGGATCGGGCTCGATCGCCGCCATCTCCATCATGTCGATGAGGTGGTTGCGGGCGGCGAAGGCGTCCGCATAGCTGTGCAGCCGCAGGGCGTGCTGGGCCATGCCGGGGGTGGACTCGAGGTCGTCGCGGGAGCCGAGCGAGACGACCAGGTGGTCGTAGCCGAGCACCAGCTCGCGGCCGTCGAGCAGACGGCTGGTTGTGACAGTGCGGGCGGCGGTGTCGACCGCCGTCACCTCGGCGTGGTGGAAGCGCGCGGGGGCGAAGATGCGCCGGGCCGGGGAGATGATGTGGCCGGGCTGGATCCGGCCCACCAGCATCTCGGCGATGAAGCCGTGGAAGGTGTGGAAGTTGTCGCGGCTGACGATCGTCAGCTCGACCTCGCCGCGTCGCACCTCGGATCGCAGCGCACGCGCCAGGTACAGCGCGTTCCAGCCACCGCCGATGCAGACGACGCGAAGCGGTTCGCGCCCACCACCGGGCTCGCCCATGCCTTGCCCCCTGACCGCCTTCGGGAAGCGCGGTCCCACCGCCCGAGCCGACGTCCCGTCGCGTCGGCCCGTGAGCGGGACGTTCGCACAGCGTGGCCGGGCCCGTCAACAGCCTTCGGCCACCGGATTGAGTGAATCTGCTCCATGTCCGGCGTGGTCGATGGAGATGGACGGTCGGCTATGCGACGGTTCTGCGGCCGGAGGGGTCCCAGTCGTAGTCGATCTGCCGAGCGGTGCGCCGTGCCAGCTCGAGCCCTGCGTGGCGCTCGACCAGGTGCAGCGCCATGGCGATGCCGGAGCTGAGCCCGCCGCCCGTGACGACGGCGCCGCTGTCGACCCAGCGGACGTCGCGCGTCCCGGCCGAGCCCGCGAGCTCCTCCAGAGCGTCGATGTCCTCCCAGTGGGTGGTCCAGGCGTCCGGCAGCAGCCCGGCCTCGGCCAGGAGGAACGCGCCCGTGCAGACCGAGGCGACCGTCGCCGTCCTGCGTCCAACGGCCTCGATCGCCGCCATCAGCTCGCGGTCCGCCCGGACGGCGTCGATGTCAACCGCGCCCGAGACGACCAGCAGGTCGACCTCGCCCAGCTCGTCGAAGGTGACCTGCGGGACCAGGGTCAGGCCGCCGTACGACTGCGCGGGGCCGTGGCCGACGGTCACGACCTCGAAAGGAGGCTCGCCGCCGTCACGCGCCACCAGCCGTGAGGCGGTCAGCAGCACCTCATAAGGGCCGCCAACGTCCAGGAGGTCCACCTGGTCGAAGACGACGATGGCAACGCGCTGCACGATGGCTCCTCTCCATGGCTGCTTCCCGGCGGTGGCCGACTGCCTCCACCGTGGACCACGCGAGCGCCCATGCCCAGCGGCTCCACTGCCAGTTCGAGCGTGCAATCGTGCCAAAGGACTTCCCAACGGCGCCGTCGTGTGCGGTTCTCCTGACGTGATGCAAAGCCCACATGAGATCGACGATCCCGATGACGCGGTGTGGCGTGCGCTCGCCAACCCGCTGCGCCGACGGACCCTCGACCTCCTGCGAGAAGGACCGCGCAGGACCGGCGAGATCGTCGAGACGGTGGGACTCGGTCGGCACGTCGTCGTGCAGCACCTGGCCGTGCTGCGCGAAGCAGACCTCGTGCTTGTCGAGCAACACGGGCGGCGCCGAGGCCGAAGCTGATGGCGAGGTCCTCCGGCTACTGCGCCGCGCGTACGAGCGCGCCGGCTCTGGCAGGCCTTGATCCGCCCGCCTGGTCACGTTCGGCCCAGCACCACCTGCACCGCCACTGTGGGCCGGGCAAACCGCATGGCATCCGACGATCAGCCACAGAACGGCTGAACCTGAAAAAAGCGGTCAAACGTAGACCATATTGTGCAAGAATCGCGGCGCTTGGGTAGCACGCGCCGGGGGCGTGTGCGATGTGCCCCCGCCAGCAGCAGCGCCCTGACCCCCGGTTCGATGCACCCTCCGGCGATCTTCACCACCCGGTGGAAGCAGTGGGGGAGGGTTGCGCATGGTCGACATGTCCGCGACGGAGCTGACCTACGCGGCGGCGCGCTGGGTCACGTACGGCTCGGTCCTCCTCGCCTTCGGCGTGGCGGTCTTCCTAGCGGCGATCCACGACGGGCGTGCCAGCGAGCTCAGGGTTCAGGGCGGCCTGATCGTGGGCGGCGCGCTGCTCGGCTCGCTCAGCACCATCGCCGAGGTGTGCCTGCACGCGAGTGAGATCTCCTCCGGTGACGCCCTGCTGTCCTTCGAGCGCCGCACCTTCATCGCGAGCATGGAGTCGGTGGTCGGCCTGGCAGCCATCACGCGCCTGGTCGGCATCACGCTGCTGCTGATCGGGGTGGCCTGGGCGTTTCGCGGTGGCCGGTCATGGGCGCCCGTGGTCGGCGGCGCGCTGGCGGCCCTGTCGTTCGTGCTCGCCGGTCACACGGCGACCGCCGACCCGAGGTGGCTGGCCTATGTCGCCGGCTGCGGACACCTGATCGCCGCGGGCATCTGGTTCGGGGGGCTGGTGGCGCTCACCGTCATGTTGCGCCGCCGCAGAAGCGTCGACGACGCCATCGGCGGGGCGCGCTTGATCGCGCGCTTCTCGGCTTGGGCCACCGGTGCTCTGCTCCTGGTGCTGCTCGGCGGCCTGGCGCTCACCTGGGTGGAGATCCGCTCCTTCGAGCAGCTCACGCAATCCGGGTACGGCCGCACCCTCGGGCTCAAGGTGGCCCTGGTCGTGCTGGTCATCGCGATGGGTGGCTACAACAACCGCAAGCTGGTGCCGACCATCGCAAGGGTCTGGGACGACGGTCAGGAGAGCGGCCCCCTGCGCGCCTGGGAGCGCCTCGGCACGACCGTCCGACTGGAGGTCGTCGGCATCGTCGCCGTCCTCGCCGTGACCGCGTTCCTGGTCGAAACCCCACCCCCCCGCGACGAGGGCGCCGGCGGCCACATGGCGACCGACGCCTCCACAACCTTCGAGGAGGCAGCAACATGAGGATCGCGCTGACCCGCCTGGCTGTCGCCATCGCGGCAGCGGGTCTGGTCCTGCTCCCAGGTCTTCCGGCCGCGGCTCACACCTATCTCGAGGAGAGCGAGCCGATGTGGGAGACCACCGTAACTGAGGAGATCACCCAGATAGCGCTGCGCTTCAACGAGCCGGTGCTGGAGACCATCGCCGAGATCGAGGTGACCGGTCCCGACGGAACCAGCATCTTCGGGTCCGGCCCCGTGTCCATCGACGGGGTTCACGTGACCAGAGCGGTCGTGCCCTTCACCATGCACGGCGAGTACCGCGTGGACTACATGATCGTCGCCGGTGACGGCCACCCGCTGGAGGAGTCGTTCGTATTCACCTACGAGGGTCCCCTGCCCGAGGGCGCGGCCGCCGCACCCTCCCCGCCGATCAGCCTGCCGTCGCCGACCTCCACCGCCGATGCACCCATGGCGATGGACCCCAGCGAGGACATGAGCGATATGGTCATGCCCTCTGACACCCCGAGCGCCATGACCATGTCGCCCACCGAGGAGGCGAGCGAGGATGTCGCGGGCGGAGGGCGGTCGTTCCCGTCGCCCACCGAGGAGGAGGCGCCGTCCCAGGTCGCCATCACCGAGCCGGATCTTCCGATGGGGCGCGTCTGGGCCCTGGTCGGCAGCGCCGGTGCCGCCCTGGTTCTCAGCATGGTCGCCATCGGGGTAGTCCGGCGCTTCGAGCCGCCGTCGGAGACGGCTTGATCTAACCCCGGGTGGCCCCGACGGTGGGGGCGGGCCGGTCAGCGTCTACGGGACGCTCACCCGCCCACCCGCCAGACGTCCCTCCGACGCCGACCGGCCCGCCGGTAGGTCCATCCAGACGGTCTGCTTGACTGCGCCCCTCCCGCGCTGACCGACCTGCCGCGGGGGCTACTCCTCGATTGCTCCTCGGCGCTCGCGCAGGTGCTGGCGGAAGGTTCGGGTTGGGTCGGTTGCCCGGGCGCGCAGGAAGTCGGCGAAGCCCAGCTGCTCGCGCAGGGATGTGCCGGCGCGCATCAGGCGCGCCTGCTCGGCCTCCTGATCGCGGACCTCGGCAGCCGCCTCGGCGATGCGCTCCAGCTCTGAACCGGGCAGGAACAGGACGCCGTTCGAGTCGGCGGCGACGACGTCCTCGCGCGTCACCTCGACCTCTCCGAACCAGGCGCGCTCCAGCCGGTCGGGCGGGTTCGGCCGCACCTCGAGCGGGCCGGATGGCACGGTGCCGTAGCTGAACACCGGCAGCCCCACTGCGGCGACCTCGTCCGCGTCGCGGTGCAGCCCCCAGATCACCGCTCCGGCGATGCCGGCGGCCTGCAGCTCCAGAGCGATCAGGTCGCCGATGCAGGCCTCGTCACGGCGGCCGCCGTTGTCGATCACCAGGACGTCTCCCTCCTCGGCTTGCTCCAGCGCCTCGAGGAAGACGTCGACGCTGCCGGAGTGGCGTGTCGGCAGCGCGGGCCCGACCAGGGTGCCCCCGCCCAGCCCGCTCGCGGGGCCAATGATCCCGGCCGGCGCCTGTCGCACCGGGAGACCCAGCCGCACCAGCGCGTCGGTCATCACTGGCGTCGGCAGAAGCTTCAGAACCGCGATCGCGGCCATCGTGGCGTCCGTCACCCGACCCTCCTCCGTAGCTCGACGGATGCAGTCAACCACGCCGGCGACCAGCCCCTGCCATGTGCGCGCATTTGCTGCTGTTGTGTAACGTGCACGACATTTATCGCTAAACCGATTTTATTGACTAAATCAATACGACAGGTGTATGTTCGCCTTGTCGGTTGGCGTGCGGGAACGCCGACATCGACAGCGGGAGGACCGCGGCGGGTCAGGTCCACTTCGGCGTCACCTCGAGCGATCGACCGACGTGCTCAATCCCGTGGCCAGTCTGGTCATGGGTCCCGATGGAGGTGCGCCGCAGCGCGTGCCCGTGGTGCTGATGACGCCTTCCGCGATCGAAAGGCGGGAACAGCCATGTCAGCGAGAGCGGTTCGACTGCTCCTGGTTCTGAGCCTGGTCCTTCTACTTCTGCCCGGCGGGTTCAACACCGCTGCGGCGGCGCCCGGCGACTGCAACGGGCTGCCGGACAACCCCGACGCCATCGGCGAAGGGCTTACGAACATGGGCTTCGAGACGGGGACGTTCGGTCTCCACTGGCGGGTGGGCGCTTCGGTCGATGAAGCGAACACGCCGGTCGTGACGACCGGTGACGAGTACGCCACACCCTTCGAAGGCAGCCACATGGCGCGCATCGGCCAGGCTGGGCCCAGCGCCGAGCAGCCCCAGACGATCGGTCCGAACGAGCTGTGCCAGGACTTCGTCGTCGACGAGGCGCGCGAGACCTTCGTCTACAACGTGTTCACCTACGACGCGGCACGCCCGCCGATCGTCAGCGACCTCACGGCCGCCGAGGAGGCGGCCCAGGACGAGTGGGCGGGAGTCGACGGCTTCCAGCTCAGCGTCCGCGTGACCGACCCGGCCACCGGGTTCATCCTTGGCGCCCACGAGCAGCGCTCCTGGGGGCGGGGCAACGGCCTGAAGAGCTCCGGCTGGACCGGGATCACCATCGACCTCTCCGACCACATCGGTGAGACGGTGCGTCTGCGCTTCAGCGCGGGTGGCACCTTCGACAACCGCTACCCGTTCTGGGTGTATCTGGACTCGGGCGACCTCGGAGCGCCGCCGCTGCTCGCCGCCGTCGCGACGACCATCGGCGAGCACACCAGCGTTCTGCCAGACCCGAACACAGGTCAGATCCAGGTCATGGTCTCGCGCAGCAATGTGCGGGACATCACCATCGCCACGACCGTCGCCTGCCCGGACGGCAGCACACCTACCTCGGTCACCCTGCTGTACAGCGCCGGCGGCAGGGCCTATCCGATGACGCCGCTGGTGCCCGGCTCATTCACCTACGTCGCCACCATCCCGGCCGGGCACCTCGGCAGCGGGGGCACGATCAGCGCGGAGGTGGTGTGCTCCGGTGTGACTTATGTCGTGCAGCTCGGCTTCATCCGGCTGTACGACCCGAGCGGCATCGTCACCGACGCCGTGACCGGAGCCCCGGTCGAGGGTGCGACCGTCATGCTTCACAAGGTGCCCGGCTGGACGCCGAAGCTCTTCCCCGGCGACACCACGGCGATGACCTGCCAGTCGAACCTGTCGAAGCCGCCCGGGGCGCCTTGGGACGACCCGGCGCCGGTGGCGCTCGGCGTCAAGGCCAACCCGTACGCGGGCGAGATCAGCCCCGCGGCGAACCCGTTCATCACCAACGACATCGGCTACTACGGCTGGGACGTCGCGCTCGGCTGCTGGTACGTCGTGGTCGAGGCGTCCGGCTACAAGACGCTGGTCAGCCCGATGGTCGGCGTGCCGCCCGAGGTCACCGACCTCGACCTGCGGCTGATCCCGGAGGGCTCGTTCGCCGCGCTGCACGCCCAGCTCGACGAGCTGATCGCCGCAGGGGGGATCACCGACTACACGGCGGACAAGGTCCGCCACGCCCTGGTGACAGCCGAGGAGTGGCTGTCCAACCCACGCCTGTTCGGGCCGGCGCTTGCGCACCTGCAGCGCGCGGTGAACCTGCTGCTGTGGCAGGCCGGCGTCGTCGACAAGGGCAAGCCCAACCAGGGCGATCCCGATGGCCTGCGCGCGCTGGCCGCGGCCATCCAGGCGTTCGAGGAGGCCCTGCGGGCGGCCGGTCCGCGGCTGCCGTAACGGCGGCGAGGTGCCTAGGGTCGGCGGTCATGCAACATCGGCCGCCGACCCGCCGCAGCCGGACGCGTCGAGGGTCTCGCAGCCGTGGCGCTGCGCTGGTCACCCGCGTCGAAGGATCGCCACAGATGACCGACCCAACTGATGGCTGGACGGTTGGGTGGCTGATCGGCCACTCAACCGTCCAGCCATCCGGGAGGGCGGGCGGTCAGCGCGCGACTACCAGCCGGCGAGTCCGCTGTGGTCTTGACGCGCCGCCCAGGGCAGGGTGCCTTCCGGCCTCCTGACGCAGGTGGAGGGGATACTTGTCCTCGCCAACGGGTTGCGGCAGCGGAGGAGACGATGCGGATCCAGACCGGACAGCTGGTGGCCCTGGGCTACGGCCGGTACGTCCGCTCCGACGACGTCGTGGCGGTGGAGCCCATCGTCGAGGGCCGCGGGCCCGGACGCCGCTCGCTCGTGTGGGTGCGCGGCGTGCCCGACCCGATCGTGGGGTCGCGCTCCGAGGGGGCCGTGGTCGACGACCTGGTCACCCCGGCCGAGGAGGCCGCACGCATGCGCCAGCTGCGGGCCGCGCTCGAGCAGACGGTCGCGGCGCTCGAGGGCGTGCCGCCGGTGCTCCAGCGGGTGATCGAGCAGGAGAGCGGGGTCAACCTCGTCCGCCTGATTGACGACGCAAGGCGAGCCCTGCAGCAGTGAGGCGCGAGCCGCTTCGGCGGCCCGCGCCCTTGGTTCTGCTCAGCGTCCGACCCGTGCTCCGGTCAGGCGCTGCCGCCCCGATCAGTCGGGGTAGGAGAAGTGGTTCGTCTGCGGGTTGAGGAACTCGGTCTCGGCGATCTCGCCGCGCAGCTCGGGCGCGGTCACCTTCCAGATGAACAGCCCGCGACGCGTGTCGCTCTCGTAGATCAGGCCGTTGTACCAGAACGACGACCAGTCACCGCCGCGGAAGGCCGAGCGGCCTCCGGGGCTGCCGTCACCCGGCGGGTCGAGCGGGTCGGGGTCCATCCAGGCGACCTCGTAGGAGTTCGCCGGATCGGTGAAGTCGACCAGCGCCGTCCCCGACTGGTACGAGCCGTGCACCAGCAGGTACCGGTCGGCGTGCGGGACCATGTTGAAGTTGTGGATCGTGCAGTTCTCCCACTGCGACTGCGGGCGTGGGAGGACATGCCGGCCGATGGGCATCCCCGTGTCCGCGTCGTAGAAGAAGATCGTCTTCATCTCGTTCGTCTGGAACTGACCACCGCCCAGCGGTGCGCCGGTCCTCTGGCAGCGCGGCGCCGTGCCGCCTCCCGGCTCCCAGCCGAGGGCGAGGATCTCGCCGTCCCAGGTGAAGATCGCCGAGTGCCAG
>CAZVUW010000095.1:0-1600 GCA_964629825.1 uncultured Actinomycetota bacterium
CGGGAGGTCCGCGTCGAGGTGGAGACGCGCCAAGCGATGCAGTCGCGTGCCGCCGCCCGCATCGGTGTCAACGGCACGCGCGGCGAGGCGGCCGCCCGGGTCCGCTTCCAGGCCCGCTGGCGCGCCGCGACTCCGACGCTGCGCAGCCGTGGGGCGCCGCTGAGCGAGGCGGAGATCCAGGCGATCTTCGCGCGCAACGGGCTGACCTACGACCCCGCCGATCCGCCCCGCACGGCGCTGCGCTATCCGGGCAGCTGCAGCCCTGGACCGGACGTCAAGAACCTGCAGCCGCGCATGCATGACGCGATCGCCCGCCTGGAGCACCACGACAGCTACGGGATCGGACCGCTCAGCCTGGTGAGCGGCTACCGCCGACCCGGCTGCGGCGCGGCGTGGGGTCATTCGGAGGGGCTGGAGCTCTACGCCCCGGAGAACTACGGCGACGCGGTGCGAGTCGGCGCCAGCCAGCGGGGCGCAGTCGCGGCCCGCCAGACGCTGGTCGGGCTGTGCCGGCCCTATCCGGGCACCGATCCGGGCCTGTTCGCGCACCGCCTGAGCCTCATCTGCGCGGGCCGCACCGGAGACCTCGACGAGCGGACCGTCTACGGCGGCGACCTGCGCTCGATCGTCGATCTCGAGGTGGAGCTCATCCGAGACGAGGGAGCGCTGGGGAACAGCGGGGCCTAGCCGCCCACGGTCGGCCACAGGACTACCTGCACGGGAGCGGTGATCCAGTTGATGCGATGGTTGTGGAGAGCTCAGTCCGACCAGCGCGGCGCGAGCAGCATCGAGTACATCGGCGCAGTAGTCGTCGTGGTCGCGGTGGTGGCGGCCCTGACGCTGGCCTCCACCGGTGTCGGTCGCGCCGTTGCACAGGGGATCGAGACCGCCGTCTGCGCGGTGCTCGACCGCTGCGCGGCGCCGACCCTGGTGGCACGCCCGGCGCCCACCGCGCCGGGCGTCAACCCGCTGCCGCCCCCGATCGCTCAGACGGTCACGGCTCCGGCGCAGCCTGACGCCCCCACCGTGGACGCCTTCGGCCAGCCCGTGATCATCCTTCCAGACGGGGCTTCGGCACCTGTCTCCGGCGGCCAGGTGCTGGACCCGCAGACGGGTCAGCCGCTGGAGGTGCGGCCGCATCCACAGACGGGTCAGCCGGAGATCGTGCACCCCGATGGCACGTCGACGCCGCTCACGCCTCAGCAGGTGGCCATCATCGACGGCACCATCCCCGGCACCGGCACACCGGGCTCGGCAGCCCCGGGCAGCGGTGCTGAACCCGGTGGCGGCGGCCCCGACGGCGGCCAGCCCGGCTCGGGCAACCCCGGCTCGGGCAGTCCGGACGGCGGTGCCCCCGGCTCAGGCGCTCCCGGCGATGGCGGTGCCCCGGGCTCCGGCGCGCCGGGATCGGGCACGCCCGGCAGCGGCGGCGAACCCGGCAGCGGCGAGCCCGGCTCTGGTGCACCCGGAGACGGGAGCGGACCTGGCTCCGGGCAGCCCGGCAGCGGCGAACCCGGCAGCGGCGACGGTCCCGGCGGGGGCGGACCCGGCTCTGGTGCACCCGGAGACGGGAGCGGACCTGGCTCCGGGCAGCCCGGCA
>CAZVUW010000095.1:1700-12075 GCA_964629825.1 uncultured Actinomycetota bacterium
GCGGCGAACCCGGCAGCGGTGAGCCCGGCGGGGGCGCCGGTCCCGGCGCTCCGGGGAGCGGGCAGGGGCCGACCGGCGCGGACGTGCCCGACCTGACCACCGGCGTCGATGCGCCTCAGGGCAACGGCGGGCCGGAGTCCGGCTCGGGCAACGGCCCGGGTCTGCCCGGCGGCGCAAACCCCGACCAGCCCCACAGCAACGACATGCCGGCCGGTGACCCGGTCAACACCCGGACGGGCGCCTTCGTCACCGCCGGAACCGACCTGTCGCTGCCCGGTCCCGGGCTGCCCCTCGAGCTGCGCCGGTCGTACTCGTCGACCCAGCGCCGGGTCGGTCCCCTCGGTCGCGGCTGGACCCACTCCTACGACCTGGCGATAGAGCGCGATGCCTCGGGCAGGCTCCTGGTTCGCAACGAGACCGGCTTCCTGGTGCCGTTCGAGGTGGATGCGGAGACCGGCGCGATCAGCGCGCCGCCGGGGATCACCTCCGAGCTGGCCCGCGTCGAGGGCGGTTATGAGCTGACCCGTCGCGACGGCACGGTGATCAGCTTCGACTCGGCCGGTCGCGCGACGGCTCTCACCGACCGCAACGGCCTGGCGACGGAGCTCGAGTACGACCGCTCAAACCGGCTGATCTCCGTCACCGACGCGGTCGGGCGCCGGCTGAGCCTGGACTGGGACGGCAACCACCTGGTCGGCGCACGGCTGCCGGACGGTCGCAGTGTCTCCTACCGCTACGAGGACGGTCTGCTGGTCGAGGTCACCGACGTCCGGGGCACCTCTGAGCGGTACTCCTACGACGAGCAGGGTCGCATCGTCGAGGTCGTGGACAACAACGGGAACCTGGTCGTCCGTCACGCCTACGACCAGAACCACCGGGTGGTCTCGCAGGTCAACGGCCTGGGTCACCGCTACGGGTTCTCCTATCACGAGGACGGACCGTTCGACGTCACGATCTACACCGACCCCCGGGGCAACCGCAGCGCCTTCGTCTATGCGGGGGACCGCCTGGTCAGGACCAGGGACCCGCTCGGCAACGAGGTGACGCTGCGCTACGACGACGACCTCAACCCGGTCGAGGTGGTCGACGCCCGCGGTCACCGGCACCGCATGCGCTATGACGATCGCGGCAACCTGACACAGGTGCGCGCCCCGGAGCCCGTCGAGTCCGTCACCACCCTCCGCTGGGGGCCTTTCGCCAACCTCCTCCAGATGGTGGACGGCGAGGGCGACGTGACCGAGCTCACCTATGACGACTCCGGCAACCTGCTGTCGATCACCGACGCCAACGGGGCGACCACGACCCTTGACTACGACCACGATCTGCCCGGCCTCGCCACGGCCATCACGAACCCGGCCGGCGGCACGGTCTCGCTCGACTACGACCGCCAGGGTCAGCTGATCTCAGCGACCGGGCCCGAGGGCGCTCGCATCGCCCTGGAATGGGACGAGCGGGGCAACGTGACCGGGTTCGTCGACCCCGAGGGCTTCGCTCCCGGCAACGACCCCGAGGACTACCGCTGGAGCTTCGACTGGGACGACGCCGCGCGGCTCACGCAGGTCACCGATCCGCTCGGGGCCGTCACGGCTCTGACCTACGACGCGA
Organism: uncultured Actinomycetota bacterium; assembly: GCA_964629825.1. Taxonomy (GTDB): domain Bacteria; phylum Actinomycetota; class Nitriliruptoria; order Euzebyales; family Egibacteraceae; genus CAZVUW01. The sequence goes on from CAZVUW010000095.1 coordinate 3,306, forward strand.
TGTCCAACGTCACCTCGGTGACGGACCCAAACGGCAACCGCACCGTCTACGAGTACGACCCCCGGCATCGTCTCACGGCTGTCATCGCTCCCGACGGCACGGCGACCCGCTACCACTGGGACGCCACGGACCGCCTGATCCAGCGCACCTCGGCCACCGGTGAGATCACGCGCTACGGCTATGACGCCGCCGGTCGGCTCGTCGGGGTCGTGTCACCCGCGAACCAGCGCTGGATCTATGAGCACGACGCCGACGGCAACGTGGTCACCATCATCACGCCCGAGGGCATTGAGGCGGACGACGGCCGCACGGGCCGCCTCGAGGCCGACTACGACCCGCTGAGCCGCCTGGTCGAGCTCCGACCCAGCGACGCGCCGACGGTCCGCTTCGAATGGGACCGGGCGAACCGCCTCGTCGAGGTGATCGATGACCTCGGCAGCGAGCGCTACGACTACGACGCTGTCGGCCGGCTGATCGAGGTCGCCCGCGACAGCACCCGCCTGAGCTACAGCTACGACCCGGTCGGCAACCTGGTCGAGCGTGACCTGGACGGGGTCAGCACGACCTACACCTACGACGCGGCCAACCAACTTGTCGCGGTGCAGGGTGATGACCACGGGGCGCGCTACCGCTACGACCAGGCGGGCCGGCTCATCGAGGCGGTCATGGGCAACGGTGCCCGCACCTTCGCGCGCTGGGATGCAGCGGGGCGGATCTCCAAGATCACGTCCATCGCCTCCGACGGCACGCTGATGGCCGCCGCCTCCTACGTGCTCGATCCGGCGGGCAACCCCCTCCAGGTCCGCGGCATAGAGGAGACGACCACGCACGTCTACGACCAGCTCGACCGACTGGTGCAGTCGACGACGACGGCACGGGCCTCGGGCGAGCAGCTCGCCCAGTGGACCTACCAGTACGACGAGGTCGGCCGCCGCGTCGCCCAGCGCGGGCCAGAGGGCGTGACGCTGCTGCGCTACGCAGTCGGGGACATGCTCCGCGAGGTCGAGCACCCGGACGGCAACGTCACCACCTACCAGCACGACGCCAACGGGCGACTCGTCGCGGCCGGGGAGAGCACGTTCGCCTATGACGTGCTCGACCGGCTCGTCGAGCAGACGGTCGACGGCGTCGTCACGACGTTCGCCTTCGATGGGCTGGGCCGCCGCGCGCTCGAGCGCACCGGCGCCCAGGAGCGGAGCTACCTGTGGGATCCCCTGGTCCCCAACGCCCAGCTGGCGGCGCTGAGGTCATCGGACGGCGACGAGCAGCGCTTCACCCTCCTGCCCGGCGGGGGCACGCTGGGCACAGCCGTGCAGGGCGGCTCCGCCTACCTGCACGCCGACGCCCTTGGCAGCCTCATCGCCGCCAGCGGTCCGGATGGGCTGCCGCAGCTGCGTCTCAGCTACACGCCCTTCGGGGAGGAGCGGACGACCGAGCCGCTCACCGACTCGGCCCTGCCCATGCCGCTGCGGTTCACCGGGCAGCTGCTGGACGAGGGCTCGGGCAACTATCACCTGCGCCTGCGCCAGCTGGACCCGGCGCTCGGCCAGATGACCTCGCTCGACCCGGCCGGGGCCTTCGCCAACCGCCCGTACTCGAGCTCCTACGGCTACGTCGACAACCGCCCGACCGTCTGGACGGACCCCTCCGGCGCCTGCCCGTGGTGCATCGCCGGCGCGATCGGGGCGATCGGCGGGGCGATCATCGGCGGCGGCACCGAGATCATCAAGGGCCTCGCCTCCGGTGAGGGCGTCGACTGGGGCGACGTCGGCAGGGCCGCTGTCGGCGGTGCCATCGTCGGCGGGCTCGCCGGCCTGACGATGGGAGTCGGCAGCGTCGTGGCGGCCGGCGGCAGCGCGGCGGGCTACGGGATGGTCGCCAACGGCCTGTTCCGCGTCGGCGCCACCCTGCACAGCTTTGGGCTCGCCGGCTCCGTCGGGGTGTCGACCATCACCGACATCGGGCTCCAGGTCTGGGCCAACGGCGGGTTCGACGGCTACAACCCGCTCCAGACGCTGTTCGCCGGCGTGGGCGCCCCGCTGTTCGGCCATGGCATGGGCCGTCTGCTGACCGTCGGGATGGGATCGGTCCGCCCCAGCCTCGGCATGGAGCTGGGATGGGGTCTGTACAACAGCTTCAAGTACGAGACCCTCGTGATGATCCCGTTCGTGGCGCTGACCCGTCCCGGCAGCGCGGCCAGATCATGACGACCCGAGAAGACGGCATCGACCCGGCAGATCTCGCCACCGCCGATCTGACCTTGCGACCCGCAGGCTGGACCTACGCCGTGTTCGGGCTGGGCGGGCTGGCCGTGCTCGGGCTCCTGTGGCCCGGAGCGCTGATCGAGGGCTGGCTGTGGCTGCAGTCGGTCGCGGCCGTCGCCACCCTGGCCTGGTTCATCAGCGTCGCCGCGCTGATCCGCGGGCGGCTGAGGGTGAGCGACGGCCGCCTGACTGTGCGTCTGCTGCGTACCGCGACGGTGGATCTGCGTCGGCTGGAGTGGCTGGCGCTCACGCCCGAGGCTCCCCCGCCGGGCAGCGCCCGGGCGGGTGGCTACAGCATGTGGGGGCTGGCGCTCAGCGATGGCGCCGGCGCGGTCAGCCTGTCGGCGAGCCCGTCCCTGTGGTCAGAGCCCGAGCGCGTCCTGAAGGTGATCGCGGCTGCCGTCGAACGAGGATCGGCGCTCATCTCGACCGACAACTGGGCGATGCTGCGTTCCAAGGCGGGGCTGCCGCCCGCGCCGCTGGCCCAACCCCAGACCGAACGCGGCTGGGCGCAGCGGTTCGTGTTCAACCAGCGCAACGCCGCCGCCGCCTCCGGGATGGTCGCTCTGCTGGGGCTCTGGCCGCTCGCCTGGGTGCTGCTGAAGGTCATGGCGGGCGACGTGGGAGGGCTCGAGGTCTTCTGGCTGGTCGTCGGCGTCACCGTGCTCGTGTACGCCTGGTACGACCACCGCGTCGGCAAGGCTCTCGAGTACCGCATGCATCCGCATGGGGTGGTGGAGGTGGTGCGCAGAGGCCCCCCGGCACGGCTCGGGATCATCCGGGAGGCGGTCGATCTCAGCCGCGCCGTCGAGGTCGAGGCCGTGCCAGACCTCGTCGTCCGCGGTCAGGTCCACAGCTATCTCCTGCGGGTACGCGATGCCTCCGGAGCGACCGCCCTGCTGCCGCTGGGTGAGGGCCTGGTGCCACCGCGGGCGTTCTGGCTCCAGGGTGCAGCCCTGCTGAGGCGCTCCGGCGTGAGTCTGCCGCCCATCGTCGCGCTGCAGATCGCCAAGATCACCGGGGAGAGGCCAGACGCCTAGAAGCCGCGACGCGCGCCGTCAGCCGTCGGTGAGCGCGTCCAGATCGACCGTCGGCAGGATCACCTCGACGCGGCGGTTCCGTGCCCGGCCCTCGTCGGTGTCGTTGGACGCCACCGGCTCGGCGAAGCCGACGCCCTCGGTCGACAGACGGGAGGCGTCGATGCCGGCGTCCACGAGGTATGCGCGCACAGCATCCGCGCGGTCCTGCGACAGGCCGAGGTTGTACTCCTCGGTGCCGACGTCATCGGTGTGGCCGCGGATCTGCGCGGTCGCGTCCGGCAGCAGCTCCAGGACCTCGACGATGCGGTCGAGCACCTCGGACGCCTCCGGCTTCAGCTCGGCCGAGTCGAAGTCGAACAGCACCGTGTCCGGGATCTCCACGACCGCACCCTCAGGCTCGGCGCTGGCGTCCAGCTCCGTCAGGATCTCGGCGGCACGGATCTCCACCTGGCTCGCATCCACCTGCCCTGTGACCTCGAGCGACGAGGACGGCGGCGTCGGACCCTCGGCGACCGATGAGGTGGCGGTGGGGGTGGGGGTGGGATCGACCGACGGCTGCTCGGGCTCGGATCCGCCGCCGCAGCCGCCGACCAGGAGGATGACCAGCAGCAGCGGCAGACATGTCTGTCGCATGCCGCGCTCCTTGCGGTTGGCTCGCAGGCGTTCGGGACGCCTCGGGACTAGTGCGAGCCTAGCGCACGCTCGGCCGGCCTCACCCGTCCGTGATCGAGCCCCGACTCGGCTGCCCGTCCAGGTCCCCGGCCGCGCACACGACCTCGCGCTGACCGTCCTGCCACTCCTCCTGCGACGGCGCGAACAGCTCGAGGTCGAGCGGCGAGCTCGCGTACGGCTCGCCGACGTAGTCCTCGAAGGCCTCGGCGCAGCGCTGGAACGCCCAGCGCGACAGCTCCGCGGCTCCGGGCCACTGCGCGCCGATCTCGCCCGCGTCGACGATCCCCACAACCTCCAGCTCATGCGGGCGGTCGCAGTCGATCGCCTCCAGCTCGGAGCCCGAGTCGCCCTCAACCCGCTCCAGACAGGTCCCTACCTCCCGGTCGTCCCCGCCACCGCAGCCCGCGCCGAGGACCAGGACCGCGAGCAACGCCATGAGCACACGCAAAGCACACCTTCCGACCCTTCTGAGACGGGTCGGAGCCTAACAGCAGGGGAGATGCGAGCTCAGGCGTGCAGTCCCGCGGCGCGGACGGCGATGCGGAGGTCGTGCGGGCTGGTGGCCGCGTCCAAGGCGTCGCGCAGCGTGATCCGACCGTCGCGGTACAGGGCCAGCAGGTGCTGGTCGAAGGTCTGCATCCCGTAGTAGGAGCCCTCGGCGACGGCGTCCTCGATCATCGAGGTCATCGACGGGTCGACGATGAACTCGCGCAGACGTGAGGTCATCACCAGGCACTCGATCGCGGCGACCCGGCCGCCGCCGGCAGCGGGGAGCAGACGCTGGCAGACGATGCCCTTCAGCGAGTTGGCCAGCGAGATGCGGGCCTGCTGCTGCTGGTGGGGCGGGAACATGTCAATGACGCGGTTGACCGTCTCGGTCGCGTTGGTCGTGTGCAGCGTCGACAGGACGAAGTGGCCGGTCTCGGCCGCCTGGAGTGCCGCCGTGACGGTCTCGAGATCGCGCATCTCGCCGACGAAGATCACGTCAGGGTCCTGACGGGCGACGGCGCGCAGGGCCGTGGTGAAGTCGCGCGTGTCCAGACCGACCTCGCGCTGGTCGACGACGGCGAGGTGATCGGCGTGCAGCACCTCGATCGGGTCCTCGATCGTGACGATGTGGCAGCGCCGGGTGGCGTTGATGTGGCCGATCATCGCCGCGGTCGTGGTCGTCTTGCCCGAGCCGGTCGGACCGGTGACCAGCACCAGCCCGCGATGCTCCTCCGCCATCTTGCGAACGGCGGCCGGCATGCCGAGGTCCTCGAACGACGGCGTCTCCGACTGCACGCGTCGCAGCACCAGTCCCACCGAGCCGCGCTGGGTGAACACCGCGACGCGGAAGCGGCCGACGCCGGCGATCGAGTAGGCGAAGTCCGCCTCCTCACCGCGCGCGAGCTTCTCCGCGTCCTTGGGGGTCATGATCTGGAGCGCGAAGGCCTCCGTGTCCTCGGGGCGCAGGAGCGGGAGGTCGTGGATCTCGCTCAGCTCGCCGTCGACCCGGAGGTAGGCCGGGCCGCCGGCCTTCAGGTGCAGGTCGGAGCCGCCCTTGTCCGCCATGAGGCGCAGGTAGTCGTCGATGTGCACGAAGCAGTCCTCGGTCGCTGGTATCCGCGGTGCCGCGCGGGGACGCCGGATGGGGCGCACCAGGCACGTCCAAGGGTTGATCGGCCGGCGGAGGGCCCACCTTGACCGCCGCGCGCGCGAATCCACACCGGTCCGGCACCGGTCTGCGGGAACTAGTCGGCGGACTCGAGGGCCGCTCCCTCTATCCTGGGCGGCCATGACACGGTTCCCGACCCGCCAGGCAGTGTCGGCCGGCGGTCTCGTCGTGGACGAGCGACCGGACGGCCATTGGGTCGTGCTGATCGCTCACCGCAGCGCGGGGGGAACCCTTCAGTGGACCCTCCCCAAGGGACGCCTGGAGGAGGGCGAGGCGCTCGAGGAGGCCGCGGTCCGCGAGGTGCGCGAGGAGACCGGCCTGGACGCCGAGGTCGTTGACAAGCTCGGTGTCGTGGACTACTGGTTCGTGTGGCGGCCGGATCAGGTCCGCTACCACAAGTACGTGCACTACTTCCTGATGGCCTACCGCGGCGGGGACATGACCACCCGCGACGACGAGGCTGAGGAGGTGGTCTGGTTGCCGATCTCCGAGGCGCTCGAGCGGCTGACCCACCCCAACGAGCGCGCGCTGGTGCTGGAAGCCGATCTGGCCCTGGCGTCGAAGGCGGACGAGGCCGAGCGCCCCGCGGCGGGCAACGGGCGGTGAAGCGGCGCCGACTCGGCGCTCTGGTCGCGGTCTGGATCGCGGCCGTCCTGGTCATCCCACCTGCCGGCGCCCAGCCGGAGCAGCCGACCGAGGCGCCGGCCGCGCTGTCGCTGGAGCTGCTGCGGCTGGACGCGGTGCTTGGAAGCGACGACGAGCTGGCCGCGCGGCTGCTCGTGCGCAACGACGGCCGCACCGATCGCGCCGATGTGCGCATCCTCGCCACCGTGCACCGCGAGACCATCGGGCGCTGGGAGCTGCAGCAGGCGCTCGAGGACGGCGAGCTGGGCAACATCATCCACCCGTTCGTGGTGGACGTCCCCGCCATCCCCGCCGGCGGCAGCCGCACGGTCGACCTCACGCAGACCACGGCCGAGATCGGGCTGGCGCGAGCGGATCTCGCCGGCGTCTACCCGCTGCGCTTCCAGCTGCTGGTCGAGGGCGAGGTCCTCGACGAGATCGTGACCAGCATGGTGGTCGTCGATGCGCCGGTCGACGAGCCGCTGTCGGTGGCGCTGGCCCTGCCGCTCGGCCTTCCGCCGGCACGCGACGCCGAGGGCGTCGTGGTCGACCGGACGCTGCTCGACGCGATCGGGGAGGGCGGGCTGCTGCGGCGCACCCTGGACGCGCTGAACGACGCCCGGCGGCTGGGCGTCTCCATCGGCCTGGACGGCCACACGCTCACCGACCTGGCCGACCTCGCGGACGGCTTCGCCCTGCGCGAGGAGGGCGTGGTGACCATCCACCCCGCCGACTCACCGCACGCCCAGGCGGCCCGTGACACGCTCGACGCGATCAGCCGGCTGGCCCGGCGCCGGCTGGTCGAGCCGCTTGCGCTGCCCTACGCGTCGGCCGACCTGGTGGCCATGATGCGCAGCGGGGCCCGGGGGGAGGTCGCACGGCTGCTCGTCGACGGCGCCCCGGCGATCCATGAGCTGACGGGGGTGCGACCAACCACCGACATCCTGTGGCCGCCGGACGGCGTGGACAGCGACACCTTGCAGCTCGCGCTCGAGGTCGGCACCGAGTCGGTGCTCCTGAGCGAGAGCCAGCTGTCCGCGGGGGTCACGGGGGTCCAGTCGCCGCTGCCGATCCGGCGTGTGCGCGAGGGGGCCGAGCTCGTGACGGCGTTCGTCCCCGATCCCTACATCGAGGCCTACCTGCGCCGCGGGAGCGACGGGCCGGTGCTCGCGGCGCAGCGCATCCTGGCCGAGGTGGCCTCCGTGTACTTCGAGGTCCCGGCCATGCCCGAGCGCGGCATGCTCATCGCCCCGCCGCCTGGGATGGCCTTCCCCGGCGAGCTGGTCGACGCGCTGGGGGAGCGGCTGTCCCGCGCCCCGTTCGTGCGCAGCGTGACCCTCTCACGCCTGCCCGATCTGGTGGCCTCCGAGCCGGCGCTGGTGCGGCTCGGCTACCCGGAGGAGGCACGTCAGCGCGAGCTTCCGCCGGCCTACACCGCCCAGCAGGCCAATGCGCGGCGGGCGCTGGGCTCCCTGGCCGGCGTTCTCGAGCAGCCCGACGGGCTGCCCACCCGCTTCGACGCGCTCCTGCTCCAGGCGACCTCGACGGCCTACCGCGGCGACCGCCAGCCCGCCGGGCGCAGCCTGATGCGGGCGGTGTCCAGCACCGTCAGCCGCCTCTACTCATCCGTCCGGGTGCTGGACTCGCCGCCGGTGACGCTCACCTCGGTCGAGGGGCAGCTGCCCGTCACCGTGCGCTCCACCGCCGACGTGCCGCTGCGTGTGCTCATCACTCTGCGCACCAGCCGCTACGAGGTCGACGGAGGGCCCACGCGCGAGGTCGTCCTGGAGCCGGACTCGACCCAGATCCTGACGTTCGGTCTGCGGGCGGTGACACCCGGTGGGACATCGCCCATCCAGGTCGTCGTGAGCGACATGGAGGGGATCATCGACCTCGCCACCGGGACCGTGGTGGTGCGCTCGACCGCCTTCAGCGGGGTGGCCGTCGCCATCACCGCCGGAGGGGCCGTGTTCCTGCTTCTGTGGTGGGCGCGCGAGGCCCGTCGCCGCCGCCGCGCCGGCCTGCGCCCCTCACCAGCTGCCGGCCCCGCCCGCGGCGAGGCGTCGACGCCGCACGAGCCCGTCAGGGCGCGCGGGGAGCCCGAGGTCTAGCAACGCTCGGGCCTGCCGCCGCTCCACCCGTTCGGCGGGTCGCTTGAGGCTGTACGGAGGCCCGCCCGGGCGGCCCGGTTTCTCCCATCCCAGCCACTACACTCGCCTCCATGAGCGAGCCGGCCTGGCGTGATGCCGCCCTGGAACTGGGCGGCTCGGGGGCCCCGGGTTCGGAGCGCAAGGGATCGACACCGCTCGCCGCCAACCCTCCCGAGGGGCCCTCCGAAGGCCCCCGCGTGCTCACAGGTCGCTATCTCCTCGAGGAGCGCGTCGCCAGCGGCGGCATGGCCTCGGTGTGGCGCGCCCACGACGAGGTCCTGGCCCGGACCGTTGCCGTCAAGCTGCTGCACGACCACCTCGCCGCCGACGAGGCCTTCCGCGAGCGCTTCCGCCGCGAGGCCA
>CAZVUW010000096.1:0-12073 GCA_964629825.1 uncultured Actinomycetota bacterium
CTTGGTGTCAATGTCGGAAGGTTCCGATCCATCCCTCGGGCAGTTGGAGGCTGTATGAGAACGCGTACCAACGTGCGTATGGCGGTGGTGCTGACCGTCATGGGACTGCTCCTGCCGACGGCGGCGCTGGCACAGACGCCGCCCCCGGTTGGGACCTTCACCTGGTCGCCCAACATGACTCCGGTTGGGTATTCGGCGCGCAACGTGCCGCTCGCCAATGCGGAACCGGGTGCGGGATCCTTCAACTCCGACCTGGCCTTCTGGGGTGACGTGGCGGTGCAGGGGACCTATGCGGGCTTCCGCCTCATCGACATCAGCGACCCCTCCGCGCCGGAGGAGATCATCAACTGGGAGGACTGCAACAGCCGCCTCAACACCCAGGGCAACCAGGGTGACGTGATCATCTACGAGAACCTGGTCATCCGCTCCTGGAACTCCCCCGCCCCCGCCGCCGGCTCCATGTGCGGCGACATGCCGGTCCCAGCGGGCGAAGAGGGCGTGCACATCATCGACATCTCCGACCCCGAGGACCCCGAGGTCATCGGATTCGTCGACATCCCCTGCGGGTCGCACACCGAGACGCTCGTCCCCGACCTCGAGAACGACCGTCTGATCGTCGTCAGCAACCCGTCGAGCGGCTCCATCCTGGGCGGCGGGGACCCGGGTGAGCCCCCGGTGTCCTGTCGAGGGATGGACCTTGTCGAGATCCCCTTGGACGCTCCCGAGGACGCCTCCTACCTGAAGTTCCTGCCCGCGGGCGACCCGTCCATGCCGCCTGAGGAGCACCACCCCTGCCACGACAGCGCCGCGATGCTCGGCGACGTCAACCTGCTGGCCTGCGCCGGTGGTGAGGGCACCAACGTCTTCGACATCAGCGACCCGGAGAACCCGGTGTGGCTGTACCACAAGGTCACGGGCGGCGTCGGTGGCGGTCACTCCGCCGCGTTCACCTTCGACGGCGAGGTCCTGATCATCGGCCACGAGCCCGGTGGCGGTAGTGCAGCTCGCTGCCAGTCCGGCCCGCCGCCGCGCAGCGAGCAGGAGTACACCTACTTCTTCCTCGACGCGCGCACGGGTGAGTCGATCGGGCAGTTCGCGTTCCCGCGGCCGCAGAGCGCGCTCGAGAACTGCACGGTCCACAACTACAACGTGGTGCCGACCAACCGCGAGTACGTGCTGGTGTCCGGCAACTACCAGTCCGGCATCAGCGTCGTGAACTTCTCCGACCCGGACGACGCCGAGGAGATCGCCTTCGCCGACCCCGCGCCGCTGGTCAACCCGGACAACCCGACCGGCATCGAGCTCGGCGGTGACTGGTCGACCTATTGGTACAACGGCTTCATCTACGAGTCGGACATCACCCGCGGCGTCCTGATCTGGGAGCTGGACCACGAAGACGTCGCCGAGGCGCAGACCCTCGACTGGCTGAACCCGCAGACGGCCGTGATCACCTTCGCGACCTTCCCCGGCGCGTCCAAGGACCTCGAAGAGCTGTTCGAGGCCGGCGGCATCACCGAGGGCCTCGAGGCCAAGGTCCGCAACGCCCTCGAGAAGGCCCAGGAGTGGCTGACGATGCCGAAGAAGGGCAACGTCGCCCTGTCGCACCTCGAGCGCGCCATCCACCTGCTGCTGTGGCAGGCGGACGTCATCGAGAACAAGAACAAGCCCAACCAGGGCGACCCCGACGGGCTCCGCGCCCTCGCCGCGACGATCCAGCAGCTGCTGGACGAACTCCGGGCCGCTCAGTAGGGGCCTCTACCGCAGCACGAACCGCACGAAGGGGACGCCATCCCGGCGCCCCCTTCCGCGTGCCCGCACCCCGGAGCGCAACCAGCCTCGAAGGCCCCTGCGTGCGCCGACCGCACAGCATCGGACTAACCGGGCCCAAAGGCCTTCCAGCCCTCCGCCGGTCCTGTAGCCTGCAGCCTTCTTCTACGCGGGTAGAGCCGGTTCTCGGCTTGGCGTGGCCCTTGGGTTCCGTTGCGCCGACTTGCCGGCAGAGAGGTGATTGCCACATGACGAGCTCCGCACGAGTACGTCGGGTCGGAGTGCTGCTTTCGGCGGTGCTCGCCCTGACCCTGATGGCGCCGCTAGGTGCGACGGCGCAGACCGACCCCCGCCAGGACCTTCCCTCGGGGACCGACAGCAACGCGTCCGGGACCGGCAACCCCTACACGGTGCCGAACGCCGACGCCGGCATCGCGGCTCGAAACGTCGAGCTGCTCGCCAACCGACCCAAGCCGCGCTGGACGGCCCCGGATGGCTCTGACCTCGCCGCCGGCGCGTTCAGCCAGTCCAACATCGGGTCGGACCTCGCCTTCACCGGCAACTACGCCATCTCCGGCAACTACCGGGGCTTCGGTGTGTTCGACGTGTCCGACCCCGCCAACCCGACGCTGGTGACGACCGTGAACTGCATCGGCGGCCAGGGCGACCCCTCCGTGTACGGCAACCTGCTCTTCATCTCCGTGGAGTCGACCTCCGCGCGGGTCGACTGCACGGCCGACTCCACCCAGCCGGTGTTCCGCGGCGTGCGGATCTTCGACATCAGCGACATCAACAACCCGCAGTACGTCGCCGCCGTCCAGACCTGCCGCGGTTCGCACACCCACACGGTGGTCGAGGACCCCAACGACGACGAGAACGTCTACATCTACGTCTCCGGGACCGCCGGCGTCCGCGCCGCCAGCCAGCTCGCCGGCTGCGCCAACCCGGCCAAGACCGACCCGACCTTCAACGAGGCCTCCTCGCGCTACCTGGTCGAGGTCATCAAGGTCCCGCTGGACTCGCCAGAGGACGCGGCCGTCGTGAACATGGCTCGCCTCTTCCTCGACGAGTCCACCGGCCGCATCGACGGCCTGTGGCCGGGCGGCAACCACGGCCCGGGCACGCAGTCGACCTCTGAGACCGACGCCTGCCACGACATCACCGCCTACCCGGAGATCGGCCTGGCTGCCGGCGCCTGCGAGGGCAACGGCCTCCTGATCGACATCACCGACCCGGTGAACCCGAAGCGGATCGACGCGGTGCTCGACCCGAACTTCGCCTACTGGCACTCGGCGACGTTCAACAACGACGGCACCAAGGTCGTCTTCACCGACGAGTGGGGTGGCGGCGGCGCGCCGCGCTGCCGGCCGACCGACCCGGACAACTGGGGCGCCGACGCGATCTTCGACATCGTCCAGACCGAGGACGGCCCGAAGATGGAGCTCCGCAGCTACTACAAGGTCCCGAACGTGCAGTCCACGCGTGAGGTGTGCGTCGCGCACAACGGCAACCTCATCCCGGTCCCGGGCCGTGACGTGATGGTCCAGGCCTGGTACGAGGGCGGCTTCAGCGTCTTCGACTTCACGGACTCGTCCAACCCGGTCGAGCTCGCCTACTTCGACCGTGGCCCGTACGGCCCACCGCCGTTCAACCCCCTCGGCGGCTACTGGTCCGTCTACTGGTACAACGGGAACATCTACGGCAACGAGATCTTCCTCGGGTTCGACACCTTCGACCTTCTGGCCGACGGTGACGCTTTCACGGACAACGAGCTTGAGGCCGCTCGCACCGTCCTCTTCGACGAGCACAACGCTCAGGCTCAGGAGCGCATCGAGTGGGACGCCACCTTCGCGCTCGCTCGCGCCACGGTCGACCAGATCGTCCGCGACGACGACATGACCGAGGGCATGGAGGGCAAGATCCGCAACGCCCTCGACATGGCCGAGCAGTTCCTGGCCATGCCCAAGAAGCACAACGTGGCCCTGTCCCACTTCGACCGCGCCGTCCACCTGCTGCTGTGGCAGGCCGACGTGATCGAGGGCAAGGACAAGCCCAACCAGGGCGACGCCGACCGCCTGCGCGACCTGGCCCAGAAGATCCTGGACCTCAAGGCCGCCTCGTAGGCAGCTAGACGCACACGAAGGGGGCGCCCGGCGGGCGCCCCCTTCTGCTTCTCCTTCAAGGGACCCTCCCCGTGCTGTCGCTGTCAGCCGTGCGAGGTCCGCCCTGAGACCATCGGTGAGGCCCGGTTGGCGCTACCGTGTAGCCGATGAACCGGCAGCGCCTCTTCGCGGTGCACGGCGGTCGCACGCCGTGATCGCGGCGCTGCCCCCGACGCTGCTCCTGGCCCATGGGTTGGGGGACGCCGGCGACCTGCCGGTCGCGCTGCCGGCCGTCCTCTTCTTCGCCGCCGGCCTCGTGCTGCTCGCCGCCTGGCTGGCCGACCGCCGGCGCGTGCCCGACGACGCGGACGAGGGTCGGCCGCTGCCGCGCCTCACCGCCTTCGCCGACTCGCCGGTCGTGCGCGGGCTGGCGCGCACGCTCACCCTCGCCGCCCTGGCCATCGCCATCGTCACGGCGGCGCTAGGCCCGTCAACCGCCGCGCAGAACCCGGCTCCGCGGCTGGTCTTCGTGGTCTTCTGGGGTCTGCTGATCCCGATCTCGGTGGTCTTCGGGAACGTGTGGCGGGCGGTCAACCCGTTCCGAACCCTCGCGGCCGGGCTCGCCCGGCTGTCCGGCGACCCCGAGTGGCAATCGGTCGAGCCGCTGCCCGAGCGCATCGGGGTGTGGCCGGCGGTCGTGCAGCTGGCGGTCTTCATCTGGGCCGTGCTCGGGCTGTGGGAGCGCTCCGGTCCGGTCCTGATGATCCTGCTGGCCCTGACCGCTCTGCAGCTGTTGGCCGCCAACCGCTACGGGCCGGCGTGGTTCGACCACGGCGACCCGTTCGAGCTGGTCGCGGGCCTGGCCGCCTCCGTCTCGCCGCTGCAGCGCCGCAGCGACGGGTTGCTCGTCCTGCGCGCCCCCAGCTTCGCGGCGCGCCGCATGCGCAGCGACGCCGGCGTGCCCGCTGCGCTGGCGCTGCTGATCGGCGGGCACCTGACCGACTTCGTCGTCGACACGCCGTTCGTGCACGAGCTGCGTGGGCCCTACCTGCGCACCGGGCAGCTCGTGGTCGACACCCTCGTGCTGGTCTTGCTGACCGCCGTCATATATCTGGCGCTGCGCTGGGTCACGCGGCGCGGCAGCTTCCTCCTGCCGGCGTTCGTGCCCGTTGCCGCGGGCTACGCCATGGCGCATGACTTCGGCGTCTTGATCGTCGAAGGCCAGTTCGCCGTCATCCAGCTGAGCGACCCGCTCGGACGCGGCTGGGATCTGCTCGGCCTGAGCGGTCGCTACGTCCCCGCCGAGCCCATCCCGGCGATGGTCGCCTCGCTGGTGGTCGTGATCGCGCTGATCCTCGGCCACATCGCCGCTGCCCTGCTCGGGCGTTCGCTGGTGCCGTCGCGCTTCAGCGGGCGCGCCGTGGTCGCCGCCCAGCTGCCGCTGCGGGCGTTCCTGGTCGTCTCGGTGGTCGCTGCCATAGCCGCCCGCCTGATAGTCGCCTGACCGGGGTCGGGTAGCGTCGAGGGCATGGACGATCCCGCGCCCCGCGTTCCGCCGCCGTACGTCGAGCACCAGCGCGCAGCGGCGGAGCGGCTCGCCCAGGCCATCGACGCGGCCGAGCCGATGCGCTCCGACCTGCCCGGCGCCCCCGAGCCGGTGGCCGCGGCGATCGCCGCCGCCGTCGAGCGCCGCAGCGCAGACCTCATCGACCTCTCGCGCGACATCCACGCCCACCCCGAGCTCTGCTACGAGGAGCACTGGTCGGCGCAGCGCGTCGCGAACCTGCTGTCCGAGCACGGGCACGACTGCGAGGTCGGCGCCTACGGGCTGGACACGGCCCTGCGCGCCACCGCCGGCAGCGGCTCCCCGCGCGTGGCGGTGCTGGCCGAGTACGACGCCCTGCCGGGGATCGGTCACGGCTGCGGGCACAACGTCATCTGCGCGACGGCGGTCGGCGCGTTCCTCGCCCTCGCCGAGGTAATCGAGGACATCGGCGGAGCGGTCGAGCTGATCGGCTGCCCGGCCGAGGAGGGCGGCGGCGGCAAGGAGCTGATCGCACGCGCGGGCGGCTTCGACACGATCGACGCGGCGCTGATGCTGCACCCCTTCGGGGCCGACGCAGCGGTCCACCCGTGGCTCGGCGTCCGCACCGTGGATGTGACCTACCACGGTCTCGCCGCCCACGCCGCCGTCGCCCCGCACCTCGGCCGCAACGCCCTGGATGCCGTCGTCAGCGCCTACAACGGCTTCGCCCAGCTGCGCCAGCACATGCTCCCCGATGACCGGGTGCACGGGATCATCACCGACGGCGGCCAGAAGCCGAACATCGTTCCCGAGCGCGCGGCGGCCTCGTTCTACCTGCGCTCGACGAGCGTCGACGGGCTGGCCGAGCTGACGACCCGCGCCGACGCCATCTTCCGCGCGGCCGCGCTGTCGACGGGGACCGAGGTCGAGATCACCTGGGACGTCTGCCCGGTCTACCTGCCGGTCCGCAACAACACCGCTCTGGCCGGCCGCTACGCCGAGAACCTGCGCCGGCGCGGCCGCAAGGTCCTTCCCGCCGGGGTGCTGCCCGCGGAGATGACCGGCTCGACGGACCTCGGCAACGTGAGCCTGCGCATCCCGGCCATCCACCCGCTGCTGGGCATCGCCCCGATCGAGGTGTCGCTGCACACCGCCGAGTTCGCGCGCTGGGCCATCAGCGACCGCGCCGACGCCGCGATCGTGGACGGCGCAATCGGCCTGGCCCTCACCGCCGCCGACTTCCTCCTCTACGACGAGGTCCGCAGCACTGCCCGTGAGGAGTTCGAGCGCGAGGGCGGCGTGCTCGTCCCCGACATCCCACCGGGGAGCTGACCCGAGGGCCCTGGGAGGCCGGACCTCGGGGTCAGGCCAGGTGGGCCGCTCGCCGCTCCAGGGCCTCCTCACGCAGCAGCCAGAAGGCGACGCCGACCGCCGCCAGCAGGGGCAGCACCAGCGCCCAGTCGCCCAGCCAGGTGGTCAACAGGGTGTCGGCCCACTCGCCCTCACGGGCACGCGAGAACCAGTGCAGCAGCGCGGAGGGCTCGGTCGGCTGGGCCAGCGGCAGCGTGAAGGTCGCCAGGCCCATCGAGACCACGCCGACCACGGCCGCGGCCGTCGCGATCACCGGAGCGCGCGACCATGCGTACGCCACGCCGCCGGCCAGGAACGGGAGAGCGGGGGTGATGTAGCGCGGCCCCGGTGAGGCCCCGGCCCAGGGGTTCGACCACCCGCCCATGATCGAGAGGAAGACGGCGAAGACGGCCAGGCCGGCCCATGCGTCCAGGCGCGGCTCGACGCGACGGACAAGCAGCAGGATCAGCCCGACCACGCCCACGAGCGCGATGGGGGTCAGGATGAACAGGCCCCGCTCGCCGAACAGGACCGTGAAGGTGGTGCCGGGGTCGGGCGGGCGGACTCCGACCACGCCGCTCTGGTGCTCGGCGAACTGGGAGTACCGGTAGCCGACCTCGAACGGTCCGCCGAAGGCGGCCTGGTGATAGAGCCCGAGGAGGAGCGCCATCGGCACCCCGCCGAGGACGTACCACAGCGCACCCACCCGGTGGCGCAGCGCCACCACCACGCCGACGACGATCACCAGCACCGCCATCGTGTACTCGACGGTGACCGCCAGACCCGCCACCGCGCCGGAGGCGGCGAGCGTCCACGGCGTCGCGCGCTCCCGGGTGGCCAGCAGGTAGGCGCCGAGCCCGCACAGCGCCGAGAGCACATGGCTGAACAGCTGGGTGGCGAACGGCAGCAGCATCGTCCCCAGCGACAGGGCGAGCGCGGCCTCGGTGGCGCGCTCGGGACAGCAGCGCAGCGCCAGCCGGCGCATCAGAACCGCCAGGGCGATCGCGGGCAGCGCGGCCGACACCAGCGACACCGCCCACAGGCCGAGGTCACCCCAGGGCTGGGCGTACTCGCCGCGCAGCCCGCCGAACAGCCGGTAGATGGCGTAGGCGGGGATCGCCAGGACGGGCTGACCCGGAGCCTTGTCCGAGTACAGCACCCCGTCGCGCTCCGCGCGGTCCACCCCGATGCGGTCGGCGAAGGCGTCGATCGAGACAGTGTGGTCGTCGTACAGGGCAGCGGTCAGCGCGTAGCGCGACACCTGCTGCGCCATGAGGGGCTGGAGGACCGGCACCACGACGAGCGCGACGACGAGCGCGAGCAGCAGGTCGCTGCGATGCCGACGCGCGGCCGTGCGCCACCGGCCGGCGCGCTCCTGCTGCACCGCTGTCATCTCGGGCCTCCTGCTTCATCCCGGGCATCGGCTGCGCGCGGGCCGAGCCCAGACTCGCAAGTCCTATACGCAAGCAGGCATAGCCGCATGTCCGATCGGGCAGGGTGGGCGCCGATCCGTCCGCCGACCACCCGCGAGGACACCGGTTGCAACCACTGGCCACGCTCGACGATCGCTATGAGCTGCTCGAGCTCGTCGGGACCTGCGGTCGCTGCGCAACCTACCGCGCGCGCGACGCAGTTCTGGAACGGGCTGTGACCGTCGCGGTCCTGGAGGACTCCGCCGGCGCCGATGACGCCGCCTTCGTGGAGGGCGCGCGACGCCTCGCGCGTCACGACAGCGAGGTCGAGGTCTACGACGGCTCGGACCGCTACCTGGTGACGCGCGCCCTCGAAGTGCCCGCCGCCGCTCGGCTGGCGGAGCGCCTCGCCCCCGCTCCCGCGACGCTCGCGCCGCTGAGCGTCGGCGGCAGCGAGGTGGGCGGCGTGCGACTGGGCCGGACCCGCTCGGCGGTCGGCCTGGCCGTCACCAGCGCGCTGCTCCTGGGGATGACCGGCGTGCTGGCCGCGCTGGGTCAGCCCGGAGGTGACGGCGACGGCATGCCGGCCGTGATGGGTGTCTTCGCTCCCGCCGATCTGGACGATGTGGCCGAGCGCGACCTCACGGTCGCACGGGCTGTCCTCAAGCGCGCCCAGGAGGCCTCCGCAGACGAAGCCGAGGCCGAGGTCGCCCCGCCCTCCACACCCGCGCCACCGGCGCCAGCCGCACCACGCGCGGTCTGGGGCCAGCGGGCCGCTCGGAAGCACACCCCCGGTCCGGGACCGGCCACGCAGGCCGAGAGGGCCCGCGACCAGCGCGGCGGAGCCAAGGACGACAAGCACCTCCGAGACCGCGAGCAGGACGGGAAGACAGGCCCGACCGCCCGCCCCGCCCGCGCGTCGGGCAAGAAGGGTCCGGGCCACGGGGAGGACGCGACACCACCGCGCAAGGACGAGAACCAGGTCGGCAAGCACGCCCCGCCCCCGCCCGGCAAGGCCGGCAAGCACGCCCCGCCCCCGCCCGGCAAGGCCGGAAAGCGCGGCGGCGACGGCCCAGGCGAACGCCCCCACCCGCCCGGAGCGAAGGGTCCGGGCAAGGGCGCCAGGTCATAGGGATCGCGCCGTTGCGCCTACGCTGCCGGGCGTGGAGACCCAGGACAGACCCGTCGGGGTCGGGCCGCATCCCCGCCCGTGGCCGGAGGACGAGCGCTACGACCCCGAGCTGCTCGAGCACGGCGACCGCCGCAACGTGGTCGATCGCTACCGCTACTGGACCGTCGAGGCGATCCGCGCGGACCTGCGCCGGCGCGCGCACCCCTTCCACGTCGCGATCGAGAACTGGCAGCACGACTTCAACATCGGGGCTGTGGTGCGCAACGCGAACGCCTTCGCGGCGGCGGGCGTCCACATCATCGGCCGCCGGGCGTGGAACCGGCGCGGGGCCATGAAGACCGAGGCCTACCTGGAGGTCCACAACCACGCGACGCTCGAGGACTGCGCCGCCTGGGCGCAGCGCGAGGGCCTGGCGCTGATCGGAGTCGACAACCTGCCCGGTTCTGTGGATCTCCGCAGCGTCGCGCTGCCGCGGCGTTGCATGCTGCTGCTAGGGCAGGAGGGCCCCGGGCTGTCCGAAGCCGCACGTGGGGCGGTCGGGCTGATCGTCTCGATCCCGCAGTTCGGCTCGACCCGCTCGATCAACGCCGGCGCGGCCTCGGCCATCGCCATGTACGAGTGGATCCGCCAGCACGCCGGGGCGCAGCCCCTGTCCGAACCGTCGTCAGGCAGCCCTGCAGGCGGGGGATAGCATCGGGTCTGCGCGAAGGCGCCAGCCCGACTCTCCTCTCCAACACTAAACGAAAGAAGTGGTGAAGCGGTCGATGACCGACCACGCAAGCACCGTTAAGCAGTTCGGGACGACCAACCTGTGGCTGGTTGACGAGCTGTACCAGGACTACCTCGCCAACCCCGACTCCGTGAGCGAGTCCTGGCGTGAGTTCTTCTCCGACTACAAGCCGAGCTCGATCTCGAGCGCCTCCGGCAAGCCCGCCGCCAGCAACGGCGCCGCCGCAGCGCCGACCGCCGCTCCGGCCCCCGCCGCCACCGCCCCGCCCGCCAAGCAGGCCCCGGCCAAGACGCCGGCCGCCGCCAAGGGCAACGGGGAGGTGCCTGCCGACGCCAAGCCGCTGCGCGGCGTCGCCTCCGTCATCGCGGAGAACATGTCTCAGAGCCTCGAGGTGCCCACGGCCACCTCGATCCGCACCATCCCCGCGAAGCTGCTCGAGGTCAACCGCCGGATCCTCAACAACCACCTCGCACGCACCCGCGGAGGCAAGGTCAGCTTCACCCACATCATCGGCTGGGCGGTCGTTCGCGCCGTCCAGCAGATGCCGGTCATGACCTCGATCTACACCGAGGTGAACGGCAAGCCCTACGTCCGGCGGCCCGAGAAGTTCAACCTCGGCCTGGCGATCGACGTCGAGCGGCCGGACGGGTCGCGCAGCCTGCTCGTGCCCAACATCAAGGACGCCACCAGCCTCGACTTCGCCGGCTTCTACCGCGCCTACGAGGACGTGGTCCGCAAGGTCCGCCGCAACGAGCTGTCCCCCGAGCTGTTCGCGGACACCGTTGCGACGCTGACCAACCCCGGCACGGTCGGCACGGTCGGGAGCGTGCCGCGGCTCATGCCCGGCCAGAGCGTGATCGTCGGCGTCGGCGCGATCGACTACCCGAGCGAGTACCAGGCCACCGACCCGCGCGCGCTCGCCGAGATCGGCATCGGCAAGGTCATCACCATGACCTCGACCTACGACCACCGCGTCATCCAGGGGGCCGAGTCCGGGCTGTTCCTGAAGGTGGTCGGCGAGCTGCTGATCGGCCAGCACGGGTTCTACGACGAGATCTTCCGGTCGCTGCACGTGCCGTACGAGCCGGTGCGCTGGCACACCGACGACAACCCGCGCCTGGGCGCGAGCGCCTCGGAGATCTCCGAGGAGAAGCAGGTCGCCGTCCAGAGGCTGATCCACCAGTACCGCGTCCGCGGTCACCTGATCGCGAACCTCAACCCGCTGTCGGACTCGTTCCAGCGGGTGCACCCCGAGCTCGACCCGCACACCTACGGGCTGTCGATCTGGGACCTCGACCGCGAGTTCGCCACCGGCGGGCTGGCCGGCCGCGACCGCATGAAGCTCGGCGACATCCTCGGCGTGCTGCGCGACGCGTACTGCCGCACCATCGGCATCGAGTACATGCACATCCAGGAGCCGGAGCAGAAGCGCTGGATCCAGGAGCAGGTCGAGGGTGCGCCGACGAAGCTGCCCCACGAGGACCAGCGGCACATCCTGTCGAGGCTGAACGCCGCGGAGGCGCTCGAGAAGTTCCTGGCGACGAAGTACCTGGGCCAGAAGCGCTTCGGCCTGGAGGGCGCGGAGTCGCTGATCCCGATCCTCGACGCGCTGCTGGAGGAGGGTGCGGACGCCGGGCTCGACTCGGCGGTGATCGGCATGTCGCACCGCGGCCGACTGAACGTGCTCACCAACATCGTCGGCAAGTCGTACTCCGAGCTGTTCCGCGAGTTCGAGGGCTACGTCGACCCCGACTCCATCCAGGGGTCGGGTGACGTCAAGTACCACTTGGGCGAGGAGGGCACCTTCGTCTCGCGCCAGGGCAACGAGCTGCCCGTCAGCCTGGCCGCCAACCCCTCGCACCTCGAGGCGGTGAACCCGGTCGTCACCGGCATGGCCCGCGCGCGGATGGACAAGATCCCGCCGGACCGCTCGCGCCGCTTCCCGGTGATGTCGGTGCTCGTGCACGGCGACGCCGCGTTCGCCGGCCAGGGCGTCGTCGCGGAGACGCTGAACCTGTCGCTCATCAAGGGCTACCGCGTCGGCGGCACGATCCA
>CAZVUW010000097.1:0-11940 GCA_964629825.1 uncultured Actinomycetota bacterium
CGGGATGTAGCGCAGCTTGGTTAGCGCGCCACGTTCGGGACGTGGAGGCCCCGGGTTCAAATCCCGGCATCCCGACTCCCAGACGCCCACCACGGCCGTGGTGGGCGTCATGCTTTCGGCCCCGGGAGGCGATGTTGGACCTGGCCGCGTTCCAGGAGCAGATGCGCGTCCTCTACGGCGAGCGCGACGCCCAGCGCGGGCTCGCGCGTACCTTCGCGTGGTTCACCGAGGAGTGCGGCGAGCTGTCGCGCGCCCTGTTCCGCGGCACGCGCGAGGACCAGGAGCGCGAGCTTGCCGACGTCCTCGCCTGGCTCGCCTCGCTGGCCGAGCAGGCCGGGATCGACCTCGCCACGGCGGCGCTGCGCTACGGCGAGGGCTGCCCGCGCTGCGGGTCGACGCCCTGCGCCTGCGCGCTCGATCGCTAGCACCGTGGCGGGTCCCCTCACCGGCACCACCATCGTCGAGCTGGCCGGCATGGGCCCTGCCCCCTTCGCCGGGATGATGCTCGCGGACATGGGCGCGCGGGTCATCCACATCGACCGTCCCGGCGGCACACCCACCGCCGACCTCGGCCACGACCTGCTGCTGCGCAGCCGCTCCTCGGTGGTGATCGACCTGAAGCACCCGGAGGGCGTCGAGGCGGTCCTGCGCCTGGTCGAGGCGGCGGACGTGCTGATCGAGGGCTTCCGACCCGGCGTCACGGAGCGCCTCGGCCTCGGACCCGAGGAGTGCCTGGGTCGCAACCCCGCCCTCGTGTACGGACGGGTGACCGGCTGGGGACGCGAGGGGCCGCTCGCCCAGGCGGCCGGACACGACCTCAGCTACATCGCGCTGACCGGCGCCCTGCACGCGATCGGGCGGGCCGGCCAGGGCCCGGTGCCTCCGCTCAACCTGGTGGGCGACATGGGCGGCGGCGGCATGCTGCTCGCCTACGGCGTCGTCTGCGCGCTGCTGCACGCCCGCGCCACCGGCGAGGGGCAGGTCGTCGACGCCGCGATGGTGGACGGGGCGGCGGCGCTGATGGCGATGTTCTACGGGCTGCGGGCGCAGGGCCTGCACGACGACCGCCGCGGCGTGCACCTGCTCGACGGCGGCGCGCCCTTCTACGACGTCTACGAGACCTCCGACGGGCGCTGGGTCGCGATCGCGCCCCTGGAGCCGCGCTTCTGGGCTGAGCTCTGCGACCTCCTCGACCTGGCTCCGGAGGAGCGGTCCGCCCACGGCGATCCGAGCCGGTGGCCCGAGCTGCGCGTCCGCCTGCGGGAGATCTTCGCCACCAGGACGCGCTCCGAGTGGGAGCAGCTCCTGGGCGGCACCGATGCCTGCTTCGCGCCGGTGCTGGGCCTGGCCGAGGCGCCCGAGCATCCGCACAACGCCGCCCGCGGCACCTTCCTGGAGGCTGACGGTGGGGTGCAGCCGGCACCGGCGCCGCGCTTCGGCACGACCCCTCCCGAGCGGCCGACCCCTCGCCGGCCCGCCGGGGCGGACACCCGAGCGGTGCTGGAGGAGGCCGGTTACGCGGGCGAGGAGATCGACCGCCTGGCCGCCGAGGGTGTGGTCCGGCTCGCATAGGGACACCCCTGTTGTTGGATGAGACCCACATCCGCAACCGGGAGGTGCACCGATGGTCCAGCCGGCAGAGGTACACGCAGCCAAGCAGGAGCTGATGGCTCGGCTGTTCGGCGCCGGTCCCGTCAGCGCCGCCGCCCAGGCGGCCGCGACCGCCGCCCCGCTCCCCTGGGCCAGCAACGTGCTCGGGGTGGGCTTCGGCGCCAAGGTCACGGGCGGCACCGTCTCCACTGACACCGCCCTGCGCGTGTACGTCCGCAGCAAGCTGGCGCGCCGCGACCTCGGCGACGACCTCGTGCCGGATGAGATCGGCGGCCTGCCAACCGACGTCCTGCCGGTCGGCGACGTCATCGCGTTCGCCCGACCGGTGCGCTGCGGAGTGTCGATCGGCCACAAGGACGTGACGGCCGGGACCCTCGGCTGCCTGGTCCGCCGCGGCGACGACGAGGCCGCGCACATCCTGTCCAACAACCACGTGCTGGCCAACGTCAACCGCGGGCAGGTGGGCGACGCCATCCTCGAGCCAGGCCCGGCCGACGGCGGCAGCGAGCCGATCGCCGAGCTCACCGACTTCGAGCCCATCGCCCTCGGCGGCGACCCCAACCCGTTCGACGCCGCCATCGCCCGCGTGCTCAACCCGGGCGACGTCCTGCCGGAGATCGAGGCCATCGGCAGCGTCGTCAACCCGCCGGTGCCGCCGGAGCTGTATCGCTCGGTGCGCAAGCACGGCCGCAGCACCCGCCACACCGTCGGGGTCGTCATGGACATCAGCGCCGACCTGTGGGTGCGCGTGCTGCCGCAGGAGAGCGCCTGGTTCGTCGATCAGATGGCCGTGGTCGGCGTCGGCGGGCCGTTCAGCCGGCCGGGCGACTCGGGCTCGCTGGTCGTCGACTCGCCCAGCCGCGCCCCGGTCGGCCTGCTCTTCGCGGGCGGCGGCGACCACACGTTCGTAAACCCGATCCAGCCGGTGCTCGAGCGCTTCGGCGCCACGATCATCCAGGCCGAGCCGACCGAGGCCTCGACCATGTAGCCACCAGCGAGCGCAGGTTCGAGATGACCCCGGTCAGGCTACGCTGGAGCGATGGAGGGTCAGCCCCAGCCGCAGGACCACTCCGCCGAGGAGCTTCAGCGGGTCAAGCAGCGTGCGCGCTCCCTGATGTCCGGCGTGCCCGGCTGCTGCGGGTTCGGGATCGGCGACGGCACCATCCGCGTCTACGTGACCGAGCCGGCCGTCGCGCGCAAGCTGCCCGAGGAGATCGAGGGCGTCCCCATCGAGCCCGTCGTCGTCGGCGAGATCACCACCTACTGACCACGCCGGTCCCGGTCCACCCCCACGGACCCCCCACCTCGATGTTGTTCTTGGCGTGAATGCGCGTCGAGAACAACATCTCAGGGGGCGGGGGGGCGCCAGCAGGCGGCGAGCAGGAGCAGGGCCGCGAGAACACCGGCCGCTCCCACCCCCAGGCCCCACCAGCCCGGCGGTGAGAACCAGCCGAGCGCCGCGTCCAGCGACCAGCGACCGGCGCCCAGCCCGGACAGCGCCAACCCGGCAGCCGTGAGCGTCATCACGTACTCGTAGCCCTCGCCCGGCCGGAAGATGAAGAAGCCGTTGCGGCGGTGGACGGTGATGAAGGCGACGACCATCACGCCGACGACGCCAGCGGCCGCCAGCGGGGTGGCCAGCCCCAGGACCAGCAGCAGTCCGGCGCCGAGCTCCGTCAGGCTTGCGACCCAGGCGTGCAGGGCGGCAGGTCGCATGCCCAGCGACGCGAACCAGCGCGTCGTGCCCTGGATGCGCCCGCCGCCGAAGATGTGGTTCCAGCCGTGCGCCAGGAACACCACCCCGACGACCACGCGCAGGACGGCGACGGCGAGATCGGCGGCAGGATCGTCCACGTTGCTCCCCTCCCGTGGCGCCCCGACTTCGGGGCTCGGCGGCAGACGTGCATCATTGACCCGATCCGTGCCGACGACGCGAAGAGGGAGCCGTGACCGACCCGTACTCCGCCTTTCCAGCGCTGACCTTCGAGCGGCCGAGCCCCGGCGTGCTGCGGCTGATCCTCGGCGCGCCCAAGCTGAACGCCGTTGGCGAGGAGATGCACCAACAGCTGGCCGACGTGTGGCCGGTCATCGATCGCGACCCTGACGTCCGCGCAGTCGTGGTCCAGGGCGCCGGCAAGGCGTTCTCCGCCGGCGGCAGCTTCGACATGATCGAGCACATGGCCGCGAGCTGGGAGGTGCGGACGCGGATCCTGCGCGAGGCGCGGGACATGGTCTACAACGTCATCAACTGCTCCAAGCCGATCGTCTCGGCGATCCACGGACCGGCGGTGGGCGCGGGTCTGGTGGTCGGCGTCCTCGCCGACGTCTCGATCGCCGCCCGCAGCGCCAAGATCGTCGACGGCCACACGCGCCTCGGCGTCGCCGCCGGTGATCACGCCGCGATCTGCTGGCCGCTGCTCATCGGCATGGCGAAGGCCAAGTACTACCTGCTGACCTGCCGTCCCATGAGCGGCGAGGAGGCCGAGCGCATCGGGCTCGTGTCCCTGTGCGTCGACGACGACCGGCTGCACGACGAGGCGCTGGCGATCGCCCAGGAGCTCGCCGCCGGCGCCCCCAACGCCATCGCGTGGACCAAGCTCACGCTCAACAACTGGTACCGCCAGATGGGGCCGGCCTTCGACGCCTCGCTCGCCTACGAGTTCTACGGCTTCGACGGCCCGGAGCTGGCCGAGGGCCTCGCCTCCCACCGCGAGAAGCGCCCGCCGCGCTTCGTCCCGCAGGAGGACGAGCGTTGACGGCCCTGCGCGAGGCGGTCATCTGCGAGCCGCTGCGCACCCCGGTCGGCCGCTTCGGCGGCGTGCTGGCGTCCGTGCGGCCGGAGACGTTGGCCGCCACGGTCATCGCCGAGCTGGTCGCCCGCACCGGCATCGCCCCCGAGGACGTCGACGACGTCATCCTCGGTCAGGCCTACCCCAACGGCGAGGCACCGGCCATCGGACGCGTCGCCTGCCTCGACGCCGGCTTCCCGATCCAGGTGCCAGGTCTGCAGATCGATCGCCGCTGCGGCTCGGGCCTTCAGGCGGTGCTCGACGCTGCCATGCGGGTTCAGACCGGCGTCGCCGACGTCGTGATCGCGGGCGGCGTCGAGAGCATGAGCCAGGTCGAGCACTACGCCGTCGGCCTGCGCTGGGGGGTCCGTGGGGGCTCCGTCGAGCTGATCGACCGCCTGGACCGCGCCCGCGTCACCGCCGGCGGCGCCACCCACCCGGTGCCAGGCGGGATGCTCGAGACGGCCGAGAACCTCCGCGCCGAGTACGGCATCAGCCGCGAGGAGCAGGACCGGCTCGCGCTTGAGTCCCACCGCCGCGCCGTGCGCGCGCAGTCCGAGGGCCTCTTCAGCGATGAGATCGTCCCGGTCGAGGTGCCGCAGCGCCGCGGCGACCCGCTGCTGGTCGACACCGACGAGCATCCGCGCCCGGACACCACGCTGGAGGGCCTCTCCGCGCTGCGGCCGGTCCGGTTGCGCCTGGACCCCGACTCGACCGTCACCGCAGGCAACGCCAGCGGCCAGAACGACGGCGCGGCCGTCTGCCTGGTGACCACGCCGGAACGCGCCGAGCAGCTCGGCCTGCGCCCGCTCGGGCGACTGCTCTCCTGGGCGGTGGCCGGGGTCGGTCCAGAGCGCATGGGCATCGGCCCCGTCCCGGCGACCGAGCGCGCCCTCGGCCGCGCCGGCCTGGCCCTTGCCGACATGGACCTCATCGAGCTCAACGAGGCGTTCGCTGCCCAGGTTCTCGCCGTCACCCGCGAGTGGAAGCTGGGCGCCCAGGACTTCGAGCGGCTCAACGTCAACGGCTCGGGGATCGCCCTCGGTCACCCTGTCGGTGCCACGGGCGCGCGGATCCTGGCCACGCTCCTGCGCGAGATGGACCGCCGGGGCGCCCGCTACGGCCTGGAGACGATGTGCATCGGCGGCGGGCAGGGCGTGGCCGCCGTGTTCGAGCGCGTCACCTAGCCGGCCCGCCCGGCGGGCGTTTGACCCGCCCCGTGGCTCGGGATGTTGGCCCCCCTCGCGAAAGGAGCGGGCCACATGGCCTCCAACGAGACATCCCTTCCACGGACCAGCGGCGACCGGCTGGGCAAGGCCATGGGCGTCGTGAGCCTCGGGCTGGCCGGCGCCATGCTGGCCACGCCCGACGCCGTGGCCGAGACGGTCGGAGTCAGGAAGCCCACTCGGAGCACCCGCGCTCTGATGCGCTTCATCGGCAGCCACGAGCTGATGGCCGGCGCCGGGATCCTCAGCCGCCGGCGCGCCGCAGGCTGGCTGTGGAGCCGCGTCCTCGGCGACGTGCTGCACCTGGGCCTCCTGGCCGGCGCGATGGGGGGCAAGCGCACCGACGCCCGCCGGCTGAACCGCTCGATGATGGTGGTCGGCGGCTGCCTCTTCCTGGACGTGCTGGCGGCCATGACAGCGAGCCGCGGCGGGCGGCTGGGCGGTCCCCTGCACGCCAAGGCGACCACGACCATCCGCTGCACACCCGAGGAGGCCTACCGCCGCTGGCGCGACCTCGAGTCGCTGCCGACCTTCATGGACCACCTCGAGTCCGTCGAGGACCGCGGCGACGGCCGCTCCCGCTGGACCGCCAGGGGCCCGGCCGGCAGCAGCGTCTCCTGGGACGCGGAGATCACCGAGGACGTCCCCGGACGGCGGATCGGCTGGCGCAGCGTCGAGGGCTCCAAGGTCGCCACCACCGGCGCCGTCACCTTCACCCCGGCCGTGCAGGACCAGGGAACCGAGGTCACGGTCGAGCTCTCCTACAAGCCACCCGCCGGCCGCCTCGGCGCCGCCGTGGCGCTGCTGCTGGGCGAGGAGCCCGAGCAGCAGATCCGCGACGACCTGCGCCGCTTCAAGCAGATCATCGAGACCGGCGAGGTCATCCGCTCCGACGGCTCGCCCGAGGGCATGCGGACCAGCCGCCTGCTCCACCAGCGCCCCGCCCAGCCCCTGCCCGCCTGACGGCCACCGACCCAAGGAATCGACATGCGCGCCAACTGCTGGATGGGGACGCTCAAGCTCGAGGTCACCGACGTGCCCGACCCGAGCATCCTCAACGCCCGCGACGCGATCGTGCGGGTCACCTCGACCGCCATCTGCGGGTCTGACCTGCACCTGTACGACCACTACGTCCCGACGATGGAGAAGGGCGACATCCTCGGTCACGAGTTCCTCGGCGAGGTCGTCGAGGTCGGCGACGGGGTGAGCAACCTGCGCGTCGGCGACCGCGTGGTCGTGCCGTTCCCCATCGCCTGCGGCGCCTGCAACTCCTGCGAGCGCGAGCTGTACTCGCTGTGCGAGAACTCCAACCCCAACGCGGCGATGGCCGAGAAGATGTGGGGTTACTCGCCCGCCGGGATCTTCGGGTACTCCCACCTGCTCGGCGGCTTCGCCGGCGGTCAGGCCGAGTACGTCCGGGTGCCCTTCGCCGACGTCGGACCGGTGAAGGTCGAGTCCGACCTCTCCGACGAGACCGTCCTGCCGCTGGCCGACATCTTCCCGACCGCCTACATGGGCGCAGACATGTGCGACATCACCGACGGAGACACCGTCGCTGTGTGGGGCGCAGGACCGGTCGGCCTGCTGGCCGCAGCCAGCGCCCGCCTGCTCGGCGCAGGTCGGGTCATCGTCATCGACCGCATCGCCAAGCGGCTGGAGCTCGCCCGCGAGCACGTCGGCGCCGAGACCCTCGACTACACCGAGGTCGACGTGCTCGGCGCGCTGAAGGAGCTGACCGCCGGGCGCGGGCCCGACGCCTGCATCGACGCGGTCGGCATGGAGGCGCACCACCCCTCGCTGCCGATCGACCTGTACGAGAAGGGCAAGCAGCTCGCGCGGCTCGAGACCGAGCGGCCGCACGCGCTGCGCGAGGCGATCCTGGCCTGCCGCAACGGCGGGACCGTCTCGGTCGTCGGCGTCTACGGCGGCCTGCTCGACAAGTTCCCGATGGGTGCGATCGTGAACCGGTCGCTGACCCTGCGCTCGGGCCAGTGCCACGTGCAGCGCTACCTGCCCGGGCTGCTGGACCGGATCCGCGCCGGCGAGATCGACCCGTCGTTCGTGTTCACGCACACCATGCCGCTCGAGGAGGCCCCCGAGGCCTACGAGCTCTTCAAGCACAAGCAGGACGACTGCGTGAAGGTGCTGCTGAAGCCGTGATCTAGAAGTCGCCGGCCCGCCGACGCAGGTGACGCAGCGCCGTGATCACCTCGTCGGTCTCGGCCGGGGCGAGGCCGGGGTCGGCGAACACCGTGTGGTTGAGCTTCTCGGTGGCGGCGAGCGCCCGCTCGCGACCCAGCTCGGTGATCTCGGCCAGCCGTGAGCGGCGGTCCTCGGGGTCGCGGGTGCGCTCGACGAAGCCCTGGCGCTCAAGGCGCGCGACGGCGCTGCTGACGCTGGTCGGGTGGACCTGCAGGCGCGTGCCGATCACCGTCATGGGCAGCCGCCCCGCCCGGCTGAAGTGCAGCAGCATCAGCACCTCATAGCGGGCGAACGTGAGGTCGTAGGGACGCAGGACCTCGTCGATCCGCGCCAGCAGGATCTGGTGCGCCCGCGCGATCGAGGTCACCGCCGCCATGCCGGCGGCGGCCTCCTCCCAGCCGTGGGCCACCCACTGCCGGCGCGCCTCCTCGATGGGGTCGAAGGGCAGTGGGGCTTTGGACACGCGGGAGCTCACCTCGTCGGCGGACGGCGCGCGCAGTGTAGAGCGGCTCGGATAGCGTCAGCGTGCCGTCTGCCGATAGGGGCTCGCCATGTCGATCGATGCCGTCGAGGTGCTGGGCTATGTGGCCTCGGCCCTGGTGGTGCTCAGCCTGACCATGACCTCGCTGCTGCGCCTGCGCGCGGTGAGCCTGGTCGGGTCGGTGACGTTCGCCACCTACGCGATCCTCATAGGCGCGATCCCGGTGGCGCTCACCAACGCGGCCATCGCCGGGATCAACATCTTCCACCTGCGGCGGCTGTGGCGTGACCGCTCGGTGCGCAGCTACTTCGAGGTGGTGCCCGCCCACCCCGCCTCGGCGGTGCTGCGCCGCTTCATCGAGTTCCACTTCGAGGACATCCGTCGCTTCCAGCCCTCGTTCTCGGGGCTGCGGGACGAGCACCTGGCCTGGTGGATCCTGCGCGACGCCGTGCCGGCGGGCCTGGTGCTGGCGCTGCGACGCGACGACGGGTCCGCCCACCTCGACCTCGACTACGTCACCGAGCCGCACCGCGACTTCGAGCCGGGCGCGATCCTCTACGGGCCGGCGGGGCCGTTCCGCGAGCACGGCATCGAGCGGGTCGTGAGCGAGCCGGGGTCCCCGGCGCACCAGCGCTACCTGGCCCGGATGGGCTTCCGGCCCGAGGGCGACCTGCTGGTGCGCGAGGTGCCGGACTAGGAGCGCAGCACCTCGACCGCGGCCAGGTGGCGCTTGCCGCGCCGCAGCACGAGGAAGCGCCCATGGAGCAGGTCTTCGGGGCGTGGCACGTGGTCCTCGGAGGGCACGCGAATGTTGTTCACATGCGCGCCGCCGTCGCGGACGGCGCGGCGGGCCGCCGACTTGCTCTCGACCAGGCCGGTCTCGGCGAAGAGATCCACGACGGGCGGCAGCCCGTCCGCGCCGGCGTGCACGGTCGCGCGCGGGAGCTCCGCCAACGAGGCCTCGAGCAGATCCTCGTCCAAGGCCGTCAGGTCGCCGCGCCCGAAGAGCGCCCGGCTGGCGGCCACGACCGCGTCTCGCTCCGCCGGGGAGTGCACGAGCGCCGTCAGCTCGTCGGCCAGGGCGCGCTGAGCCTCGCGGGCTGCGGGGCGCTCGCGGACGGCCTCGGCCAGCTCCTCGATCTCCGCGCGCGGCCGGAAGCTGAGCGCCTTCAGGTAGCTGATGACGTCGCGGTCATCGGTGTTGAACCAGAACTGGTAGAAGGCGTACGGGCTGGTCATCGCGGGATCCAGCCACACCGCGCCCGACTCGGTCTTGCCGAACTTCGTGCCGTCCGCCTTGGTCAGCAGCGGCGTCGTCAGGGCATGGCCCGAGCCGCCCTCCATGCGCCGGATGAGGTCGAGCCCGGCGGTGATGTTGCCCCACTGGTCGCTGCCGCCGACCTGAAGCCGGCAGCCGTAGCGCCGGTAGAGCTCCACGAAGTCGAGGGCCTGAAGCAGCACGTAGCTGAACTCGGTGTAGCTGATACCGGTCTCCAGGCGGGCCTTGACCGACTCGCGCGCCAGCATCGTGTTGATGCTGAAGTGCTTGCCGACGTCGCGCAGCAGCTCGATGGCGCTCAGCTCACCGGTCCAGTCGAGGTTGTTGACCAGCAGGGCGGGGTTGTCGCCCTCGAAGTCGAGGAAGCGCTCGAGCTGGCCGCGCAGCCGCTCCACCCACTCGGCGACGACCTCGGCCTCGTTGAGCGCGCGCTCGGCCGACTTGAACGACGGGTCGCCGATCAGCCCTGTGGCGCCCCCCACCAGGCCGATCGCGCGGTGGCCCGCCAGCTGGAAGCGCCGCAGCGTGATGACCTGGAGCAGGTGCCCGACGTGCAGGCTCGCCGCCGTCGGGTCGAAGCCGATGTACAGCGTGATCGGCCCGGCGTCCAGGTCGGCGGACAGCGCCGCCTCGTCGGTGGACTGCGCGATCAGCCCACGCCAGTGAAGGTCCTCGAGGAGCTCGTTCATCACCGCCGATGATCGCTGACCGGGCCCTGCGCCGCACGCCTCGGCCCGACATCCCGGCCGGAGCGGGGGACGCTGGGATCAGACGTGGCCCTTGGCGACCAGCAGCTCGGCGATCTGCACCGTGTTGAGCGCCGCGCCCTTCAGCAGGTTGTCGCCCACCACGAAGAAGTTGATCGCGTGCGGGTCGACCAGGTCGAGGCGGATGCGTCCGACCGCGACCTCGTTGCGGCCGGCGTACTCCAGCGGCGTCGGCGCGTGGTCCACGATCAGGTTCGGGAAGTGGTCCATCGAGGCGATCGCGTCGGCGACCGAGCGGATCTCGTCCTCGCAGACGGCCCGGATCTGCACCGCATGCCCGACCATCACCGGGACCCGCACGCAGGTCGGCGCCACCGCGAGGTCCGGCAGGCCGAGGATCTTGCGCGACTCGTTCTGGAGCTTCATCTCCTCGTCGGTGTAGCCGTTGTCCAGCTCGGTGCCGATCAACGGCACGACGTTGAACGCCAGCGGCTTGCCGAACACCTCGGCGCTCACCTTGCTCGCGGCGGCTGCTCCGTCGTTGCGCAGCGCATCCGCCGCGGCGAACAGCGGCTCGATCTGGTCGCTGAGCTCGTCGATCCCCTTCTGGCCCGCCCCGCCCGCGGCCTGGAAGCTGGTCGCGGTGAAGCCGACCAGCCGGTAGGCGTCGTGCAGCGCCTTCAGCGGCAGCATCGCCACCATGGTCGTGCAGTTGGGGTTGGCGACGATGCCCTTCGGTGGGCGCTCGTCGAGGACGTGCTCGTTGACCTCTGTCACCACCAGGGGGACGTCCGGGTCCATGCGCCAGGCCGAGGAGTTGTCCACGACCAGCGCCCCGGCGGCCACGGCCTCGGGGGCGTAGCGGCGCGAGGCCGCCCCACCGGCCGAGAACAGGGCGAGGTCGACGCCGTCGAAGACACCCGGCTCGTCGATGGCGCGCACGGTCACCTCGCGGCCGGCGACTCGCACAACCCTGCCCGCCGAGCGCTGTGTGGCGATCGCGACGACGTCGTCGCAGGGGAAGTCGCGCTCCTCCAGCAGGTGGCAAAGGTCCTGGCCCACCGCCCCGGTCGCGCCGACGACAGCGACGGTCCTGCGGCTCCTTCCAGGGCCGCTACCGCTTTCGCTACTTGAGCGGCTCCTTCCAGGGCCGCTACCGCTTTCGCTACTTGAGCGGCTCCTTCCAGGGCCGCTACCGCTTTCGCCACTTGAGCGGCTCATGATGACTCCTCCGCGACGATGGGCTCGAAGCGCACCCCGTTGTCCAGCCTGAAGCGCTCGTGCAGGGCGCGCACCGCGGTCTCGATGTCCTCCTGGCGGACCACCACCGAGATGCGGATGGTCGAGGTCGAGATCATCTCGATGTTGACCCCCGCCTTGGCAAGCGCGTCGAAGCAGGCGGCCGCCACGCCGGGGTGGGTCTTCATGCCGGCCCCGATGAGCGACACCTTGCCGATCTGCTCGTCGAGGACGATGTCGCCCATCTCGACCTCGCTGCGCAGACCCTCGAGGATGCGCAGAGCGTGCGGTCCGTCCGCTGTCGGCAGCGTGAAGGACACGTCCGTCGTGCCCGCCACCGACACGTTCTGGACGATCATGTCGATGTTGATGTTCTCGTCCGCGAGCGCCGTGAAGATGCGCGCGG